>CAMBXP010000042.1 GCA_945871895.1 Chryseobacterium gleum | reverse complement strand
CCTCACTTGTTGCTAGGCGTTTTGGCCCTTTTTGCTTACGTTGGAGCAGAGGTAATAGCTGGAGATACAATTATCAATTATGGTTTGTCTCTCGGTATTCCTGAAAATGAAGCTTCATTTTTCACTTCATTTACTTTAGGTGCAATGGTTTGTACTTACTTATTAGGAGTGTTTTTGATTCCAAAAGTTATTTCTCAAGGTACTGCTTTAAAGCTTTCTGCCGTTTTAGGTTTGGTTTTCACAGCGGGTATCTTAATGACAACCGGTTACAATTCAGTGTATTGTGTGGCAGCTCTGGGTATTGCTAATGCATTGGTTTGGCCAGCTATTTGGCCATTGGCCATTAATGGTTTGGGCAATTTCACAAAAACAGGTGCAGCTCTATTAATTATGGCGATTTCGGGAGGTGCTATTATTCCTCCGCTATATGGCGCAATGGTAGATTCTAAGAAGCAAGCGTTAATTGCTGAAGGAGTTGATAAGGCTGTTGCAGCAGGTGATGCTTCTCACGGACAATATTGGATTCTTTTCCCATGTTATTTAATCATTCTTTATTACGCAATTGCCGGACATAAAGTAGGATTGAAAAAATAATCAAACTCATGTTATTAAAAAAGACTTACAGAAATGTAAGTCTTTTTTGTTTTTATAAGTTCATAGTTCAAGCTTTAGTATTATTTTTACCGCATGTCAGAATCAACAGTAAAACCTTACAGCGAAACAGGCTCTAAAAAGGAGCAAGTAGCGGCCATGTTTAACAATATTGCCCCTAAGTACGATATGTTGAATCATGTGCTATCGATGGGTATTGATGTGTTGTGGAGAAAGAAGGCCGTAAAATTATTGAAGTCAGGAAATCCGAAGTTGATGCTGGATATTGCTACGGGTACTGGTGATTTTGCAATTGAATGTTTAAAGTTAAACCCCGATAAAATTATTGGTGTTGATATTTCGAAGGGAATGGTTGATGTGGGGATAGTGAAAGTGAAAAATAAAAAGTTAGAAGGTAAAATTGAATTACGTGTTGCCGATAGTGAAAACCTTCCTTTTGAAACCAGTACTTTTGATGCCATTACAGTGGCCTTTGGTGTTAGGAATTTTGAAGACTTAAAGAAAGGTTTATCGGAGATGAATAGAGTTTTAAAACCCAGCGGACAAGTGGCGGTTTTAGAATTTTCGAAGCCAACGGCTTTTCCTATCAAGCAATTGTACAATTTCTATTTCAAAAGAATTTTGCCTTTAATTGGCCGACTGGTTTCTAAGGATACTGCCGCTTATACTTATCTTCCCGAATCTGTACAGGCTTTTCCAGATGGAGAAAACTTCGCGGCTATTATGAGGGAAGTAGGGTTTAAGGAAATAAAAATTCATAAAGTGTCGTTTGGTATTGCCACCATTTATCACGCAAAAAAATAATTGAAAAAGCATTTTGCATATATTGTTTTAATTCTGCTGTTGGGCTCGAATTTGATGTTTAGTCAGAAACAACGCATTAAAAATTTACCCGGCTTTGAGAATACTAAAGTGATGCATTTTGGTTTTTATTTGGGTGTAAATAATTTGGGTGTAGATGTGAAGTACAAATCTAATTTGTTGCAAAGTGATACTATCTACAGTGCCTTGGTTCGTGGTAGATATGGCTTTAATTTAGGTATTGTTACCGATGTGCATTTGGGTGATGGTTTCGATTTAAGGTTTGTGCCAGCTTTGGTTTTCGGCCAGCGTGATTTCGAGTATACTGTTAAAACAAAGAATAATGTGTTAGAGAGTCAGAAAAGGGTGGTGGAATCAACTTATCTTGATTTCCCAATATCTATAAAGTACAAATCGGAACGTGTAAACAATGGTAGGTTTTATTTTTTAGGTGGATTTAAACCAGCTTTCGATATGGCTTCTTTGAAAAAAGTTGATTCTAAAAACACAAAGGTGGTGCGTTTGAATCCATGGGAATTATCGGCACATGTTGGTTTTGGTGTGGATTTGTATTTTGAATATTTTAAATTTTCACCACAAGTTATTTTCAATTACGGACTCAATAATCTCCTCATTCAAGATGGTACAGCCTATACCACTTTGATAGACCAGGTAAAGGCGCGTTCGTTTGTGGTGGCCATAACTTTTGAAGGTTAAATTTTGGTTCGGATTATCGACATACGCGTTGCACCAGAAGAGGTAAATGATGCCAACTATCATATTGAAATCGCTAAAAATGAATTGAATATTAAGTTCGATTCTACAGTTGAGGTTAGAGTTTTAAAAAGATCGATAGATGCCCGCAAAAGAAATGTGGTGTATCAGTTGCGAATTGAGGTTTTTATCGATGAGCCAATGCCCAAGCATTTGTTTGAATTACCTGCAACAAAAAAGATTTCATCTAACAGAGAGGCAGTGGTGGTGGGTGCCGGTCCGGCTGGACTGTTCGCAGCGCTTCAACTTATCAAAAACAATATTAAACCCATCGTTATAGAACGCGGAAAAGCGGTTCGCGAGCGCCGCCGTGATTTAGCTGTAATCAATCAAAAGCACATCGTTAATCCCGAATCGAATTATTGTTTTGGTGAAGGGGGAGCAGGTACTTTTTCTGATGGAAAATTATACACACGTTCAAATAAAAGAGGCGATGTAAATGAGGTTTTAGAAACATTGGTTCGTTTTGGTGCATCGGAAGAAATATTGGTAGATGCGCATCCGCACATAGGAACCAATAAGTTGCCTAAAATTATTGAGGCGATTCGAGAGTACATCATTGCTTGTGGTGGAGAAGTTTTGTTTGATTCTAAACTCACTGATATTATTCTTGAAAACAAGGAAGTAAAAGGAGTGGTCATAAATGGTTCACACACTCTCCCAATCTCCAATCTAATTCTCGCTACTGGTCACTCAGCAAGAGATATTTTTGAATTATTACACAAGAAAAATATCGCGATTGAAGCAAAACCTTTCGCGTTAGGTATCAGAATAGAACATCCGCAAAGCTTGATTGATAGTGTGCAATACAGTTGCGATAATAGAGGTGAATTTCTTCCAGCGGCTTCATACAGTTTGGTACATCAAACCAATATCAAACCCGTTTATTCTTTTTGTATGTGTCCGGGCGGTATCATTGCACCTTGCGCCACAGCGCCTAATCAAGTGGTTACCAATGGATGGTCGCCCTCTAAAAGAAATAATCCTTATGCCAATTCGGGTATTGTAGTGGCTTTAGAAAAAAGCGATTTCGATTTTAAACAACATGGCGAGTTGGCTGGAATGCATTATCAAAGAGCAGTTGAAGAAAAAGCGTTTTTAATGGGGGGTAAAACTCAGGCTGCACCGGCTCAAAGAATGGTAGATTTTATTCAAAATAAAGTGTCGTCACAATTGCCCGTTACTTCTTATCAACCAGGAATTACTTCTGTTGATTTAAGAGAGGTTTTACCAACTGCAGTTTGGAAATCATTGCAAGAAGGCTTGAAAGCTTTTGGTGGAAAAATGCGCGGCTATTTAACAAATGATGCTGTGTTACACGCAGTAGAATCGCGAACATCCTCACCAGTTCGTATTCCGCGTGATAAAGAAACTTTAGAACACATTGAAATAAAAGGACTGTATCCTTGTGCTGAAGGCGCTGGGTATGCCGGAGGAATCATGTCGGCAGCTATAGACGGCCAAAAATGCGCCGATAAAATAGCGGAAAAAATAAAGTGAGTTTATTTTAAGTAAAGGACAATAGTTCCTTCGTTCCTCAGGATGACAACCGCAGTAAATCAGAGCGGGAGTGAGTCTTGAGAGTGTTTGTCATCCTGAGGAACGAAGGAACTATTGTCTCGCACTTCGCTATTTATGCTTGTATTCAACTAAATCAATGCCAACCGGACAATGATCACTTCCCATCACCTGATGTAAAATAAAAGAGTCTTTCAGTTGCGGCAAATAGCTGTTACTCACCAAAAAATAATCAATTCTCCAGCCTACATTTTTAGCTCTTGCACCTGCACGGTAGCTCCACCAGGTGTATTCAATTTTATCGGGATAAAAATGGCGGTAGCTGTCGATCAATCCTGCGTTGATGAAATTCGTCATTCCATCAATTTCTATTTGGGTATAGCCAGCCGATTTATTGTAATTTGCTTTCGGGTGTTTTAAATCTATGGCTTGGTGTGCAACGTTCATATCGCCACAAACAATCACTGGTTTTTTCTTTTCCAACGATTTTAGGTAATTCAAAAAATCAGCATCCCACTGTTTACGGTAATCTAATCTTTCTAGCTCGCTTTTCGAGTTGGGGACATATACAGTTACCACAAAGTAATTTTCGAATTCAGCCGCGATCACTCTTCCTTCTTTGTCGTGCTCGTCGATACCCATGTCGTTGGTGACTGCAATTGGTTTTAATTTACTGAAAATGGCTGTACTTGAGTATCCTTTTTTTTCGGCCGAGTTGGTGTACATATGAAAGCCTTCCATATTGGCAACCGCTTCTCTCACCTGATCATCTTGCGCCTTTGTTTCTTGCAAGCAAATGATGTCGCAGTTCATTTCTTTAACAATATCTGCAAAGCCTTTATTGGCTACAGCACGTATTCCGTTTACATTCCAAGAGATAATTCGCATAAAAAATTATTAGAGTTCTAATTTATAAATAACTACCCTTTCCCCAATTTACCAGCAATAAACCCTGTCGTCCAGGCTGCCTGAAAATTAAATCCACCTGTTACACCGTCGATATCTAATACTTCACCAGCGAAAAATAATCCTTCTTGCTTTCTGCTTTCCATGGTATTCATGTTTACTTCGGCCAATGAAATCCCCCCACAGGTAACAAATTCTTCCTTAAAGGTGGTTTTGCCTTCTACTTTGTAAGCGTCGTTGAATAGGGTGTTGATGAGGCGGTTTTGCTCTTTTTTAGGGAGTTCACTCCAAATTATATCGTGTTTTATTTCTACTCTATCTAAAAGGTATTCCCACATTCGGACTGTTAAATCGAAAGGATTGGCGTTGACGATTTTCTTTTTAGCACTCTCTAATCTCGCACTCATCACCTTCTCTCTCACTACTTCTTCATTCGCAAGGCCAGTCCAGTTTACCAATAAAGTGAAATTGTAATTCAAATCATTAAGTATTCGGGCACCCCAAGCAGATAGTTTCAATATCGCCGGACCGCTCATTCCCCAGTGGGTTATCAATAGCGGACCTTGCTGCTGCAGGCTTGTGCCTTGAATCCTAACTACAGTATTCTGTGTAACAACGCCCATCAACGCCTCGGTTTTTTCAGAAGGCATATTAAAGGTGAATAGCGATGGAACGGGAGGAATAATTTCATGATTAAAGGAAGAAAGCCAGTTAAATCCTTCAGATTTGGGATTTCCGCCTGTGGCCACAATTATTTTATCGAATAAAAATATTTCTTTATTGCTCGTTATTTCAAAGCCATTTTCAGTTTTAATTAAGCTTTCTACACCAAAACCTAAACGGACATCAATGCTCAGTTTTTCAGCTTCACGGGTGAGGCAATCTATAATGGTTTGAGAGTTGTCAGTAATGGGAAACATGCGGTTGTCGGCTTCTGTTTTTAATTCCACTCCGCGAGTATTAAACCAAGCAACAGTATGGTTTGTATTGAAAATACCAAATGACTTTTTTAAATGTTTCTCTCCTCTTGGATAAAATTTAGAAAGCTCAGAAATACTGAAGCAAGCATGGGTAACATTGCATCGTCCGCCACCCGATACTTTAACCTTCGCCAAGGTTTTATTCGACTTCTCTAAGATGGAAACATTTGCCTCGGGAAAATGGTTTTTACAAGAGATAGCGGCAAAATATCCAGCCGCTCCAGCACCAATTATTGCAATTTTCATCTGTTTTCTATTTGATTTTTTTATGGTCAGATGGAATCCTTACAATACTCTTTAGATTTTCTTTTCTAATGATTTTGAAGGATTTCATACAACGAAGATAATTTTTTATATCTTTACCGCTTAATTTAATATAATATGAATAACGGTTCAGTAAAATTTTTCAATGACACTAAAGGATTTGGTTTCATTAAAGACGCAGCATCAAACAAAGAGTATTTTGTGCACGTTTCAGGTTTGGTTGATAAAATCAAAGAAAACGACGAAGTAACGTTTGATCTTCAAGACGGTAAAAAAGGAGTAAATGCTGTAAATGTTAGACTAGCTTAGTCGAACATTTCTTAATTTATAATTTTGGTCCTCCGAAGAAATTCGGGGGACTTTTTACTTAAAAACAGTTTATGAAAATATTTAAAATCACTTTATTGGTAGTAGCAGCCTTTGTTGCTATAGCTTTTACTGAAAAAGAAGCGCCAGCAGTTGTTGGCATTGAAATAGGAAATATGGCTCCTGAAATTGCCTTACCTAATGTTAATGGCGATACTGTCAAGTTATCTTCTTTGAAAGGGAAGTTGGTGTTGTTAGATTTTTGGGCGAGCTGGTGCGGACCATGCCGAAGATTTAACCCAACTTTAGTGAAATTATATAGAACATATAAAGATTCTGCATATGCAGGAGCACAAGGTTTTACAGTTTATAGTGTAGCCTTAGAAAGACCTAATATGAAAGAAACGTGGAAAGGCGCTATTGCTAAAGATAGTTTAGAATGGACTAGCCACGTTAGCGATTTCCAGTGGTGGAATGGAGCAACAGCTCGTACCTATCAAATTAATGCCATACCAGCCAATTTATTGTTGAATGAGAAAGGCGTGATTGTGGGGAAAAATTTAAGTGAGCAAGATTTGAAGAAGTATCTTACTTCTAGAATTGATAGAGCACCAAAGAAGAAATCAAAAAAGAAAAAAGTGAAAAATGGTAAATAATGATATAATGAAAAAACTGCGTGTAGCACTGCAGTTGAGAGACGACGATATCATTGAGATATTGAAATTAGCCAATTTCGAGATTTCTAAAACTGAGTTGAGCGCCTTTTTTCGCAAAGAAGACCATCCTAATTACCGTGTTTGTGGCGACCAGGTGATGCGTAATTTCTTGAACGGATTGATCACCAAGATGCGCGGTCCGATGGACAAAAAATAGAAAGCTCATGTTGAAGTATCTGTTTTATTTACTGCCTGTGCTGTGCGGCGTTACCATAACCACGCAAGCAAGTGTGAACAGTCAGTTGCGCGCTAGCATTCAAAATCCAATTGCAGCAGCATTTATATCTTTTGCTACGGGTACTGTCATTTTGTTTTTTGCCGTGTTGGCTTATCGCCAAGGTTTCCCTGCGGTATCTGAACTAAAACAGGTTTCTTGGCATCAGTATGCTGGAGGTTTGTTAGGTGCTTTTTTCGTTACTGTAATTATCTTTACTTTACCGAAGATAGGAAGTGCGAATATGTTTATTTTGATTATTGCCGGACAATTGATTACTTCACTATTATTTGATCATTTTGGAGTTTTAGGCGCGCAAGTGCAAGAGATCAGTTGGAAGAAAATTGTGGGTATTGTGATGGTGATTGCGGGTGTTTATATAGCTAATAAAAAGTAGTAGATATGGCAAAAGACTGGAAAGAAAGACTCGGTACGGTGTATTCTACCAATCCCGATTTTCAATTTGAAACCAATAAAGAAGAAGGAAGTGAGACTTTACCTCCCAAGCAGCAAAAGTTGTATGTGAGTTTAGATAAGCGCAATCGCGGGGGGAAAGCGGTTACCTTAATAGAAGGTTTTGTAGGCAAAGAAGACGATTTACAAGTATTGGGTAAAAAGCTTAAAACCAAATGCGGTGTTGGCGGTTCTGTAAAAGACAATGAAATTCTAATTCAAGGTGATTTTCGTGACAAAATAGTGCAAATGCTTACGGCAGATGGTTATCAGGTAAAACGAAAAGGGGGGTAGAAGAGTTTTGAATTATTAATTATGAATTTTTAATTTAAAACTCAAATACCTTTTCTGGTGTAACGCAGTAATCAAGAATTACGTCAAATTCATTCGCATCGTCGATAGAATCAATCGGTCCGAAAAAATTCACCCCAACTTTAACACAATTGTCACTAAGCTCCCTTAAAAATCTATCATAATAGCCTTTGCCATAACCTACACGGTGACCTTTTTCGTCAAATAAGAACATTGGAATCAAAACTAAATCAATTTCATTTTCATTGATTTTAATTCCATTAGTGGGTTCAGGAATACGAAAAAGATTCTCCACATATACAGTGTCTTTATTTACTATATAGTGGGTGAGAAAATTTGAGTTGATATCAGAAACACTTGTAATCAAATTAATATTCGGGTGTTTTTCTAGTAAGGTATTTACAAAAAAGCTGGTGTTTACTTCCTTCATTTTTGTAATTGTGTTAAAAAAATGAACATTCTTGTATTTCGAAATATCGAAGTTTTGAAAGAACACATTAAAAATTTGCTCGCTCAATACATTTACTTTTTCAGGAGTGAGTAAATTTCTTTTGTCTCTGTATTCTATTCTGGCATCGAGTTTCAGCATGGTAGATAAATTTATTTGTGTTAAAAGTATCAATTATTGTTTATAACTCGGTAAAATAAAAAGTGATATTTTCTTTGGTAAAATTTTGTATTTGTAATTTTAATTTTCATCTTTGTTAAGAAATCAATCACTTAAATGATTAAATAAATGTCAAAATTAAAAATAGGAGATAAAGCCCCGTCAATTAATGCTAAAGATGAAAATGGTAATACTATTCGATTGACTGATTACAAGGGAAAGAAAATCGTTTTGTATTTCTATCCTAAAGACAGCACACCAGGCTGCACTGCGGAAGCTTGTAACTTAAGAGATAATTACAGCGGCTTACAGAAGCTCGGTTTTGAAATCATTGGTGTAAGTGCCGATTCAGAGAAAAAGCATCAGGGTTTTATTAAGAAATTTGATTTGCCTTTTAGATTGATTGCAGATATTGACAAGAAAGTAATCAATTCATATGGTGTTTGGGGACCCAAAAAATTTATGGGAGTGGAATTTGACGGCATCATTAGAACCACATTTGTGATAAGCGAAAAGGGAATAATTGAAAGAATATTTAACAAAGTAGAAACAAAGAATCACACAGAACAAATATTAGAAACTTATAAATAAACTAAATAACAAAAACATGGCAGCTAAAGAAGTAAAAGAAACAAACTCGGCAAATGCAGAAAAGTTAAAAGCTTTGCAAATGACCATTGAAAGATTAGATAAATCTTTTGGAAAAGGAACAGTAATGCGCTTGGGAGATACAGCGATAGAGCCTATTGAAGTGATTTCAACTGGGTCGGTAACTATCGACTTAGCTCTAGGCGTAGGAGGTTTACCTAAGGGTAGAATCATTGAGATTTTTGGTCCGGAATCATCTGGTAAAACAACTTTAGCCATACACGCCATTGCTCAGGTACAAAAGAAAGGTGGTATTGCTGCAATTATTGATGCTGAGCATGCTTTCGATCGTTCTTATGCTGAGGCTTTAGGTGTTGATACTGAACAATTGTTAATGTCTCAGCCTGATAATGGTGAACAAGCCTTAGAGATTGCTGATAACTTGATTAGCTCTGGTGCGGTGGATTTGTTGGTAATCGACTCTGTTGCAGCACTTACACCTAAAGCCGAGATTGAAGGTGAAATGGGAGATTCTAAAATGGGTTTACATGCTCGTTTAATGTCTCAAGCGCTACGTAAATTAACTGCAACTATCAGTAGAAGTGGGTGTTGCGTAATATTCATCAACCAGTTGCGTGATAAAATTGGGGTGATGTTTGGTAACCCAGAGACGACCACTGGTGGTAATGCTTTGAAGTTTTACGCTTCGGTTCGTATTGATATTCGTAAATCTGGCCAACTTAAAGAGGGTGAGGAAGTTATAGGTTCTCGCACCAAAGTGAAAATTGTTAAAAACAAGGTAGCGCCTCCATTTAGAAAAGCTGAGTTTGACATCATTTATGGCAAAGGGATTTCTAAAACAGGTGAAATCATCGACTTGGGTGTTGAATTGAATGTGATTAAGAAGTCGGGCTCTTGGTTTGCTTACGGAGATACGAAATTGGGTCAGGGACGTGATGCAGTTAAGCAAATGTTAGATGACAATGTCGAATTGGCAGATGAGCTAGAAACAAAAATTGTTGAAGCTTTGAAAACTAAGGTTTAACTTTTTGATAATCAGATTTGAACTGAGATTTAAGGGACTGACAGGAGAAAAATTAATTGTTAATTTACTAACAAGCCCTTGCAGACAACGATTTTGAAGTTTAAATTTGAACTAAGAAATAAGATTTTAATAATGGACGTGATAAACCCATGATTGTAAATTTTATGGTTGATAAGAGAAACGCGTCGTAAGGCGCGTTTCTTTTTTGTGCTAACTTAGACCTCATTATGAAAATCCTAAGTCTCCTAATCTTTGCTCTTTTATTCTTTGCCTGTTCATCCTCTGATTTAGATGTTGCTTCTATTAAGGAGCTAATTAAGCAAGGAGAAATGGCACTGGCAGAAAAAGGCATTCAACAAGCCTTGGAAGAAGATTCTTCAAATGTGGAAGTGAATGTATTGTATTCCGATTTATTGCTTAAAAAAGGAGAATATAAAAATGCTTATTTCTTTTTAAATAGGGCTCGTAGTTTCGATTCTACTAATATTGAGGTGAACTTAAAGTTGAGCGAATTTCATTTGTATTTAGGTCAGTTTGAAAAGGCAATAGTTTCTGCTAATGATGTTTTGAAAAAGGAGCGAAATAATTCCCATGCCTATTTCTTGAAAGGTTTGTCTTATAAGGAGTTTGGCGATACTGCAAAGGCTTTTTCTAATTTTCAAACGGTAGTAGAGCAAGATGCTAGTTATTACGATGCCTATATTCAATTGGGGATTTTAGCATCAGCCAAACATGATTCAAATGCAATAAGTTATTTCGATAATGCGCTATCTTTAAAACCCCTGTCTCCGGAGGTGCTTTTCAATAAAGCCCGATTTTATCAGATGCATAGCGCACCAAATAAAGCCTTCAATATTTACGTCACTATTCCCGAAGGAAATAATTTCTATGGCAGTGCCATGTATAATAGTGGCAATATTCTTTATGATCAGGGTAAGTATGATAAGGCAAAGAAGTTGTTTGATATCGCAGTTCAATACAATAATCCTAAAGCCTATTATATGAAAGGCTTGATTCACGAAAGGGAAGGTAGTATTGATTCTGCTAAATTGAATTATCAGCAGTGTTTAAGGTTGAGTGGGCGTTTTGAGTTGGCGGAAAAAAGATTGAAAAGCTTACAGTGATAGGCTCTGCAAGAAGATTCCTTGTTTGTGGCCCTCGACTTAAAAAAATCCACTACTTTTCTTTCTTCTAGTGCTTCTTTTCGGACTTCCAAACAACACTCCAAACAAACCTCTGGTCAATTCTCTGACAATGGTTTTGGTAACACTACTTCCAGCAACTGCTTTGATGGTATCGCCAATAGAAGAAGATTTTTCTGTCCTTTCCTCTCTTTCCTCTTCGTTTTTTGTCTTTTCTTCAGGCATTTCTTCCTGAACAGGTTCAAGTTTGCCTTTCAATATTTCGTAAGCGCTTTTGCGGTCGATAACTTCGTTGTATTCTGCGGCTATTTCCGAGTTGGAAACTATCTCGTCTTGCTCTTCAGAAGTAAGTACGTTCATGCGTGATTGTGGCGCGCACATGATAGTGTGTATGAGCGGAGTAGGTGTTCCTTTTTCGCTTAAAACGGTTACAAGAGCTTCTCCGATTCCTAATTCAGTAATGAGTTGATCTGTTTTATAAAAATTTGATGAAGGAAAATTCTCGGCTACCAACTTAATGTCTTTTCGATCTTTGGCAGTGAATGCGCGCAAGGCGTGTTGAATTTTAGCGCCTAGCTGACTCAATATTACATCTGGTATATCGGCTGGAGATTGCGTGCAAAAAAAGATGCCAACGCCTTTGCTTCTAATTAATTTGATGATGGTTTCCAGCTGTTGCATCAGGGCTTTCGATGCCTCTTTGAAAATTAAATGTGCCTCGTCAATGAAGATGACCAACTTGGGTTCTCCTTTGTCACCTTGCTCTGGAAACTTGTTGTAAATCTCTGCCAATAAGCAAAGCATGAAGGTGGAGAATAATTTGGGGCGGTCTTGAATATCTGTTAGTCGTAAAATGTTGATGTAGGCTTTTCCATCTTTTCCTTTTTGCAAAAGATCTTCAACTTCGAATGATTTTTCACCAAAGAACTTGTCGCCACCTTGCATTTCCAACTCTAACAACTTGCGCATGATCACGCCTGATGAAGCCGGAGATATGGCGCCGTAGTTTTCAGATATTTCTTTTTTGCCATCGCCTTCAGCTAAATGTTGAAGTGCAGCACGAAAATCTTTGATATCTAATAGCGGTAATTTCTTGTCGTCGCAATACTTAAAAACAATGGCTACAGCGCCTTCTTGGTTTTCATTGAGCTCTAGGACTTTGGAGAACAAAATCGGACCGAATTCAGATACAGTAGCTCTCAGTCGAACTCCTTTTTCATCGGAAATGGTCATCAATTCTGTTGGATATTGTTGAGGACACCATGGCGCGCCGATGGCATCCATTCTTTCTTTTATTTTCGGGTTAGCTTCACCGGGTTTAGAAATGCCACTAATGTCGCCTTTGATATCCATCAGTAAAACATTAACGCCTTGCTCAGATAGAGATTCGGCCAAACGCTGTATGGATTTTGTTTTTCCTGTGCCAGTTGCTCCGGCAATTAAACCGTGACGGTTGATGGTAGCCAAGGGCAATTCAACCGCTAAGTTCTTTATAATGTTTTTGTCGAGTACAGGTCCGCCTATTACTACTGTTTTTCCTGAAAAATTAAAGGCTTCTGTAAATTGTTGAGTGAATTTGTCGATGCTCATTCTGTTGGGTGGGTAAGTTCTTCTTCTGTTTTTCTTGCTTTGCGTTTATCGATGTAAACAAATGCTCTGTGGGTGAAAAATGTGCTAATTAAAAATAATCCAACGGTTACGTAGAGATACCACAACTCAAAGAAATCGTACATCAATCCTAAAATAAAAAAGAAATTAACGTGAAGCAAGAGGCCGAGAATTACCTGCAAATACAACCTAGTTTTAAAACCTTTCTCAATGATTTTTGCTTCTTTTTCAATATTGTCTCGGTGCTGTTGTTTTGCTAATGAATATTGAATAGCGAAATGCCTTTTAACTTTTTTGTAAACTTTAAAGCTGATGGCGGTGAGTGTTAGGTAGCCAGCAGCAATAACACAAGTAAGTATTGTCAACCATAAAAGGTCTTTACTATCGGTTGCATTATGTAACATTTCCTTCTAGAATCCTTCTGCTAACTTACATTAATTTAGCTTTAGATACTGCTAAAGCGGAAAAAAAGTTCGAAATTGAACCCGTATTGTTAAAAAGTTAATCCATGACTAAGAAACACATCAAAACTATATTAATTGCAAACCGCGGAGAGATTGCATTACGGGTGATTCGGTCGGCTCGAGAAATGGGTATTAAAACAGTTGCGATTTATTCAGATGTTGATAAAAATATGCCCTTCGTTCGCGTGGCTGATATTGCTGTTTCTATTGGTGGAAAAGCATCTCGAGAGTCGTATTTAGACATGAATAAAATCATTGCGGTTTGCAAAGAGCAAGGCGTAGATGCAGTTCATCCTGGTTATGGCTTTCTTTCTGAAAATGCTGAATTTGCTGAGCGCTTGGAGAAAGAGCAAATTATACTGATTGGTCCTTCGGCCTATTCCATGAAAGTTATGGGCGATAAATTATCGGCTAAAGCCGCCGTGAAGAAGTTTGCTGTGCCCGCAGTTCCAGGTTCAGAGGGAGCTTTAAAAGATCATTATGAAGTTTTAGAATTAGCCAAAAGTATAGGGTATCCTGTTTTATTGAAAGCGTCTGCGGGAGGAGGTGGAAAAGGAATGAGGGTGGTGTATAGCGATGCGGAGTTGCAAAGTGCTTTTGAGAGGGCTACTGGTGAGGCCGAAGCATCGTTTGGCAATGGAGCCGTTTTCGTAGAAAAATATTTACAGAATCCGAAGCATATTGAAATTCAATTGTTGGCCGATTGTTTTGGTAATACAGTTTATTTGTTCGAAAGAGATTGTTCAATTCAGCGTCGCCATCAAAAGGTGGTAGAAGAAGCGCCATCGGCAATTTTAACCGAAGAACTGAGAAAAAAAATGGGAGAAAGCGCTGTGAATGTTGCTAAGGCATGCAATTATTTAGGAGCAGGAACTGTAGAGTTTATGTTAGACGATCAAAATAATTTCTATTTCTTAGAGATGAATACTCGTTTACAGGTGGAGCATCCTGTTACAGAAATGATAACGGGCTTAGACTTGGTGAAGGAGCAAATTAAAGTGGCGCAAGGAGAGAAATTGTCTTTTACTCAAAACGACCTAAAGATTAATGGGCACGCCATCGAAGTGCGTGTAAATGCTGAAGATGTTTGGAATGATTTTGCTCCCGATAGTGGAGTGCTTCGTTTTTACGAAACACCTAAAGGTCATGGTATTCGTGTAGACGATGGTTTCAAGAGAGGTGGAGAAGTTTCAGTGTATTATGATTCTATGATTGCAAAATTAATAGTGCATGCGCCAACACGCTCTGAGGCGATTGAAAAGATATTGGGTGCCATCGATGAATACAAAATTGTGGGTGTGAAAACCACCTTGCCCTTGGCTCAATTTGTTTTAAGGCACGAATCATTTATTTCGGGTAAATATGGTACTTCCTTTATCGCCGATTATTTTACTAAAGAGAGTAATGCCTCTGCTGAATTTAACGAAGTTGTGGCAGCCTTTGCAAGTTGGAATTACGATAGCAAGCGAGTGCATGTGAAAAAATATTCTTCAACGACATATCAAAAGGAGTGGTTGAAGCGTAAAGACGAGTAGTATGTGTTGTCGCCTTGCAATTATATTGTTTATTTGTTGCTTCTTGCAATCGTTGCATGCGCAAGTGCAGGGCACCTATGTGAAAATAGGCAACGATACTGTTTACATGCTTAAAACTATTGATGTCATTGTCAATAAAAAAACGGGCAAGTTAATGCGCAAGGAAGATACACGAGAGTATCGCGTATTGCTGAGAAGAATAAGGAAAGTATATCCTATTGCCCTAACAGCAGCCGATTTACTGGCCGATTGCAAAGAAGAATTAATGAAAGTTACTACTGATGATGAGAAGAAAAAAATCATGAAAAAAGTAGAGAAGCAATTGATTAAAGAGCATGGTGAAACGTTGCGTGGTTTGTACATTTCTGAAGGAGATATTCTGTTAAAATTAATTGATAGAGAAACAGGGTCGAGCTCCTATGATTTCCTGAAAGAAATGCGCGGTGGTTTTGCCGCCGGCATGTGGCAAGGCGTGGCAAAGCTGTTTGAACATGACTTAAAGGAAAAATTTGATCCATTAAACAACGATAAAGATCGCTTAATAGAAGAAATTGTGGTGAAAATAGAACGTGGACAATTGTAAGTAAAATGTTAAGTTTTACACTTATTTTTTAACAACACTTCTCAAAGGGATTTTAATTTATATTTTAGCGCCACTAAATTTATAACAATGGCTAAAATATTAATTATCGGAGCAGGTGGAGTAAGTAACGTAGTTACTAAAAAATGTGCTCGTTTGCCTATTTTTACTGAGATTGTTCTGGCTAGCAGAACCAAATCGAAATGTGATGCAATTGCTGCTGAAATAGGTGGTGATAGAATTAAAACAGAACAAGTAGATGCTGATTATGCTGAAAACGTAATCAAAATCATTGAAAAATATACTCCAGATATCGTTTTAAACATTGCTCTTCCTTACCAGGATTTAGCTATTATGGATGCGTGTTTGGCGACTAAAACACATTACTTAGATACTGCCAACTACGAGCCTAAAGATGTGGCTAAGTTTGAGTACAGCTGGCAATGGGCCTACAAAAAGCGCTTTGAAGATGCTGGTATAATGGCATTGTTGGGCTGTGGTTTCGATCCAGGTGTTACAGGGGTTTTTACAGCTTATGCTGCTAAACATTATTTCGATGAGATTCATTATTTAGATATTATCGATTGTAACGCAGGTGATCACGGTAAAGCTTTCGCAACCAACTTCAATCCTGAAATTAATATTCGTGAAATCACTCAACGTGGCAGATATTGGGAAAATGGTGAGTGGAAAGAAACTGATCCATTGTCTGTACATCAGCCTGTGAGTTATCCAGGTGTTGGACCGAAAGAATCGTACCTTCTTTTCCATGAGGAGTTAGAGTCGTTGGTGAAGAACTTCCCTACTTTGAAAAGAGCTCGTTTTTGGATGACTTTCGGACAAGAATACTTAACACACTTGAGAGTAATGGAAAACATTGGAATCACTGGTATTAAACCAATCAAGTTCCAAGGTCATGATATAGTACCAATCGAATTCTTGAAAGCATTGTTGCCAGAGCCAGGTTCATTGGGTGAAAACTACACTGGTGAAACTTCTATTGGTTGCCAAATTCGTGGTGTTAAAGATGGTAAAGAAGTAACTTACTTTATCTGGAACAACTGTAAACACCAAGATGCTTACAACGATGTTCAAGGTCAGGGTGTAGCTTACACAACTGGTGTTCCTGCTATGATTGGTGCATTGTTAATGGCTAACGGCACTTGGATGAAACCAGGAGTTTGGAATGTGGAAGAATTCAATCCAGATCCTTTCTTGGCGGTGCTAGGTGAATATGGTTTACCTTGGCACGAAGCGGTAAATCAACCGTTGGAATTTAATAAATAGAAATTCGTTCAATGTTCAATGTTTAATGTTCAATGTTAGCTGAATATTTACGTGTGGAACTTTGAACATTAAACATTGAACATTGAGCGATTATAAAAATATTCCCAATCCTTGTTATGTTTTAGATGAACAAAAGTTTATCTCAAACATGGAGAAAATGAAGTATGTGCAAGATGCAAGCGGTGCTAAAATTTTGTGCGCATTGAAGGGCTTTGCCATGTGG
The DNA here is from genome assembly GCA_945871895.1 of Chryseobacterium gleum. Taxonomy (GTDB): domain Bacteria; phylum Bacteroidota; class Bacteroidia; order Flavobacteriales_C; genus JAHEZL01. The sequence continues at coordinate 5,357 of CAMBXP010000042.1, read as the reverse complement.
AGCACATTTCCCATTATGAAGAAATATTTGGCTGGATGCACTGCAAGTTCTTTGTATGAAAGTAAGTTGTGTTATGAGGAGATGGGTGTTGATTCTCATGCTTGTGCGGTAATCTATCAAGAGGATGAAATCAATGATTATATCAAATACAATTCTCATTTAACTTTCAACTCTATTACTCAGTGGGAAGGTTTGAAAGGGAAAATTTTAAAAAATAAGAAGAAGGTTAAATGTGCTTTACGCATCAATCCTGAATATTCTGATGTTGGCGTTGCTATCTACAATCCTTGTATGTTGGGTTCTCGCTTAGGAATTACAGCTGAACAAATGCCTAAACATTTGCCTAAAGGAATTACAGGTTTGCATTTTCATGCGCTTTGTGAAAGCAATTCCGATTCGCTGGAGAGAGTGATGGAAGCGGTGGAAGAGAAATTTGGACACCTATTACATGAGGCGGAGTGGGTTAATTTTGGTGGCGGACACCATATTACTCGTGATGATTATGATACGGAATTGTTGATTGAACTCATTAAAAACTTCAAAAAGAATTACAATGTAGAGGTTTTCTTAGAGCCAGGTGAGGCCATTGGCTGGAAAACTGGGTTCTTACTTGCTCGTGTAGAAGATTTGGTGGAAGCAAACAATGAGAAAACTGTTGTTATGAATGTTTCTTTCACTTGCCATATGCCCGATTGTTTGGAAATGCCTTACAAGCCTGCTTTGCGAGGTGAATCAGAGGCTAAGAAGCCTAAGTATGTTTACACTTTTGGCGGACCAACCTGTCTTTCAGGTGATTTTATCAAAGGATTTGGTTTTGATAAACCAGTGAAAAAAGGTGATACTCTCATCTTTGAGGATATGATGCATTACACCTTCGTTAAAACTACCATGTTTAATGGGGTGAATCATCCGGCGATAGGAATTCTTAAAAAGAATGGTAAGTTTAAATTGGTAAGAAAATTTGGGTATTCTGATTACAAAGGCAGAATGTCTTAGAGCGCACAATACATGTAAATCATAAGAAAATCATCTTTCCTGTCTATGGAAATGCGTTGCCTTTTTTTGCGGCTGGTGTTGATGTTACAAGAAATAATTTAGCCTTTGTTTTAGCTGAAAAAAATTACCAAGTGCTTTGTTTGGGCCATTTTTCGGGCACTCAAGCTCTTGATGTTACTGCCATGGCAAGCTACATTGCTTATCTCAATGAATGGAATATTAAATGGAAATTAGTTGATCAATGTGAGTTGCATTATCAATACAAAGGTGTTGCGTGCATTGTAACATTTGAGGAGAAATTTTACTCTTTGCTTGATAAAATAGTTGAAAAGAATGATGTTGTTTTTGTCTTAAATAAACAATCGGCAAAAATGGTAGAAGCAATGAACTTAAAAGGTGCCGTAACTGTGGCCTGGGTTACAGATGCTGTTGCAGAAAGAAAGTCGTTATACAAAGCTAATCCACAGTATTTGTTATATAATTCGCAGGCCATGGCCGATTTTGGCGCGCAGTTTCACAATAGAGAATTCCACATCTTAAATTCTCCTTTTTTAAGGCCCGAAAAAGTGGTGCCTTATCAGTACAAACAAAATGTGATAACCCTGATAAATCCGATAGAAAAAAAGGGGGTAGAAACTTTTTTGCAATTGTCGGAACGATTGCCTAACTACCTTTTTTATGCTGTTGAAAGCTGGCGCAGCGTTAGTTTAGGTGAGAAGTATTTGCAGAAAAACGTACGTTATTTTCATCGTCAGCTGGATATGACACCAATTTATAATGCCACAAAAATATTATTGTATCCCTCTCACTTTAATGAAGGGCCAGGAAGAGCGGTTATAGAAGCCGGACTTCACGGTGTGCCATCAATTGTTTCTAATAATGGTTCTTTGCCAGATGCCTTGGGTGGTGGAGGGGTTGTGTTAAAAACCTTCGACGTACAAGATTGGTTGCAAGCTATTTTGGACTTGGAAAATAATTACGCGAAATTTTCTTATGAAGCGATGCTATCGGCTCAACGTTATCAAATTGATTTTGAGAAGGAGCTGCAGCGTATTGGTGTGCTTTGATTTTACGTTAATAACTTTTATGTTTGCATTATAAAACGATTATTATGAAATTGAAAAAAAACTTGGGTACTTCCCGAAATTAGTTTTATTGATCTTGTGAAAACAGAAAGACCTCCTAAAACACTTACAGACAATTCCGAGTACTCTTTCTATCATTCTTAAAAGTTAGAATTTCTCAAAATTTTAAAAAACAAGATGAAACCATTTTGTTTTTTTTGTTTTATATCATTCATTATCAGTGCAAAGCAATTAATTATCGCTTGTCGGAAAGTTGTTTTTTCACTAATTATTTTTTGGTCTGTAACATTAATCTTCCTATTTTGTTCTATTATACAGTAAGCATCTAATTAATGCTGCTATGAATGAATTGACTAACATCTTTAAATATTGAATGGGGATTCGATATTTAAAGGTTTTTTGACTGCTATTACTAAATTATTTGAGATTAAATTTATGGGATTATATTTACTTTTTTTCTTTGGGGAAAAACTGAAAAAAAATGCTCTTCTCCTGGCTTTTAGCGCCATCAGCCTAAGTTCTTATTCCGCCGATATCGTGATAAGTTTCTGTCCGGTAACAAAAACTCAAGCATCTCCAAAGGGGTGGTCATCCACTTTTTCAGTGCAAAATAACAGTGGTGTAGTTTTAGATTTGGCCAGTAATAAATTTACTATGGATTGGCCTAGTTTGGTTTCATTGCCTTGGCCATTCTCAAATGGTGTTCAGGTAGGAACCGTATGGAGTTTTAACATAAATGTTAATTGGCCAGGTTCAATTGCAAATGGCCAAACTGCAAATTTATCTGTTAATAATAGTATTTTTTCAGGAGTGCTTCAATTTCCAACTTCTGGCACGTATGTTCAAGGAGGGCAGTCCTACACTGTAGAAGTGAAAAACTGCAATCAAACCCAAAATTTTGAGCTGTTTGATGCCACATTCGATTTTAAAAGAGAGTGTTTTTTATATTCACCTACTAAATTGTGTTTAGGTCAAGCAGCTACTGAAATTTGGAATGGAGAAGGCGTTTTTGATGCCATGTTTCCTACCGACCGACCTAGCTGGGCAATCGCAAATATGGTTGGGCATCGTTTGTTTACCAACTTGGCAGGTGCCGATATGATTTCTCCAAATTTCTGGACAGCAACGGCAATGAATGAGTCTAGAATGACTTGTGATCCAACGATAGTTCCAAATAAAACCGGAGGCCACACCTATATAAATGCTAATGCTAACTCTGGGGTGCCAGGGGCAGGAATATCGAATACAACTAACAATTGTTTTCAAATTCTAAATATTGGTTATAAACAAATTGAAGACAATCAGCCCGATCTATTTGCGCAAACCAATGCATATGGTACCGCTGGCTTTTCTAATGTGATTGATAATGGGAATTGGGAAACAGGAGCAATTGCTGTAGCATATTATCACTATCAGGACATTAGATACTGGGATCAGATTTATTGTTTTAATATACCAAAAACTTGGAAAGATGCTAAAGATCCATATGCAATTGAAAAAATATTTTATCATGCATATCATGATGGTCCAAATGCAGGTATCACATTATTAAATGCTATTCGGGCAAATTACACCAATGCTGTAAATGCAACAAATATGAATACAGTGATTGGTACAGGTGGCACTTGGGGGGCTGCTGATGGAGGTAGTAGTCAGAAAGTAGGTAATTTCACAAGTTTACTTGACGGTGGTAATGCCGCTCTATATGCTGCACATTACAACGCTAAAAGTAATAAAACTACTCAGAATCATGGATGTTATAATGCTCCAATAAAATGGACTGATATTCTTTATTATCTTGATAAGATTAAAATTCTTTATCCAAAACTGCAGACAGCGGCCAAACAAGCAGCAATAAAGGCTGTGTTTGATGGTATTAACGGTGGTGCAACCGTAAACTTTGAAGATTTGGGTCCAGTTATCGATGAAATTGTTATCCAAATGGGTGGTCATGATCCTTCAAAATACATTGCAACTCAGTTTAGTGCTTCTAGAACTTGTCCTACCAATGCTTTAGGCGTTTCTTTAAGAACCAACGACACTATTTGCCCAGGAACAACAGGCGAATTACAAGTTTGGTTATCAGGTGATAAAAACTTCAAATTCACTTTGAAATACCCAGACGGATCTTCAAAAGTATTCTCTAATGTTGACCATTCGCCCTTTATCGTGCCTATAACGCAGCCTGGTGATTATGAAGTTGTGACTTTTGAAGATAATGATGAAGTTGGCAATCCAAACTGCTTGTTCAGTAAACTTACAGTTCAAAGTAAGAACGGAACAAATGTTAACTGGGATAAATCAGGAGTTACAGGAACTGGAGCCGCTAAATGTACTAATGGACCATTAGTGATTAAGAAGAGTGGTGCAGAAGCAGTAACTGTGACGTATAAAAAAGATGGAGGTGCTAACCAAGTGGTTAATATTGCTGCTAATGCTACTTCTCATACTATTGTAGGAGCTACATCTGGTCAATATATTATTACTACTATTTCACCTAATTCATGCGGCACTCCAGTGAACGATACTATTAAGATTTGTTCTTCTTGCGTTAAACCTAAAGCTACTATCACAGGCACAGCAAGTATTTGTGAGGGAGATAGCACTCAGTTGTCAGTAGCCTTAAGTGGCGGAACTGGTCCATATAAATTGAAATTCAGCAATGGTGCAACTCAATGGACCGTGCAAAATGTGGCTGGACCGACCTACACTTTTTATGCAAAAAATGCGGGTACCTATAAAGTTGATTCTGTTTGGAATTCAACGTGTGATACATTAGGTTCTGGTTCTGCTGTTATTGCCATCAATACATTGCCTGCAGCTGCTATTAGCGGTGCTGGTGCTATTTGTGCTGGTGATAGTTTAAGATTGACTGTTACTCTTACTGGCACAGCGCCTTGGAAATTAAAAATTAAAGATGGCGTTACAACTATTGTGAAAACGGGAATTGCAGCAAGTCCTTACTATTACTATGCAAAATCAGCAGGTACTTATACCGTAGACACTGTGTTTGACGCGTCATGTAAAAAAGCAGGTACAGGTTCATCACTGGTAACAGTTGGTGCTTTGCCAACAGCGTCGATAAGTGGAAGTACTTCTGTTTGTTTTGGAGATAGCGCTGAACTTAGTGTTGTATTAACAGGAAATGCTCCATATGCTTTGAAAATAAACGACGGTTCAACTGTGAAAACGGTAAGTGGAATCGCTGCAAGTCCGTACAAGTTTTTTGTGAAAGCAGCTGCTACTTATACTATCGACTCTGTGCTTGATGCCTCA
>CAMBXP010000041.1 GCA_945871895.1 Chryseobacterium gleum | reverse complement strand
TTGTTATCTGCAGTTTGCTGCTGCATTAACAAAGCACCTAGTTAATTGTATAAAGAAAGTGTTTTACCTTTCAAAACACTTCCTTGAACAAAAACAAACCCCTCAGATGGATTGGGATAAATTTGAAAACCTACAGCAGCTTCTACACTTTCAACATTGGCAGATAAACATGAAGTGAAAATGGATGCGTAATTATTTACAAAAGCATTTGCATTGTCTTTGTCTTCGTTTATCGACCACGTCATTAAACCGCGTAAACCTTTGTATCCTCCTACTTTTTGCAAAGTATAAGAACCTGGCTTAGAACCCGTTCCACGCAAATAATCAACTGCCGATTTAACTATAGCCGGACTGCAATATCCACTAGCATTGGTTCTAGAAGGCAAGGCCACAGCTACTTGATTTGCGCGCAAACCCGTATATGTCCCTTTTGAGTTTTTACAAGTAAAACCTTTAATTATGGCTTCTGTTTGACTCACTATAAAATCGGCGCTGCCTTCGTAGTAAATAACATTGTCTAAACCGTAACTTCCACCCGAAGCATTGTACAACTGCACCATCACCAAATCAATATCATCTTGCAATGCCTCTATGATTGCCAAATAGCTGGCACCATAAGTACTCGACATGTAATTAGATAAACCACCAACAGTATAGGCTACTTCTGGGGCCATCGTTAATATCATCTTTTTGCTATATGTAGTTTGATACCAAGAAAGCAATTCTTGCAAGGCAGTAATAACATAAGTAATATGTGATGACGGATTTGAAATAGTTCCTGCTTGAGATACATAAGCACCTTGTTCTAAATCTAAATCAATACCATCCACTCCGTAATCGGTAATAAAAGTCTTTACTTTAGAAACCAATGTATTCTTATCATTAACGCTATTCAATTTAAAAGAACCTGTTCCTCCTCCTATACTAATGAGTACTTTTCTTCCTTGGCCTTGCACTATAGGAATATCAGCCTTTACTTGAGCTACATTTGTTGGAGTGAATTCTAAATCGGTGATGGTATTATCTGTTGAAACCAAATTTTTATCGGCTTCTAAAAATGCTAAACATATAACGTTGTAATTCGCATCAATATCTTTTATTCTAATAGCTGTTCCCCATGAGTTTTGCCAGTAACCAACCATTACGTTGCAAGGAAGTTGAGCGAAAGCGCTTGAAGCAGAAAGAAGCAATAATGGAATCGCGAGTAAGATTCTTTTCATATCAATAAATTTATTTCGTAATGGTTTGTAGTATTTGAAAGATAGAGAATGGAAAGGAAAAATCAAAAAAAAGTTGGCTTTATTACCGCACCAAACCCAGTACGTCATTGCGAGGTACCCCGAAGCAAACTTATCTAGAGTCACTAATTAAAACACACTGAGGTTGCTTCGGGGTACCTCGCAATGACGTACTATGTAGAAGTATCGAGTGTAAAAGATTGCAAACAAAAAAAAGGCGTTCGTCAGCTGACGAACGCCCTTCAAAAAAAAATTAGTTAGAAACTATACCAACTCTAAAGTCTTCAAAGCATTGTTTAAAGTAGCACTTGGTCTCATTGATTTCGACAACAAATCTGTATTTGGTTTGTAATACCCATCAATGTTAACAGCTTTACCTTGCGCACCAACTAACTCGGCAACAATTTTAGCTTCGTTATCTGTTAATTCTTTAGCAATATTGGTAAAGATAGATTTCAACTCAGCATCTTTATTTTGCTCGGCCAAAGCTTGAGCCCAGTATAACGCTAAGTAGAAATGTGAACCACGGTTGTCTATTTGTCCGACTTTACGCGCCGGAGATTTATCTTCTTCCAAGAATTTACCAGTTGCAGCATCTAAAGTTTCAGCTAAAACCAAAGCTTTAGGATTGTTGAAAGTTTGCGACAAATGCTCTAAAGAAACAGCCAAAGCCAAGAATTCACCTAGTGAATCCCAACGCAAATAACCTTCTTCCAAGAACTGTTGAACGTGCTTAGGAGCAGAACCACCAGCACCCGTTTCGAACAATCCACCACCATTCATCAAAGGAACGATAGATAACATTTTAGCAGAAGTACCCACTTCTAAAATTGGGAACAAATCTGTTAGGTAGTCACGCAATACATTTCCTGTTACAGAAATAGTATCTAAACCTTTAACGATTCTTTCCAAAGTAGCATTGGTAGCTTCTACTGGCGACATGATTGTAATATCTAAACCGTTAGTATCGTGATTTTTTAAATAGGCATTTACTTTAGCAATCAATTGAACGTCGTGTGCTCTTTGTGGATCTAACCAGAAAATAGCAGGAGTAGCACTCAATCTCGCTCTGTTTACGGCTAGTTTAACCCAGTCTTGAATAGGTGCATCTTTAGTCTGACACATTCTAAAGATATCTCCTTTTTCAACCGCTTGTTCCATTAAAACACCAGAAGCATCGCTCACTTTAACCACACCTTTACCAGAAATTTGGAAAGTTTTGTTGTGAGAACCATATTCTTCAGCAGCTTGCGCCATTAAACCAACGTTAGGCACAGAACCCATAGTTACTGGATCTAGAGCACCATTTTTTCTACAGAAATCGATAGTAGCTTGGTAAACACCAGCATAACATCTATCAGGAATTACTGCTTTAGTATCTTGTGCTTTACCAGCTGCATTCCACATTTGTCCGGATGTACGAATCATCGCAGGCATTGAAGCATCAACAATAACATCAGAAGGAACGTGTAGATTGGTAATTCCTTTATCAGAATTTACCATAGCAACAGCTGCACTTTTAGCATACACAGCCTGAATAGCAGCTTCCACTTCAGCTTGTTGCGGATGTCCGGCTATTTTAGCATATACATCACCCAATCCGTTTTTAGTATTCACCCCTAGTTCAGCGAACAAGGCAGCATATTTTTCAAAAACTTCTTTGTAGTAAACATCAACGATAGCACCGAACATAATAGGATCGGAAACCTTCATCATGGTAGCTTTCAAATGCACAGAGAACAAAACATTTTTAGCTTTAGCATCTTCAATTTCTGCAGCGATGAATGTTTTCAATGCAGAAAGACTCATTACAGCTGTATCAATGATTTCGCCAGCTTTTAGTGGAGTACTTGCTTTTAAAACAGTGGCAGTACCATCGGCAGCAACGAATTCAATTTTAACATCGCTAGCATCTTTAACCGTCACCGATTTTTCGCTTCCGTAGAAATCACCTTGTGTCATGCTTGCTACATGAGAAGCAGAGCTAGCCGACCAAGCACCCATAGAGTGTGGATTTTTACGCGCGTAGTTTTTAACCGCTTTAGGTGCACGGCGATCAGAGTTACCCTCACGCAATACAGGGTTCACAGCAGAACCCAACACTTTAGCATATTTAGCTTTGATATCTTTTTCAGCATCGGTTTTCGCATCTTGCGGATAATCTGGCAATGCGTAACCTTTGTCTTGTAATTCTTTAATGGCAGCTACCAACTGAGGAACAGAGGCAGATATATTTGGTAATTTGATGATGTTAGCTTCAGGCTTAACAGCCAAAGCACCCAACTCAGCAAGATCATCACTTACCTTTTGATCGTCTTTTAAAAACTCAGATAAATTTGAAATAATTCTAGCGGCTAAAGAGATGTCTCTAGTCTCTACTTCTACACCAGCCGGAGCGGTAAAAGCTTTTACAATGGGAAGAAATGAAAAGGTTGCCAACATAGGAGCCTCATCGGTAATGGTGTAAAGAATTTTAGATTTTGCCATTTTTTTCAGTTTTAAAAGACTGTATCATTTACTATTAGTAGCCTTTCTCTTAGCGCCTAAGCGTTTTAAAAAAGGGAAGCAAATATATAAATAATTGACTACAAAAACCCAAATAAATGTTGACTTAAATCAGCCTTAAAACTTATAAATGAATTGTAATGAGCCTCCAATGCCTGGCGGACGGTAGGGCGAGTTAGTGTATTGCTGTAAAACCAACACATGATCACCAAGATTCTGCTTCACCGAAACGCCCGCCACCACTAAGATGTGCGAAGTGAAATTGTACCCATAATTTAGATGAACATTGTAATCGAGCAAGAACCTCTTAGGTTCAAACAAAGGAGTGCCCATGCTTGCCAAACCAGAGGTGTCATTAGGTGAATCTGTTTGAGAAGATGAGGTTAAAAAATGCATACCCACTCCCGCTTTTAGCATTAATTGGTGTTTTTGAAAACGATAAGCATACCCCATTTGCAAAGGAACATATAGGTAATTGAGCGTAATTGAGCGTCCATCATTAGCTGAATGCCAATTAACTACATTTTGCATCTCCGAAGTATAAATAGTGCTGTCTTTTTTAGTAATGGTATCATATACCAAAAGAGGCACTTCTACCAATTCACTGTCATTCGTTGACCACACCCTCGTATCTAGGCTTATTTTTTGTTGATCAAAGCCAACACCACTAAAGAACATAACACCCTTGTATTGTGCACCAACATTTATTTCGCCAGTTATAGATGGAGAATAGCTATACTCTTTATGCGACAATTGCCAATTGTAAGCACTTAAACCTGCACCCACAAAGAAAGTAAGTGGTGATTTCTTTTTGTTGGAAACTGAATCTTTTGTGGCTACAAGCGAATCTTTTTTCACAGAATCAGCCGCTGCCAATGATTTGCGCATATTATCTTGAAGCAAAAAGTAAATAGTAGAATCCTTCTTTGAGTCATCAACATTGTCGCGTTCTTCAGAAGCTCCTATTTTTGGTAAAAAGCCTCCTTCATTCAATATCTTTTCATATTCTTTGCGTTCTTCTGAACCTTCTTCCCCCATAAAACCATACGGACCAATAAGCTCTTCTTTTTGATTTTCAACATTATCAGTTTCCTTACGCTTCTTATCGGTAGTGGATGATTTTTTGATTTTATTTTTTGTCAATTTCTTAGACGTTTTTTCTATTGAAATAACATCGTAAGAAACTAATGATGAGGAATTTAAACCTCCAGACTGTGTGTTTTCTTTACTATTAACTTTATTCGCTTTTGTGCTTAGACTCGAATTGCTGGCAACAGATGAATTCACTTGTTTACTGTCGTTAACGCTCTTTTCAACACTAGTTTTTTGTGCATTATACTGTTTGCTAAAAGCTGTAGAGTTATTGCTAGGAGAAGATGAAGGCATAGAAGTTACTGCGTTTGATGCGTTTAAATTTTCAACTTTTGCAGAACTGGTATTTTCGGTGCTTTGATTAAAATAAAATAACGCACCAACACCAGCTAATGCAGCAGCAACAGAGACTATAATAGCTCCTTTGTAGTGGTGTATAATATTCGACCAAAACAGAGCCAACAAGATTTTCTTGCTTGTCTCTTTTGGTGGGTCAACCCTAAAGTCGTCCATCGAATCTTTAAACAACTCTTCTATGTTGCTTTTCTTGCTCATTTTGTAAAAGTGTAATTTTATCTCTCAATATTTTTTTTGCTCTTGCTAATTGCGATTTGGATGTGCCTTCATTGATGCCCATTTTTTCGGCTATCTCTTTGTGCGAAAATCCGTCAATCACATATAAGTTAAACACTGTTCTATAACCATCTGGTAAATCTTGTATCATATTGAACAAGGTTTGTTTATCAATATCGTAGCCCTCATCCTCTTCATCTCTCTCCATCTCTATGGGTATATAAATTTCATCTACAAAAACTGCTTTCTTCTTTTCGCGTAGCACTATCAAACAGTTGTTAACGGTAAGTCGTTTTATCCATCCATCAAAAGAACCTTCGTGATTAAAACCGGCTATTTTGTCGTACACTTTCATGAAACAATCTTGCACAGCATCTTTAGCGTCATCAGTATTTTTTAAATACCGAAGACAAATTGCGTAAAGAAGAGAAGCGTACTTAGTGTACAGTAGCTTTTGATATTTATAATCTCTCTTTACACATCCTTTGATAATATCTTGCAAATCGGCCGCCAAATATTTCTTTCTTTTTGTTATGTTGAAAGTAAAAATAAAAACACCACCCTCAAAACAGGATGGTGTTTTGAGAGTGAGTTACTGAGTTAGAAGCAGTCCGTCTTTATTTGGATCATAATTAGGGTTGTTGTAAATAGAATCGTAATACTTGTAACCACCTTCTTTTGTGCTATCATCTTCAACCGGAGTCACCTCTGTTGAATCTGTGAAGTCTGGACAAGTAGCGCAAAGAATATGATCATTTTTATCTATGGTATCTAAACCTAAACATCCTCCGCAGTCCACCTCGTTGGTGTCTATCTTGTGATTCCCTTTTTGATGAACTATACAATCAATAAAATCTTCCTTAGAACAGGAAACAATAAGCATCGACCCTAGTCCTAGAATCAAAAACTGATTTCTGAATTTTAACATTTTCTTTTTCATTGCATTTGAGTTTATACTTATATCACTCAGATGCAGCAACTTTTAATAGGTTGCATGAAAAATAAAATTATTTTGCGTTTTTCTGCCTAGCAGCCATTACTTGATTGGCCTCGTTTATTTTACCTTGCTTCATAAACACTTGGTAAAGCAAATCGTAACCAGGGCCATATCTCGCGTCTACTGAATTCAATAAATTAATTAAAACTTGTGATGCATTGTCTAATTTGTTCATACGAGCGTATGTTTGCGCTAAACCATAGTAGGCTTCGGGAGAATTGTCTTTTACATCAATGTACTGATGATAAATTTTCACTGCATCATCAAACCTGCCCAATTGCTGATACATGTTACCTAGCGCACCATAAGCCACTTCATATTTATCGTACACTTCCAATGATTTATACAACTGATTGATTCCTTCTTGTTGTTGCCCAGTATTAAACAATGAAATACCATATAAATAAAGTGCTTCGGCTCTATTAGGATACTGCGAGACAAAATTACCTAAATGCGTTTTTGCTTCTACAAAATTATTTTGTTGCAAAGACTTATAGCCTAAAAAATCCTCCTTACTTCCTCTTTTTTCCACCGAACAAATAGGCACTCCGTCTACCGAAACAACATACAAAGCATCTTTGCTAGGCCATGATTTGCTCTTCAATTCGTAACTGCTAATGTAACCAGCAAACACAATACAATAATCCCAATCTTTCATAGAACGCTCATAATATCTCGAGTAAACAAAAGTCACCATTGATGTGTCTTTTTGGAAATAATAGTCCATCAATTCTTTCTTGGTATAATGACAAACCAATCTTCTTTCCCCTTTTTTAGGATGGTCTTTTTCGGCAATATATCTTGCCAACCATTCAGATGCTTCTTGCACACTGTGCTGATAATAATCGGTCTCAAAATCTCCTTCAGCACCCTTAACTCCCCCTTGTACCTCATTGTAATACACATATTCATAGGGATGATTGGCTAAAGTATGTTTCACTGGATGTATAAATAGCAACAACAGTAAAACAGAGACCAATAGGCGAATATTCGATTTTTTAAACTGATCTAAAACCACGCTAAATCCAATACCAGCCAAAACTGCAAAACTTGGAAATACGAACAACATATGCCTCCAACCTCCATACAACACCGAGTGCTTATAGGTAACATAAGCCAGAGGAAATGCACATGCAAAAAACATCATGAACAAGAAAAACTTCTTTGCTTTGTTGTAAGAAATGGTAAGCAGAAAGAAAATAAAACCAATAAACACCACCGCGGGTATGGTTAGAAACATTATTTTATAAATATACATGACAGGTAATTCGTTACTCCAATAGGTTTTTCCATCATACAATTGATGCAAACGAATATTGATATTGGTCATCAAATCCAAAGCTTTTTTAGGATTTTCAAAAGGCGATTCTAAAGCAAAAGGCCATACACTTATTCCAATAAAAAAACTGGCCCCAGCTATCAGAATTATTGCTCCTGCATATTTCAATAAATTATTTACACTTTCTTTACCAAGTAACTTACCATTAGCATTCATAAGCCAGGTAAAAAAGAAAAATAGTGCGGTATGCGCAATAAGCAATAACCCTCCAATTCTTATGCTTATAGCAAAGGCAATAGACAAAGAAAGCGCGATGCTGTTAAACCATTTGATTTTAGGGTAATCTTGCAGCCAGCGCACCAAGTAGTAGAAAGTCATGATGTATGCAGTAGCAAAAGGAATGTCTTTTGGGTTATTCCAGGCATGACCAATAAAAGACGGCGTGAAGAATACCAGCAAGGCAGTCCAAACTGCAGCTCTATACCCCGATATTCGTGCCGCCAATAAACCCGAAAACAGGATTATCATCCAGCCCAAAATGGCTATAAAAAAATGGCGCACATGATATATCTTTTCAACTCCAAACCATTTCATAACGGCAAAACTCACAGTGTCGAATGATTGTCCGTAGGCATACAAAGGATCTACTCCTATCGGATTTAAACAATCTTTATTATCTCCATCCGTAGCAAAATAGTCGTAATTTTTTTTCGATTGATTGTAATGCAAAACTTCATCTGCCGAGGTACCTGCATCTAATGCCAAAAAAGGCATAGCCACAAACAAGCTAAGTATAATCAATACAAAAAGTAAGCGATGAGTTAAGGGAGAAGTGATTTTATCGATGAAAGACTTGTTTGATTTCCACTCTTGAATGGGTTCTTTCAGGAAGAACTTTAATTTATTCGTAAATAAAGACATAGCAGGACTTTGTTTTTGCAGTGGGCAAAGATGCATAAAATAATGCTTCTACAAAATTAAATTTACTTCACCAATGTTGTATCAGAACGCTGTGTCTTTTGTGTAGATAAAACCTTGATCTTATTGCCCTTTTCATCTACCTCATAGGTTTCAGAATAAGAACTTCGCGTGGTAATAATCATTGATTTTTCGCCAGCATTTTCCTTGTACACTGGGATTTCCACTTTTGAATCAGCTTTGGTTTTTAAAGCAGGACTTTCTACAACAACCGTTTTTGGAACTTCTACTACCTTCACAATAGTATCTCTAACAATTGCAATTTCAGGTGTTTTTGCAATAACTGGGGCCTCTTGAGGTTTAATTTCTTCTTTAGCAGCTTGTTCCCTTTCTTGGCTGAAGAAAAAGAAAAGCGATGCAATAGCTAATAAACCTGCTCCCCCTAATGCCATTACTACAGCATTCTTTTTCGCAAAAGATTCTTTCTTCGCCGTTTTAGAACGTAAAGGAGACTCCACCTTGAAATCCTTCAAAGCATCTTTAAAAAGATCATCAATATTTATATTTCTTTCGCTCATCTTTCAAGTAATCTGTCAATTTATCTTTCAAATATCTTCTCGCTTTCAATAACTGAGAACGCGATGTTCCTTCAGATATATTTAGCTTTTCTGCAATCGCTTTATGATCGAATCCATCAATCACAAACATGTTAAAAACAGTTCTGTAACCCACGGGTAGTTTTTGAATCATCTCCATTAACACGGCAGGATCAATATCCATACTTTCATTTACCGCCAATTCAAAAACAGGCTCTTCACGCTCCACCCACAATTCGTTTTCTATCTTCAAAATCTTCTTCTTATCTTTTAAAAAATTAAGACAATTGTTTACCAATATTCTTTTCATCCATCCTTCAAAAGAACCTTCTCCAGAAAAATAATTCATCTTGTCGAATATCTTAATAAAGCTATCGTGTAATACATCTTGCGCGTCTTCACGGTCTTTGAGGTATCGCAAACAGATGGCAAAAAACAGCGACGAATAGCGACAGTACAGTAAGTCCTGACTCTTCTCATCTTGCTCTTTACAGCCCTTAATTATGTCTTCCAGCTCTGTATGCATTTCCTCTAATGTAACAATTAGATGTTAAAAACGAATAACGTTGCCCCACAATCTGAACTTTTTTTAGACCCAAACTTTAAACTCAATTACTATCTTTGCCACATGACGAAATTGAGAATTGCTATACAAGGTATCACCGCTTCTTTTCATGAGGTGGCTGCACTTAAATATTTTGGAGAAAACATTGAGCCGGTAGAATGTATGTCGTTTCAAGAATTGTTTGAAGCGCTAAAAAAAGACAAGGCCGATTATGCGGTAATGGCTATTGAGAATTCTATTGCAGGCTCTATTTTACAAAACTATTCGTTGATGCTCGATTACCGATTTCATGTGATTGGCGAAATTTCTTTACCTATAGAACAGTGCTTAATGGCTTTGCCTGGCACTCAAAAGGAAGATTTAAAACAAATACAATCGCACCCCATGGCTTTGCGCCAGTGTGCCGAATATTTAATGCAATTTGAAAATGCCTTGTTGGTAGATAAAGAAGATACTGCTGCTGTGGCCAAACAAATTCACGACAACCAATTGGTGGGTATTGCTGCCGTAGCCAGCAAACGTGCTGCTGAAATTTTTCAATTAGAAGTATTGGCCGAAAATATTGAAACGAACAAGGAGAATTACACTCGTTTTTTAATTTTATCGAAATCGCCATCCGATAATCCAAAAAACAATAAAGCAACCATTTGCTTTCAAATTTCAGATCAACCCGGAAGTTTAGCTAAAGTGTTAAATATCTTCCATGATAAAAATTTGAACTTAAGTAAAATTCAATCCATGCCTTTGATAGGTAAATTGCATCACTATACTTTCCATGTTGATTTAACTTGGGAGAAAGCAGAAAATTTTAAAGATGCGCTAAAAGCCATCACCGCTTTTGCCAGCAACATCATTATTTTAGGCGAATACGAAAAACAAGATTTTAACAAGTTAGCATGATTATTAAAGAAGCCAAACGCCTTGGTAGCGTTGAAGAATATTACTTCTCGAAAAAACTGAAGCAAATTGCACAATTGCGCAGCGAAGGAAAAAACATCATTAACTTAGGCATTGGGAGTCCAGATTTACCTCCCTCTAAAGCAACGATTGAAGCATTATACCAAACTGCTAAAGACGAGAAAAGTCATGGCTACCAAAGCTATGTTGGTATACCCGAATTGCGCCAAGGCATTGCTAATTGGTACAAGAGAACTTATAATGTTGACCTTAATTTCAGCAACGAAATATTGCCTTTGATTGGTTCAAAAGAAGGAATCATGCACATTAGTATGGCCTTTATCAATGAAGGCGACACGGTGTTGGTGCCCAATCCGGGCTACCCTACTTACACTTCCGTAAGCAACTTAGTAGGCGCTAAAATTCAGTATTACAATCTCGATGAAAATAAAGATTGGGCGATTGATATCACCCATTTAAAATCACTGGATTTAAAATCGGTGAAAGCCATTTGGATCAATTACCCCAATATGCCTACGGGTGCGCAGGCCGATGAAAACACATTGAAAGAGCTAATCAAATTGGCAAAAGAAAATGAGTTTTTAATCATTAACGACAATCCGTACAGCTTAATATTAAACGACAAGCCAACTTCTATTTTCAATTTAGAAGGTGCTAAGGAGGTTTGTTTAGAATTGAATTCCTTGAGTAAATCGCACAACATGGCAGGCTGGAGAATTGGTTGGGTTTGCGGTGGAAGCGATTACATAAACAGCATTCTCAAAGTTAAAAGCAACATGGATTCGGGCATGTTTTTAGGCTTACAAAAAGCTGCTGTAGAAGCCTTGAAAAGCGGCAAAGAATGGCACGATGATGTGAATGCAATTTATCGCGAAAGAAGAGTATTGGTTTGCGAAATTTTCGATTTATTGAAATGTACTTACAACCCTAAACAGGTGGGATTGTTCGTGTGGGCTAAAGTGCCAGATGAAGTGGAAAGCGTTGAGAAATTTGTAGATAATATTTTGTATAAAGCAGATGTATTTATCACTCCGGGTTTTATCTTCGGATCAAACGGCAGCAGATATGTGAGAGCATCGTTATGTGGAACAAAAGAATCGTGTGCAGAGGCTTTGGAAAGAATTAATAAATTATCGTTCAACGTTTAATGTTCAATGTTCAATGTTAGCTAACTTTAAACATTGAACATTGAACATTGAACCTTAAAATTTATTTATGAAAATAGGCATCATCGGTTTAGGTTTAATTGGTGGCTCTTTAGCTACCTCTTTAAGAAATAGAAACTTCGCCGATTATTTTTATGGTTTCGATATCAGTACCGAACACGGTGAGCAAGCTCTAGAAATTGGCTTTATCAATGAGTTTGTTGATTTAGATACTTTGATAGAAAAAAGTGATTTAATTGCTGTTGCCATTCCGGTTGATAAATCAAATAAAGTAGTGCAAACCGTTTTAGATAAATTGAAATCGGGACAAATACTAATCGACTTAGGTTCTACCAAAAGTGGCGTTTGTGCTGAGGTTAAAAGCCATATCAACAGAAAACAATTTGTAGCTACCCACCCTATCGCTGGAACGGAGAATTCTGGTCCGAGTGCTGCCATCGACAATTTATTCGATACTAAAATCACCATCATTTGCGAGAAAGAACTAAGCGATATCAATGCTGTTAGTGTAGTAGAAAAAATGTATCAAACACTCAACATGCGCATCATTTATATGGATGCTGAGGAGCACGACCGTCACATTGCCTATGTATCACACTTATCACACATTACCTCTTTTATTTTAGGTAAAACAGTTCTCGATTTAGAGAAAGACGAAAAGAATATTTTCAATATGGCGGGTTCTGGTTTCGAATCTACCGTTCGTTTGGCCAAAAGTTCTCCTGCAATGTGGGCTCCTATTTTAGAGCAAAACAAAAAACATTTAACTGTTGCTTTAGATGCCTATATGGCCAACCTTCAGCAATTTAAAAAATACATTGAAGAAGGAAATAGCTATGAGACTTATAAACTCATGAGCGAAGTGAATGAGATTAGAAGAGTGTTGAATGGCATTAAGCCAATCAACGCCAAATAAGGAGAACTAAAACAAATCAAACAACCTCACAAAATCTCTGTGATTTGTTGAATGGCAGCTCACACAGGCATTGCCTTTGCTATTTATTTTATAAACATCTTTTCCAGCAGCATCATACTCTATCCATAACCAACCTTTATTGCTATTGGCATTAGCACTTTCTTTTTTCATAACCGCATACAACACAACATCACCAGTTTGAGAATCATATAAATCTTTAACGATAATTGAGCCCTCAGGGAAAGTACCATTTGCAGGAAGCTTTCCCCCATCTGTTAGCGCCGCCGAAGCAATAGCATTGAATCGAACCCTAAAAAAAGCATTGTGTGCCGATTGCGGCGAGGAAGGATGCACACTCGGGTCTCCTTTATAAAAAGTATAATTTTTACCAACCGTAATATCTTCAAAAATAGCTTGATTTACCGCAATGCTGTCGTCTTTCTCTTCTTCTTTAGAACAAGCAGCAACAAATACAACTAGCGACAGCAGTGAGGAAAATAGTAGTTTCATATTTATAATTTTATGGGGAAGTCGTGACAATTCATCTTTCTACCAAAAGAAATGAATAAAATGCTAGTGGTAAATAAATTTAAGTGTTAAACGATGGTTTTGTAAATTGATTGTGTAAACACCTAACTATTTAAGCACTATCTGGGTTAATTTAATCATTGTTTTGAATGAAATATCGTGATGCGCAACCTGATTTACTGCGCCAATGACCACTCAATACTTAAAGCCATTGTTTTATAGTTTTTTCGCATCACTGTGCGGCAGCGTTTGACTTTTTCTATTTGAGACAACCCTCTTTCTATCACCCCAATTTGCCCTTGAAAGAGTTGTATTGGTGCGATTTCGGTTAATAATTCACTTATTTTTAAATAGTTAAAATTATAAACGGGTAGTTGGTTTTAAAAATATTTCTAATTAGTTTATTCGGAATTAAAGTGCTAAAATAGCGCCCGTATTTTCATAACGAATTCGCGTGGGTCTATTCGTTTATAAAAAGGTTAGAAAAATTAATTTTTAGAACTCACCTTTAGCAGAATAAAAAAAAACAATCAATATGTACGGATTGGTAAACAAAGCTATAAAAGATTTAGTTGTAAGTAATTACGGAAATGAAAAATGGAAAGAAATCTGTAAACTATCAGATTTTGATGAAGAAGATTTTGTTGGAATGAGTTCATATCCTGACAAACTGACCTATGATTTAGTGAAAAATGCATCAATTGTATTAAAGGCAGATTCTAACATAATACTTGAAGCATTTGGTGAATATTGGATACTTTATACTGCCGAGGAAGGTTATGGAGATTTATTGAATATGGCAGGCAATTCGTTCCCAGAATTTCTTGATAATTTGGATATGCTCCATTTTAGAATTAACAATATTATGCCTGATTTAAGAGCTCCTCAATTTACAACTAGAAATTCACAGGAAAAATCAATTGAATTGGAATACCGTTCTCATAGAAATGGCTTTATTCCTATGCTTTATGGATTAATAAAAGGTTTAGGGAAACGATTTGATTTAAATGTTTCTACTACACAGATTCAGGAGAAGAATGAGAATAATGATTGCCATGTATTCAAAATTACCTGGGAATGAGATCGTGGATAAGTTGATTGAAATAGAAAATAAGCGCATTGAAGCGCTAAAAAGTTATTCGATTCTGGATACGGATCCTGAAGAAGATTATGATGAAATAACTGCACTAGTTGCTCAGATTTCTGGAGCTCCAATGGCTTTAATTAGCTTTGTTGATAAAAAAAGACATTGGGTTAAATCTAGCTTTGGCATTACTATTTCTGAAATCCCAACAGAAGGTTCTTTTTGCTCAATTGCTATTAATTCAAGCGATGAGCCATTAATTATTACCGATGCACTTTCTGATCCTCTTTTTGCAGCATCTCCTTTTGTTTTAAATAATGAGCGAGTATCATTTTACGTTGGAATTCCGCTTGCTGATAGCAACAATATTGTTCTAGGGACACTCTCAATTATGGCCTTTAAAACAATAGAAATTTCCTCAAAGTCTTTAAAATCATTACAAACAGTTGCAAAAGGTATAGTGAGGTTGTTAGAATTGAGAAAGATAAATGAAAATTCCTTTGCAGAACGAGAAAAAATCAGCACGGCACTGGAATTAAATAATTCATTTTATTTAATTCTAAATTCAAATTTTGACATAACAGCAATTGGTAAGTCATTTATAAAGTCGAATCCAGAAATAGCAATTCAAAATAAAATAACAGATTTTTTCAAGTTAGAATTTGATATAATTACAGCAATAGAAAGTAGGATTTCAGGAAAAAGTAAAGTGTTGTTTTTTGCAAGTAAAAGCAAAGAACAGCGTTTTAAATGTTCGTTAAGCAAGGTTGATTCAGATATTATTCTATCTGCACAACCCATTTTGAATGGAATATTTTCTTTAAAAAATTATAATCTTACATTAAACGATTTTGCTCAACACGATTTCATCATTGAATATTTGTTTTTGCAGCAAACTGCTCAAAAATCAATTAGTGAAGCACGTTCTTTAATAGATGTAATTAATAAAAGTAACAGTGAACTTAAAGGACAGAAAAAACAAATAGAACAAAATCAACAATTTTTAAAAGAGAATTTAGTAGAAACAGAAAAAGCAGAAGAAAAATATAGAAACCTCATTAATACAACAAATGACTTAATTCTATCTATTGACGAATCAGGAACCATATTTTTTGCGAACGATTCATGGCTTAAAAAGATGGATTATTCTAAATCTGATGTAATAGGTAATTCAATTTTCGAGCATGTGCATCCCGATTCTCAAGAACATTGTATAGAATTTTTTCAAGATTTAATTGCCAATTCACACCAAGAACTTTTTGTCAATTATAGTTTGATAAGTCGAAATGGTGAAAAAATTGAAGTAGAAGGTAAAATAATAGTTAAATCTAAACAGAATGAGTTTTTAGAGGTGAATTCATTTTTGAAAGATATAACGGAGATTAATAAACTTAAACGCATCCAACAAGAAAAAACGAAAGAGATAACAGAAAGTAAAGAAAAAATATCAGTTTTACTGGGCTCTCTAACGGAAACGGTTTGGGGGATTAGTTTACCCGACTATAAATTAGAATACATTAGTGAATCAGCAGCACAACTATATGAAGTTCCAGCTGAAGAATGGTACGGCAATTTAAATTTATGGTCGGATGTAATTCATCCACAGGATAAAAATCGGGTTTTAAAGGAAATGGAGAGTCTATTTATAACTGGACAAACTAATTTAGAATACAGAATCATCACACCTTCCAATAAAATAAAGTGGATTTATAGCAAAACGAAAATCATTAAAAATGAAAGCGGAATTCCCATTTTAATGACAGGGATTTCAGGTGATATTACAAGCAGGAAGTTCACGGAACAAGAATTATTAAATTATAAGCAGGCGATTGACGAATCTTCTATTGTAAGTATCACTGACACAAAAGGTGTAATTACCTATGTGAATGATAAATTTTGTGAAACATCCAAATATTCTAGAGAAGAATTAATTGGCCAAAATCACAGGATAGTGAACTCAGGTTTCCACTCAAAAGATTTTTTTGCCAATATGTGGAATACAATTTCCTCCGGCAATGTGTGGAATGGTGAAAAAAGAAATATAACCAAGCACGGTAAAGAATATTTTCTAGAAGCTACAATTGTTCCTTGTATCGATGAAGGGAAACCTTTTCAATATATATCAATTGGTTACGAATCGACTGAAAGAGCAAAAAGTAAAAACGAAATTGAATCCCTAAAAGTATTTTATGAAAGTATTTTAAATAATATCCCTATCGATATTGCTGTTTTTGACGAAAACCACAAATACCTTTTCGTGAACAAAGAAGCGATAAAAGATGAAAAAATTAGAAAATGGATTATCGGAAAAGATGATTTTGATTATGCCGAATTGAAAAATGTACCCACTGAATTTGCGCAAAAAAGAAGATCCGCTTTTATGAAAATATTACATTCGGGAGAGGAACATTTATGGCTTGATAAACAAACAAGTGCTGCTGGAGAAACAAAATACAAAGAAAGACGATTTTACGCAGTGGGGGATAAAAAAAATGTGATTGGCTATGGTGTGGATGTCACTGTTTTTAAAGAGCAAGAAATATTATTATCCACTTCATTAGAACAAAAAAATGCGCTTTTAGGAGAAGTGCATCATCGAGTAAAAAATAACCTTGCACTAGTCATAGGCATAATAGAAATGCAACAACTTAGCTCAGCCAGCAGCTATGTCACTTCTCAGCTTTCAGAACTTAGAAACAGAATCACATCTATGTCTTTGATTCATGAAAAACTCTATAAGTCCGCTAATTTTGCTAAAATCGATTTAAAAGATTATTTAGAAGATTTAGTGAAATTTTTGAGTAATTATTACAACAAAGGCAAAGAAATAACTTTAAACTTTGATCTCGAACAAATTTTTGCAATTACAGACAAAGCAGTACCCATCGCACTTATCGTAAATGAATTGATTACCAACTCGTTTAAATATGCCTTTGAGCATGCGAAAGTCGGTATAATTAGCATGAAGTTAAAAGAAATGGATGGCGAAATTCATTTAATTGTTTCAGACAATGGCCCTGGTCTTCCCGATAACCTAAATTTAATGAAGGCCGCCTCTTTTGGTTACAAATTATTAAATATCTTCGTAAAGCAAATTAAGGGTTCGTATGAATATGAAAACAAGCAAGGTTTCTCAATCATAATAAAATTTAAAAATGACTAAGAAAGTTTTAATTGTTGAAGACAATATACTTATTGCACATTTGATGGATATGTATATTAGTAAAAGTGATTGCTGTGAAGTAATAGGCTGTGTTGATAATGGTGAAGACGCGATTGAGATAGCTAAAAAGCTTCGTCCAGATTTCATCTTAATGGATATAAGAATTGAAGGTGAAAAAGATGGAATAGAAACAGCAACAATTATAAATAGTGATATTCCGATAATTTATGCGTCTGCAAATTCAGATGCAAAGACTGTTGATCGTGCGAAGAAAACGAATATGTTAGCTTTTCTTGTGAAACCTATCATTAAGAGCGAACTGCTTACTATACTATGTAGTAAATAAAAAACAAGCGACACTGCCTTATCGAGATAAAAAATGAAAAAGAAAATTGTTATTGTAGAAGATAATTTAATAATTCAAGAGCTACACAAGCATTATTTGCTGAATTTAGGGCATGAAGTGGTGGCTTGCTTCGAAAATGGGCAAGATGTCATTGATTTTTTTAAAGAAAATACAGCTGACTTGATTCTGATGGATATTAGGTTAGGAGACGACATTGATGGTATTAAAGCTTCGCAACAAATAAGTGAAATGATCCCTATTCCTGTCGTTTTTGCGTCAGCAAATTCTGATGATAGCACTTATAAGAGAGCTATTTCGTCGAATATGAAAGGGTTTTTATCAAAGCCAATTTCAACAAGTCAACTGGAAGAGGCCCTGCAAGATTTATCAAATCTAAATGACTCCATTTTATATGCCGAGCGTATTCAAAAATCTTTTTTTCCTCAAAGCGCAGAAATTACAACTTGTTTTGGCGATAATATTTATGTAAACCGACCAAAAGATGTAATTAGCGGTGACTTTTGTTTTTTTCAAAATACAAAAGAAAAAGTTGTCGCGATAATTGGTGATTGCACGGGACACGGTGTCCCAGGAGCTTTACTGTCTATTCTTTGTGCTCAATTAGCAAGCAGTTCATTTGCAGAATCGAGTGAAATTAATACTATTGTTGATAGTTTTAAAAATAAATTACAAAATTTTTTGGCACGAGGTAACAGCGAATACCAAATGCAAGATTCCTTAGATTATATTATTTTTACCATAAACAAAAAAAAATCGATCATTGAAATTATGGGGTTAAATAGACCCTTTATTTATTTTGATTCTCAAACTGGAAAGCACAATATTATGCAGATTTCCGATAAAGAAAAAAGCAATAAATTAAAGACATATGCGAAGGATTTCACTATTAAGTATAACAAAAATGATTTATTCTACTTTTTTTCTGATGGTATTTCAGACCAGTTTGGCGGTGAAAAGGATAAAAAGCTAACCTTAAATAGATTCGTTAATTTTTTAGATAGTATAGTTGAAGTTAACTTTTTATTTGAAAAACAACTTCTAATCAACCTGTTCCTTCGGAGATGGCAAGGGAATAAAAAACAAACAGATGATATTATTTTATTAGCTATTTGTCCTGCTAATTTAAATTAAAAGAGTCCTCTTCTCTCCGAGGGATTGGCTAGTTGCCATTCGTGACGATAGGACTTAATATAAACTTCAATTTATTTGGTGGCTATAAAATGTAAAAAAAATGCCCGTCGGCTAACGGGCACTTTTTAATATTTATGGGTACCCGCAAGGGGCACCCCTACGGGAAAAGCACTTACTTTTTCTTTTTTGGTGCAGCTTTTTTAGCTACTACTTTCTTTTTAGGTTCTTCCTTTTTCTTTGCTGGAGCAGCTTTCTTTTTAGCCTCAACCTTTTTCTTGACTGGAGCTGCTTTTTTAACAGCAACTGCTTTCTTAGGAGCTTCTTTTTTAGCAGCAACTTCTTTTACTGCTGGTGCTGTTTTCTTGTCCACTTTCGCATCCAAAGCTTTGATGTGCTTGTTCACACGCTCTTCAAAATCGGTCAACACATTCATGAAATTAATGAAAGCTTCGTATGGCGTGTTGTAATGGTTAAAGTATTTGTGCACGTCTCCATCGTTGAAGAACTTAGTACACATATAATAGAAATGATCACTGGTTTGTAAATATCTCCAATCTCTGTGGATATCGGCATCTTTGATGCGTTTCACTTTTTCTTCTAAACGATACAAACTTTCGAAAGCATCATCTTGAATATGATTACCCAACCAAGCAGATAAGTCACGTTCCATATCGGCCCATGATATTGGATTGTCAACGCTGATTGAACCTCTTACTTGCAATTGTTCTGCTGCTTCAGATGGTGTGCAGAATTTAAATTCAGAACGGCCCAACACCAAGCGCGGCAAGTGGTACATGAAATCGAAGATTCCACTTTCTTTCCACTGATGCTCTCCAAATGTTTCGTAGTCCATAAACAAGTTTACAATCTCCTCTGTCCATGAAATTGATTTCAACCAATCTACATATTTATCGGCCGTTAAAGGATAAGCATCCCATGATGCTTGAGAAAAACGGAAAGCGATATCGTCACTTAGTTTGTAATTCTTCAATAATAATTTTAAATCGGGACAATGTTCGTTTTGGTACAGGTAGTTCGGACTCCTCCAGTCCAACACCTTATCGGCACCTTCGGTCAGCATTGTTTTATAGCCCATTTGATTCACCATCCAACCAATGTGGTTGGAGTAAATCAACTCAGTATTTCTAAACACTTTTGGTTTTTGTCCGAACAGCTCTTCAATTTTAGCCGCTTGTCTTTTAACCTGATTCGTAAACTCCTCCTGACTAACCAAAGCTGAGAGTGAGTGTGAGTAGGTTTCAGCCAAGAACTCTACACAACCTGTAGCAGCTAATCTTTTAAAGCTATCTAACACATCGTGAGCGTACATTTCAAATTGATCTAAAGCAGTACCCGAAATAGAGAAACTAACTTTAAATTCACCTTTGAACTCATGAATCAAATCCAATAAAAGTTGGTTCATTGGCAAGTAGCATTTGTCGGCTACTTTGCGCATTATTTCAAAATTGAACTTATCGTCGAAATAATCGTGATTTTTCGAGATGTCAAAAAAACGATAGTGACGCAACCTCATAGGCTGGTGCACTTGAAAATAAAAACACAACTTCTTCATTATCTTACCTGCTTTAATGTTTCACTGTAAACTTCTTTAACACGCAACGACGCGTATTCCCATTTCATTCCTTCTACCTCTTTCCATCCTTCTTCTGCCAATATTTTTGATATTTCTGGGTAGGCCAACAAGCCCATGATAGATTCTGCCAACTTATCGATATTCCAAAAATCAACTTTAATTACATAGCGCAATACTTCTGCAACACCAGATTGATTGGATATAATTACCGGACAACCAGATCGCATCGCTTCTAATGGTGTGATGCCAAAAGGTTCGGAAACCGATGGCATTACATACACATTGCTCATTCCGTAAATCTTATCGGTTTCTGCAGAGTTCATGAAACCTGTAAAATGGAAACGTGAACTCATTTTAAGTTCAGCCACTCTATCAATCAACTTAAGATACATATCACCATGTCCGGCCATCACAAAATGAGCATCGGGCATAGCATCAAGTACTTTACGAGCTGCTTCAACGAAATAATCGGGACCTTTTTGAAAAGTGATTCTTCCCAAGAAGGTCACTATTTGTTTGTCTAAAAGATTCTCTTTTTTATATACTCTCTTCTCTCTTTGTTCTACCGCATTGTGCACCACCACTACTTTATTAGGAGGCACATCGTATCTGTCAATTAGAATTCTTCTTGTTAATCTGCTCACCGCAATGATATTGTCGGCAGCATGAAATCCGGCTCTTTCAATATCGTAAACCGATTGATTTACGTGCTCGCCAGAACGGTCGAACTCGGTAGCATGCACATGAACAACCAAAGGTTTTCCACTCACTTGTTTGGCCGCAATACCTGCTTGGTACGTTAACCAATCGTGTGCATGAATAACATCAAAGTCATTGTCTTTAGCGATTTGCATCGCCACTAAAGCATATTGTTCAACCTCTTTAATCAAGTCTTTTCCGTACTTACCAGTGAAGGCATATTTCACTTTATTTCCTTCTAATATATGTTTCGATTCATTGCGCTCTTCTTGCGACAAGATGAAATCTTCCGGGGAAACATAAGGAACAATTGGGGAGTTAATTTGAAGATAATTTAATCTTTTCAAACTGTTGATGAGGGTTTGATCACCAAAATCTACCACTACTTGGTTGGCATCTACAAAACGAAATTTATCATCTTCACCACCGTACAACTTAGGCACTACAAACAAAACATCTACTTTATTGTGCAGGAGTCCGCTTACCATGCCATAGCAAGCAGTACCTAAACCTCCCGAAATATGAGGAGGAAATTCCCAACCAAACATTAAAACCCTCATCTATTTATTGTTAATGTTCAATGTTTAACGTTTAATGTTCAATATTAGCTAATCTTGAACTTTGAACTTTGAACTTTGAACCTATTTATATTGCAAAACTAGTCTTTTTTATTCTTCTTTCCTTATGTTCTTTCACTTATCATCTCTTTGATTCTTAGTAATTCGGCAACACTCCATGCTTGTGAAATCGTGCCTGCCGCTTTAAAAGGCGCTTCATCATTGCAGATCTCTGCTATTGAGCCCACTCCGTATTCTGTTAGTGCTTCTTCAAAAGTACGGTAAATGTCAGCTACAAATTGTACTCCTTTATCACCATAAATGTTAAGATAAGCTTCACAAAAGTGACCCAATAGCCAAGGCCAAACAATTCCTTGGTGATACGTTAAATCGCGTTCTTCTTGATTACCACGGTAAATTCCTTTGTATTTATAGTCATCTCTACTCAATGTTCTTAAGCCTCGTGGAGTGAGCAAATGTTCTTCAACCACTTTTAAAATCGACTTTGCTGCTGCCCCTTCTACCAATGGAAAAGGTAACGAAGTAGCAAAAACCTGATTGGGACGAATACTCCAATCCACAAAATCATCTTCTATAGCATCGGCCAAATAGCCTTTT
>CAMBXP010000040.1 GCA_945871895.1 Chryseobacterium gleum | reverse complement strand
TTTTAAATCGGCCATGAATTCTTTCTGATTTTTACTCGCTACATATTTCAAAGAGTTGCGAATTTGGTGAACGACACACGTTTGCACCTCTGTTTTTGGATAGATGCTATTAATGGCTTCTGTAAAGCCTTTCAAGTTGTCGATACAGGAAATAAGAATGTCCTTTACTCCTCTATGTTGTAAATCGGTGAGCACACTGAGCCAAAAATTCGCGCCTTCGTTTTCAGAAACATACATTCCTAAAAGCTCTTTTTTTCCTTCGATGTTGATGCCAAGAATGTTATATACTGCGCGATTCGTGACTCTCCCTTCGTCTTTCACCTTGTAATGCATTGCGTCCATCCATACGATGCAATAGGTTTCGTCTAAAGGACGCGATTGCCATTCTTTAACCATTGGAATCACCCGGTCGGTAATACTACTCAAGGTAGCTGCAGAAATATCTGTATCGTACATTTCCTTGATGTGCTCAGAGATGTCGCGCAGACTCATTCCTAATCCGTACATGCCAATGATTTTCTTTTCGAGATTATCTGCTAAAATAGTTTCTCTTTTCTTAACTATTTCTGGATTGAAGCTGCTCTCGCGGTCTCGCGGAGTCTCTAGCTCAAAGCTGCCATCCGAGCTCTTCAAAAGCTTCTTGTTGCTGCCGTTACGGCGATTGCCTTTTTTACGCTCATCTTCATCAAGATGCGCATCCATTTCAGCTTCCAGTGCTGATTCTAAAAACTGTTTTAGTAAAGGGGCGAAGGCGCCATTTTTGCCTAATAACGGCTCTCCTTTTTTAAACTGATCTAATGCTTTTGCCCTTAAGGCTTCGTAATCTTCGTTGCTTGTTGTCATCATTTGTGTATATTTAAAGTTAAAAGTTTTTTTCTCTTTCTTTAAATAGCACAGTTTGTTTTACACTCTCTATAATCCAGTTTTAGGTATTCCAAAGCTCCAATATTTTCGCCCTTCTGAATTTATTCCAAATCTAAAACCTAGAAAGCCAATACTTTTCCCAATTCCATTTGGAGTAATAGTACTTCTAATAGGACCAATATTTATTGATTTTCGAAATCTCCAGCCCATTATGATAGTGTTAAATTTATTTTATTGTTTGTCCCCGATTCGCAAATACGCAATGTGTCATTAGTTATTTCTTCAATATTGTATAATCTCAAAGATGAATCCGTTTTTATTTCTATTTGATTGTCGTTTATTTTATTCCAATTCCCAACTGTTAACTGATCATTATTTTTTAGCCAAACCTCTTTTGATGCGTTGTTTTTAAAACAAAAAATTAATTCATCAGATGCCGTTTTATATGACCAAAACTTGTCTTCAAAAATTGGGGATGAGCTGATATTAGGTTTTATAATATGCGATACAGATTGTTCTAGTTTTTTTAATTCACTTTCTTTCCATTTGCCAACTGCTTTATTTGCTATCTCAGCTTGTGAGAGAGCAATACATTCTAAAAGCGCCTTATTTCCTTGTAATTCGGCATCTAATCTTACCTTGTTTTTTTCCGACGAAATAATAATATCGGTATTTATTTTGTCATTCAAATCGGATATCCTTTGTTTTTCAGCTACGTTTCTTTCGTGTTTCATCCGGTCTATAATGTCATCATAAGGTCCCGATTCTGTCATTAGTTTGAATAAAACTGGAGCCACTTCAATAAAAATTAATAGAATAGTAATAAGCCATTTAGCCATTCCTAAAGTTATGTGGTCGCTGCTAAGTCGCCCTAAAGCTTCCAGTTTTGCCATTAACCCATTAAATTGTTTTGCTACCTCGTCGTGATTTTTTCTTTCGTCGGAATGTGTTGCTTCAAGATTAGCCAATTTCTTTTCTAAGGCTTCTATTTTTATTTTATTATCTTCTTTTAATTCTTTCACTTCCTTTCTCTTATCCATCGACAAAGAATGTTTAGAATCCCGTAATAATTTAATTTCATTTAGTAAATTATTTTTAGTTTTATTGAGTGCGTTTTTTTGTGCACTATATCTATTTGCTTTTTTGCGAATATTTTCGTTTTCTTCATCATATTCTAATTCGCGTTTTGCTTCTGAATATTTTTTGTTTGCATCACGAATGGCTTGTTCAATGGCTGGTAGTTCGCCTTTTTTCTTTTCTATTTCTTCGTCTTCTAGTGTGTTTTCTAGAGGTTTTATAGATTCTTTGTCTTTCTTATCTTGTTCATCTTTCAAGGCCGCTATCTCTTGTTTGACTTGCGCTATTTCTTGAATATTAGGATTTTCATTTATCCGCAGCCTATCACGTTCTTCTCCTATCATTTTCTCCACTTCTACGTTAATTTCTTTTTCAAAAAGTTTTAATTCTAAAGGTGTAGAAATAACAATTCCTAAAATAATAGCCATTAATAATCTTGGCGCAGCGCTTTTCCATTCCTCTCTTGTGATTTTCTGTGTTCCGTCACCTTTACCTATTGTTGAAACAATATATCTATCAAGGTTAAAAATTAAAAATCCCCAAAAAATTCCAAAGAAAACAGATAAAATAATACTGTCAAAAGCAGTATTAAACGCATATCCTCCAGCAAAACCTGCCATTAAAGCGGTAAAAACAATAGTGCCGCCAATTCCAAAATACTTAGCGTGATCTGTCGGACAGTCCTTTAAAATATCGGGTCTTGCGCCAGCACACCACCATAAAATTCGACTAATTTTTTCCATCGTTAAGAGATTTTATTTTTTCTGAAAATCCATTTATTAATATTTGAAAACCTTGATATTAAGGGGGAAATCACATTTTCCCAAGTTGTTTGTTTTTTGTCTTTTATTAATTCAATCTCTTCGAATGAAGTCAAATTAAAATTGGATGAGGCAGAGTGGATGTTTTGCCTATCTAATTGAATTCCGTTTTGAAAATTGTTAATAGAAATGTCTGTTTTCGGAAATTTCGGAAAGTTGATTTGTAAATTTGTTACTTCGTGTATAATTGGCGCTGGAACAAATAAAGATTCTATGAGAGGGGTTGGGAATACTTTAATGTTAAGTGTGGTTTCTGTTTCACCAAAATGCCCTATAGCTTTTAATTTATAACATGTGTTTGCACTTGGTGTTACTTGCACATTTGTTTGATTAGTTACAAATCCAATATTATTGTCTATTTGAAGTACATAAGCATCAGAAACATCCCAACTTAAAGTAATTGGAATTCCATTAATAATTGTATTACGATCGGAAATAAAACTATTAATTGTTGGCGGGTTTTGGACAGAATGTAAAATTTTGCTCCATTCATTATATGTGGTTCTTTGAATCGGATTGCTGTATCCATAATTCACTGTTTTGGATAATTCGATATAAATGGGTTTTGGCAAAGTGTTTTCTAGCCAATTGGTTATCGGGTGATAAATTGTTTTATTATTCTTATTAAAATATAACTCACCTTCATCTATTTGCGGCCATTTGTATTTTGTGAAGTATTCTCTTGTTACTCTTGGACTAAGTTCATTTAGATAAAACAGTGGGTGTGCCGTTGTTAAAATATAATGTATGCCGACAGCTACAGACCATAAATCAGAAAGTAAATTCACTTTAACTTTCTGCAGTCCCCCGTTATTTAACACTTTTAATTGCTCCCATATTTCGGGCGCTACCCAGTCATTCGGAGCTCCCCACACATTGGGAGTATCTCTTGCGTTTTCTGTTATAGTGCCACTATCAAAATCAATGATTGCGCATTCATTATTCTGAATATTTACAAATAATGCTTCGGGTTTTAAATCAGCATGAATGAAAAACATTTCTTGTAGTATTTTAAATCCCGCCACTAAATGGGAAGCAATTAATATTTTCTTATCAATACTTAATTTTTGATAATTTAAGTAAAGATTGGGCTTATCTAAAACATCTATAAATTCTTCAAATCCTAGTCTTTTTAAATTGGAAGACGAAAAACCTCTTATTGTTTTGCCATTTATATTCCCCTCAAAACTTAATTGAGGAATCCCTTTTAATGAGGGATATTCTTCTGTGATTATTTTACCATTATTTTTTTTGACACTTTCATTTTTGGCATTTAACTTTTTTTGAAATTTTTGAATTGTCTCGAAATTGTGATCTTGTCTATTATGATGATCCTCTTTAAAAAGTTTAATTACCTGAGGTATGGGTAGTGTTTGGTTATTAATAGAAATGCATAAATAAACTTCGCCAAAAGCTCCTTCAGCAATTGGTTTATCCTCTATTTCAATGGTTTTTACGTTTGAAAAATCGGGATATAAATTGGTTGATAATAATTTGTTGCTATTTACTTGAATTACTTTCATTTATTGACTTTTGATAGCTTAATGCTTTCTCAGATATAATTAATCCTATGGTTGTATCATCATCTATTATTTTGCGTGATTCAATATCTTCTAAGAAATCATCAAGCCCTTTTTCTAAATCGTCTATTGCTAAGTGGGTAGTCTGTGTGGTTTTTTTTAATAGTTCAAATAAGAGTTCCATTTTCTTTTCACCACTTATCCAAATATTTCCCTCACGGTCTTTTGCTACCGGAATTTGGTCGTTACTATGCAAGCCATCAGTTGATGCAATTATTAAATCTCCGAAATAGTCATTGTCTTTCTGTATTTTTATTACAGATGGCTTTATTTGATTACCTGAGGCTTCTAAAGCAATAAATTTATATAGAGCCTCTTTACCATTTTCTTCGACGGTATGAGGGTTAAGAAGATTAATGGCATTCCATGGTAAATATCGTTGCTTGCTAAAATTTGTAAAATCACCTCTCAAATGCCATATTGAACCGTTTCCTAAATATGCCATAATAAATTCGTCTTGAAATTCAAGAACGCATATTAACGTTGTTCCATAAGATTCTTTAGGGTTTATAGCTTTTGTATTTTCCTCAGGAGTATCAAATTTTAATTTTATTGATTCGTATACTTTAGAATATAACAAATCAAAGTTTAAGTTTTCTATCAAAGTACACTCCTCGATTAATTTTTTTAGTGCTTCTACACAAAATTTTGATCCTTCGTCGGGTAAATAATGTGATCCGATACCATCCCCTAAAATAAATCCATTACATCTTAAAGTTGTGTTTTTAACTTGTATAAAAAAATCTTCATTTTTAGTTTTATTGGTAATAGTTTTCGTTATTGTATATGACTCCATTTTTTTGACTAATTAAGTTTCCCAATTCCCGATGATTGACTGATTGATCGTTCAAAGAATTTTCTTAATGTTTCACCATCATATACTGTTGTGAAGAAAGAAACAGGGCTTGTAGCGACAGATTGTAACAGTGTTTTAGTGTCATTTGTTTCCTCGTTATTATTTGTACCAATTTCTGCAAAATAGGCACATGCGATATCGATATTTCCCTCTTGCTTAATATTATCAGCAACAGCTACAGTTGTTTGTGGCTGAAAACATAGTCCATCCGACATTAATAGTATAATCACACTATGTTTAACTCCTCCAATTGGAGCGTTTGCTAGAAAATCTTCCGCTATTTTTTTTGCTGAATTTAATGCTTCGAAAATATGTGTTCCACCACCTTTTCCATTTAACGGATTGAAATCTTCATTAAAATAATCTAAATTTTTAAAGGGTGTTGGATGGAGTGTAGTTAATGCTGTCGTATCGAATTTTATACAAGCAAATGAAAAGTTGTTTTTTACTCTACTCGCATCAAATCGTGAAAACATTTCCTTCATGCCCATTTCAACTTCTTGGGCTTTTGTAAGTTGCTGTCTTCCCATTGCGCTCATAGATCCGCTTCCGTCCAACACTAAAATCCCAAGTTGATGAAATGTTTGCGGCACTTCTGGTTTGTCAATAATTAATCCTGTTTGGCTCATAAATGATTATTTTAATATTTGTATTGATAAGTCTCCGTTACGATATAATATTTCACATTGTAACTTCCGTTGTGATAATTTTCTGTTCCTGCAAAATTCCTCACGTTAGCAGCATTGACAGAGGCCGTAACTCGATAGGTGCCATTATCTAAATTTGTAGATACGCTTTGGTAAGGTGGAATTACTAATTTTTTACTTTCGCTACCGCTATATCTAATAGTAAGAGTGTACTGGGTGTCATTATGTACTTCAACATCTGAGTTGCTTTTGTTGCTATAGCCACCGTATGAGTTTTTATTTGAGGACGGTAATTGTCCGTAGTTACCTTTAAAAATCTGATCAACTTCTAAATCGATAATTTTTTTCTTTATTTCATCAATATGTTCGTTTTGTGGATAGGTCAATAAATATTTTTTGTATTCTTTGATAGTGTTTATTCTCTGCGCTTTTGCCCAAGCCGATGCCTCTTGTTCAATTTTTATATCGTTGATAGATTGTTCGGCTGTATAAGAATAAATTCCATTTGGATATTTTTTGAGATAAAATTCAAATCCTTTGATTGTATTCGTTTTTAAGGCTGTATTCCAAGCGTTCTCATCGAATTCGACGTTTTTCTGCTCAATAGCTTTATCACATTCTTTTTGATATTTACCTGCGGGATATTTTTTTAAATAATATTCATAAGCCAGAATTGTGTTTTTGGTTTTTGCATTATTCCAATCGGCACTTTCTATTTCGGTCATTTTAGCTAATGCCAATGCTGAGTAGCTTGATACAGGGGTATTCATGTAAAATTCTAAATAGGCCTTGTAGGTATTAATTGATTTTGTGTTGTTCCATTTAGGAAGAACGTATAATTTTTCCTCTAACTGAATGATTATCTCTTTTGCCGAAGCACTATAGTTTCCATTGGGGTACTCGGATAAAAATTTTTTATAGGTTGAAATGTTTGAACTGTTTTCGGTTTTTGTCCAAGCTTCATTTTCCTTTAGTTCCTTCAGTTTATTTCTAGCCTTAGTTAGGCGTGTTGATTGGGGATTATTAATGATGAAATTTTGATATGAATCAATAGAATTAATTTCTTCAGCGGTTTTCCATTGATCATTTTCTGCCTTTTCTTTTTTTAATTTTTCAATTTGAGCATTGGCTCTGCTTAAATAGTTCCCATCAGGGTGTAAAAGCACATATTTCTCAAAAGATTCAATGGAATTGTCGGCGACTGCTGAATGCCAATCATTGTTATCAATGATGGCATTAATATTTATTTGTGCATTACTTCTATATAATCCTTTTTCATTCTTCGCTAGATAATATTCAAAAGACCCAACTGTGAAGGTATTAACGGCTGCTTGCCAATCAAGCTTATCGTATAAAGTATCTACACGAAGCGTAATTTCATTGTTGTGTTTGCTTTTAGGATATTTTGTTTGATATTTCTCATATCCTTCAATAGAATTTGCAGTAATAGCATCCCTATAATTCTTTTCGGCAGCACACGAAAAAATGGAAATCATTAACAGAAATAACCATATGGCTCTAAAGAGGTTCCGCATTATTTTTTGGCTTTCCAGTTGAATTTTCTCCAAATGTATCAAAAAATAAGACACAATGTATAATTATAAAGCATGATAATATCTGCAATTGATGGATAAAACATTGAATTTTGATTCATGGCAAAAGCGACTGATATTCACATTGGCAAGAAGATTAAAGAGGTGTTGGCTCAGTCGCCCATGAGTGTGAAAGATTTTGCTTCGAAGATCAATAGAACACGTGCCGTTGTGTATGATATTTTCAAACGCTCAACCATCGATACCGGTTTGCTCGAAGTAATAAGTAAGGTGCTAAATCACGATTTTTTCGCCGATTATTCTCAAGAAACCTTTTCTACCATCAGCGACGAAAAAGCGAAGTATAGTAATAAAATTAGCGAACTCGAAAAACAAAATTATTTGTTAGAAAAATTGAATGGTTTGTTGGAGGAGAAACGAGTGAAAAAGAAGTAATGGTTTTGTGATTATCGGTGAAATACGGCCTGCTTATGCTGCAATTAAAAATATGTTTTAACAGCAAATTCAAACTGACTAATAAATATTTGTTTAAAAGCGCTAATATTATTTTGCTCGTAGAAAATTAACATCGCTTTCTTATATTCAATAGAGTCAACTGTTCTAAATGAAATCGGACAAAACTTATTGTTGATTAAAATCGCGTTGCTAATGATCCTGGCTGTTCTTTTATTTC
Source organism: Chryseobacterium gleum (assembly GCA_945871895.1). Taxonomy (GTDB): domain Bacteria; phylum Bacteroidota; class Bacteroidia; order Flavobacteriales_C; genus JAHEZL01. The sequence goes on along the minus strand of CAMBXP010000040.1, from coordinate 14,619 downwards.
CATCGGAAAAGGCTTGAATGTAGGAAAGAAGTATTAAAACCAATAAAGCTTTCGCAAACACATCCTTTTGTTTATTTACCAAGATGCACATGTCTTCTAAAGCTTCTTTAATTTGATATTCATTGTCGAGCGGTCTGTAATTTGTTCCTGAAATACCAACTCTGCGCTGTCTCACGTTGCGTTCAATGCCCAATTCTTTAATTAATAAACTGTGAATGTCTTCAATATTTGAAACCGTTAATGGTTTTATATAGTTAGGATTTTGAATAATGAAATCTAATGCTGCTTTATGGTTGAGTAACATTGTTGCTTCATCTCTTGTTTTTCCCGAAGCGGTTTCTTTTTCTTTTAGTAGTTTTTCGGTTTCCAGTAAAGAATACGTATTTCCTTCTATTTGAGAGGATTTCCAACTTAAATCAATAGCCAGGCGTTCAAGTTCTTTGCTGTATTCTGATTTCGATAATTTGGAAATATTGTTTTTATATTCTTGTTGTAGTGCGTTTAAGTGTTTTACTTCGGCATCGGTGAAATAATTCAATTTACCTAAGGTTTTTTTTATCAATGAAAAATTAAAACCTGTTTTTATTCTTCTTTCATCAATTTCTTTTTCGAAATAAGTATTTACATTAATGTGATGCAATACTTCAAAGGAGTGACTTATTATATACGTTGTTGCTTTTCCTTGCCCTTGAGTAATAATTAAGTGCTCTGCAACAAATTTTTGTAAAAGTCTTTTGGTGGTGGCATAGCTCATTTTTTTTACAAAAGCATTGTGTATTTGCTTAGAAGAACTACTAGGGTTTTCTTTAATATATTCTAAAAGAGAATGATGAATATTATTTTTTGAAGCAAGCATATTGATTATTTGTGGCTCAAATATACTTTATTTGTGGCTCAAAAGCAAGGCATTTTGAGCTTTATTTCGATGCGTTTTGAGCTACAAATCACGAAGGTTTTACAGAAAATTACCTCGGACTCAACCAGCTCTCGGGGTTCATCACCACACTGCTCTTGTAAATCTCAAAATGCAGTTCGGTTTTGCCGTCTTCGCTATTGGTTTTAACAACGCCAATTTCCCCTTTGGTGCCTACCTCTTCGCCCTTCTTAACCGAGACGTTATCGAGGTTAGAGTACATAGTGTAGTATTCTCCATGTTTGATCAATACAGCATATTTATCGCCAGGCAGAATAAGTACGGCGCTTACAGTGCCTTTAAACACCGCCCTTGCTATACTTCCTTTGGGCACCACTAAATCGATACCGTTGTTGTGTGTCATTACTGTTTCTAAAACAGGGTGTTTATGATCGCCAAACGTTTGCGATATGGTACCACTGGCGGCAGGCCAAGGTAGTTTCTTTTGGTTTCCGGCAAAGTTTGCCGACAATGCTTTTTCTTCGGGAGTAGCGATGTAGGCACCTGGAGTTTTGCTGCTACCTTTGGTCACTTCCATGCTTTTTTTAATGATTTCTTTAATGGCAGCGTCTAACTCATCGGCTTCTTTTTTCTTTTTCTTCAATTCTTTTTTAATGTCTTCTTGTTGCTTTCTTAAATCTTGGTAAACTTCTTCTTTTTCAGATTTTTCTCCCGTTAATTTTTGCTTCTCCTCGTTTTCTGATGCCAATAAAGTTTGTTTTCCATTTTTGATGTCTTCGAGTTTCGCTACTTCTCCCTTAATTTCAACACGTTTGGCTTCAATTAATTCGGCTTGTTTCTTGCGAAATTTATTGAGGTCGCGAATGTATTTCCACCTTTTGTAAGCTTTGTTAAAACTACCTGCCGAGAGGACAAACAACAATCTATCAGTTGATTTTCTGGTTTTGTAGGCATAGCGTAACATTCGCGAATATTGAGTTTTTAAGCTGCTTAGGTCGCGTTCAAGTTTTCTAACCACTGTTTGCTGCCCTTCAATGTTGCGGGCCACTTTTCTTATTTCTTGGTTGTATGCGTTAATCATTTGTTCGCGCACACTTATTTTTTTGTTGAGGATGAAAAGCGTTAATTCGGTAGATTTTTTTTTGAGTTTGGTCTCTTTTTCTAACGCAATTAAGTCTTGCATTTCTTTTTCCTTTTTACTTTTCTTTTTTGCAAGTTCGCTCTGATTGTCTTTTTGCGCAAAGCTTAGCGAAAAAGAGAAAAGTAAAACAACGAAGAATATTTTATTGCATTTTAACATATCCTTGAGGAATTTTTATTTCTGTATCTAAAGCATCTTTTTGGATGTCCATTTTATTTAGTTCTAAACGAATGGTGCTTTCTTTTTCGTCTTTTCCTTTCATTTTCACCTCAGTTATTTTAGGTAATTTTTTGTCATCAACGTGCCTACTGAGGTAAACAATATCTAAAATCACTTTTTTAATAGGTTCTTGATAGTAAACTCTTTGCACTCGAGTGCTATCATCGTTTAGCCATATGGCATGAAACGTTTTTTCGCTCGCTGCAAAGCCTTTGTTTTGTATGGCCAATTCGCTTTGTTCTCTTTTGGGCGTGCAGTACAAAACGCTTAAGTTTTCTTGGTATGAGGTGTAAGTTGAATCGTGGAATAGTGGATAAAATTCACCCAATAAAACTGCTTGCAGCAGGGGGAAGCTAATGTTTGTTTTTAGCGAATCGTTAATTTTTTTGTAGTTGCCTGCGAAGTAGCGATTTTTATAATTGTCTAGAACAATAACAGTGTCTTTTGTGAAAACCAATTTAGCCACAGGGAAACCGCCAACAGATGCTGAAATCCAAATGATGCTGTCTTTTTTCATGCGAAGATTTGCGCTAACTTCTACCGGAATATCGCTACCCGATATATCCATTTTACCTTTTAACCAATTGAATTGCGGATTGAAATGTTTGGCTTTAATAGATACGTTATTTTCCAAGTAGGCCTCTTGTGTTTTCGCCTTCTTTTTCGATGCCGTGCAGGCAAATGACGTGAAGAGCAAAAGAATTGGGATATATAGTAGTGGTCTCATTAATCGATAATTTTTTTACGTTGAATTTTCAAATCTAAAGTATCACTTGTTTCATTGCCCGATGCCTTTGCTTTTTTCCAATATTTCATTGCTTCTTCGATATTTCCGTTACGAAAGTAAGCATCTCCAATGTGTTCTAAGATGGTTCCATTGTTTTCGCCGCCATGTTGTTCGGCTTTGTGCAGCCATTCCAAGGCTTCGCTGTATTTTTTTTGTTCGTATAATATCCAGCCATAGGTATCTTCAAACGAAGCATTTTCAGGAGAAAGTTCGTTAGATAATTTCGACATCTCTGCCGCTTTTTCCAGCTGTTCTTTGCGCAGGGATAAGTAATAAGAGTAGTTGTTGAGTACAAAGAAGTTTTTAGGATCGAGCTCTAGCGCTTTAGTATAATTATCATCAGATTTTGAGTACAGTTTTTTGGTGTTGTACAAATCGCCCAAATACGAGTAAAATTCGGTTTTTAGTACTTTGTTTCCTTCTACCAATTCAACCCCACTTTCAAGCGCTTCAATGGCATCGTCGTTCTTTTTAAGTTGCATGGCTGCCACCCCTTTGTACCAGTATAATTCTGCTTGAATAGGAAACAACTCAAGAGCTTTGTTCGACTCATCAAACATGTTTTGATAGTCTTTCATTTGTGCATCAACCTCTAAAATTTGGCGCCAAATTAAATACTTGTCACCTTGTAAATCTAAGGCTTTTCGGTATTCGGCGCGTGCTTTTTCGAAAGCGCTGTCGCGGTAGTAGTAATCGCCTAAAAGTGTGATGACAACGGCCTCGTTGGGATGGGTTGTGTTTACCTCATCCAGTAAGTGATAAATTTCTCTGCTCAGCAAAGAGTCGTTTTTAGAAATGCTATAGTATTTCAAAAGAATTTCTACTTTGCTGTCTACGCTCATTTCTTTACAAACAAAAGCTTTTTCTAATTGGTCGAAAGCCTTGGTTCTATCATTGTTCTTGCGGTAAAAGTCGTAAAGTGATAATCGCGCTTGAGTTAAACAACTGTTTACGTTAACAGCATCTTCATATATTTTTAGGGCTTCTTCATCGCGTTTTAGATAGTGGTAATAGTCGGCCAGTAGAATTAAATATTTTGTTTCTTTTGGAAAGTGGGCGATGAGTTTTTGTAATTCAGCAATAGCTTCTGTTTGCTTGTTTAAGCGGGCATATAGTGAATGTTTTTTAATAGAGGTTTCTGCTTTCATACCCGATTTTTGTTCGGCTGCGTTATACACCTCTATGGCCTTTTCGTAGTTTCTATTTTCTATGAGCGTTTGCGCTAAATCATAGTAATGTTGAAGTTCGGTAGGTTCTACCTTTATCATTTTTTCGTAAGCCCAAATGCTTTCGTTGTACATTTTTTGCTCGCGTGTTAGTTCGGCATAGAAATGTAAATACCATTTGTTTTCTTCATCGAATTTGAGCGCTTTTTTCAGCAAACGAAGTGCATCAGAAATGTTGTTGGCTTCATCGGCTAAGATGGCCATTTCATAGTAACAGGTGGCACAGGTATTATCGATTTTTAAAGCGCTTTCGAAATTGGCTTTGGCTTTGTCGTTTTGGTGTAAAATCTGACACCTTTTGGCTTCTACGAAGTGATAGTTGAATTTGAAATCTTGTTCCTGACTCAACTTTTTTTGGTCGCTGGCGCTAAGCAACTGCTTGTTTTTACAAGAAGCAAAAACAAGCAGTAGTAAAGCTATCGCTAAACGCCATTGCATTGATGTTAGTTTTCTGTGTTATAGTCACCCACGCTCAATTCACGCGCAGTGCCTGCAATATCAGCGAAGTTGCCTACCATAGAATTTTTAATGTTTGAATTAGAAATTTTGGTATTTTTTTGCACGATGCTGTTGCTGATAACGCTAGAAGTGATTTTGGTATTGTCTCCTATAGAGGCATGCGGACCCACCACTGAATTTACCAGCTCTACACCGTTGCCGATGAAGCAGGGCTCAATAACAACAGAGTTTACAATTTTGAATGAACCTTTTAATGACGCATCGCCTTTTTTGAATTCCAATACTCTTTGGTTAGCATTCACCGTAGCATTTTTGTTACCGCAGTCTAACCACTCATCAACAGCGCCAGGAGTGAATTTAACGCCTTTTTGCTTCATAATTTCCAAAGCGTTGGTCAATTGAAATTCTCCTTTGTCTTTTATGTCGTTGTCGATTAAGTATTGCATTTCTTTTTTTAGCATTTCACCATCTTTCACGTAGTAAATACCAATGATAGCAAGGTCGCTCACAAAAGTATCTGGTTTTTCAACGAAGTCGGTGATATGGTTATTACCATCAATTTTAACTACACCGTATGCGCGTGGATCTTCAACTTTGTGCACCCAAATAATGCCATCTGCAGCGTCATCTAAAGTGAAGTTTGCTTTGAACAAAGTGTCGGCAAAAGCAACAATCGTTTTACCTACCAACAATTCTTGCGCGCAAAGTATAGCGTGAGCTGTACCTAAGGCCTCAGTTTGATAGAAAATTTTACCTTTTGCGCCTAAACTTTCTGCAATAGCGATTAATTCTTTTTCTACTTCTTTACCGAAGTCGCCAATGACGAATCCTATTTCATCAACTTTTTCTTTGCAAACCCCTACAAGGTCTTCAACTAAGCTTTTAACGATTGATTTTCCTGCAACAGGAATCAAAGGTTTGGGAGTGGTAAGTGTATGAGGTCTCATTCTTTTACCCATACCTGCCATTGGAACGATAATTTTCATGTGGTTGATTTTTATATAATTTATTTAACTCCTGTACTTCCGAAACCACCAGCGCCTCTATCGGTGTTTTCTAACTCTTCACTTTCATTCCACGTTATTTGTTTAAATTCTGCTACCACCATTTGCGCCACACGTTCACCATCTTCTACTAAGAAATCTTGTGAAGATAGATTAACCAACAATACGCCTATTTCACCGCGGTAATCGGCATCGATGGTGCCAGGAGAATTTAAAACAGTAACTCCTTTTTTAAACGCTAAGCCGCTGCGCGGCCGAATTTGCGCTTCACAATTTTGTGGCAGTTGGATGAACAACCCTGTTGGAATTAATGCTCTTTCCAAAGGTTTTAAAACAACAGCTTTTTCCAAGTTTGCGCGAAGATCCATACCCGCCGAACAAAGCGTTTCGTATTTGGGTAAACTATGTTTCGATTTATTAATCACTTTCACTTTCGTCATGGGCGCAAATATTGGTGTTCTAAGGTATGATTTTTTTCGGTTTTTCTAAAATGTAAGCCATTGCTATATAGCCCAAAAAGAGTACACTTGAAATGGAATATCTTATAGCTGTACTTAGGTGTGAGGTGATGAACATATCTACTGCTACAAGAGCCATTGCCAAAGCCAAATAAAATAGAATGCGTTTTACCGGGTAATTGATTGGGTAATATTTTTGTCCGAGATAATACGAAATAATCACCATCGCTAAGTAACAAGTAAAGTTGGTGATGGCGCAACCTAAATACCCTTTGCCCGGCATTAGCTTTTCAAAAAAGGGAATTAGCAAGAAATTTCCTACCAAAGTAATTACACTTCCGAAGGAGGAAATTAAACCTCCAAAGTATGTTTTATTGCTCAATTTGTACCAGTTGCTTAAGCTGTAGTAGATGCCGTAGAATATAGAGCCCATCATGATGAGGGGTAATACGAATAGTCCTTCTTTGAACTCTTCTTTGCCTAGTAATGTAGTTAATAAAAGCTCTGCGCCTAGCATGATGCCCAAGAAACCAATGCAGGTAATTAGTGTGAAATATTTGGCTACATCGGCGAAGGTTTTTTTGGCATCAACATCTTTGCTTTTTTTGAAAAAGAAGGGTTCTGCAGCATATTGATAGGCTTGAATAAACAAGGTAATCATGATGGACAATTTGAAGATGGCGCCGTAGATTCCAATTTCATGTAAAGCTAATTTTTCGGGTAAAAGGTAGTTGGTTACTAGTTTATCGAAATGTTGATTTACCGCACCAGCCAAACCAACGAAGAGCATTGGGGCCGAGTAGGGAATTAATTTTTTCCAAAGAGGGACATCAAATTTCCAGCGATGATTTACAATTTCGGGAAGCAATAAAACAAGCGTTACTATACTGGCTATTAGATTGGAAATAAAAACATAGCGAACACCAACGTGAGGAGTGTACACAGCGTAAATAATGTTGTTGAGCCAATCGTAGTTGTACTCGTGGGTTAGGTACGGACAAATAACATAAAAAAAGAAGTTGAGAAAGATATTTACGCCCAGTGAAAATAAGCGAATGAAGGCAAACTTTTTGGCCTTTTCTTTCATTCGTAAACCTGCAAAAGGGATAGCAGTTAGTGCATCGATACCTACAATTATTCCCAAATACATGATGAATTCTCGATGATCGGGGTATTTCATGGCATTGGCAATATCTTGAGAGAAATAGATGATGGCGCCAACTAGCAAAACGGATGAACAGAGCACAGAAATAAAGGCGGTAGAATAAACATCGTCTTTGCGGTCTTCGTGAGAGGTGGCATAGCGAAAAAAGCCAGTTTCTAAACCGTAAGTGAAGAAGATAATCATCATGGCTACCCACGAATAGGTGTTGGTGATTACCCCAAATTGTTCAACAGAAAAAACACGTGCAAACAACGGTGTAAGCAACAAGTAGTTGGCCATTCTGCCCAATATGCTGCTTAAGCCGTAAACGGCAGTTTGTCCGAGTAATTTTTTTATCGCACTCATTAGGTTTCGAAGATAGACCTAATCTCGTATTTGTGTGCTTAAAAATGGCAGGAACTATTAAGTATTGATTGTTTATATTTCTTAAAAATTCGCTTTTCTTTTTTCTAAAAACGCAGTTGTTCCTTCGGTAAAATCTTTGGTGCCGAAGCATTGGCCAAAGAGTTTTATTTCTTCTTCTAAACCGTTCATACCATCAGTATAATTAGCGTTTACAGCTTTAATAGCTGAGGTGAGTGCCATGGGAGAATTCTTCCTAATTTTTTTTCCAATTTCTGAAGCTTTAGCTAGTAATTCTGCTGAAGGAACAACATGATTTACCAAACCATAATGCAAGGCAATTGTAGCATCAATCATTTCGGCTGTGAGAATCATTTCCATGGCTTTTGATTTACCAATAAGTTGAGGTAAGCGCTGCGTTCCGCCATAGCCAGGAATAACACCTAAGCCAACTTCGGGTAAGCCCATACGAGCATTTTCAGAAGCAATTCTAAGGTGACAAGCCATCGCCAATTCCAATCCGCCGCCTAACGCGAAACCATTGATGGCGGCTATTACTGGTTTGGTGAAATTGGCAACTTTATCGAACAACAATTCGTGACCTTTTGCACTTAATTCCTTTCCTTGTTCAGTAGAAAATTGTGCAAATTCTTTAATGTCGGCACCAGCAACAAAAGCCTTTTCACCAGCACCTGTGATGATTACAACGCGCACGGCAATATCTTTTTCTAATTCGCTTAATGCAGCGTTTAGTTCTTCGATGGTTTCTTTGTTGAGCGCATTGAGTTGTTGCGGGCGGTTGATGGTTAATGATGCAATTCCTTCTTCTGTGCTTAATAAAATGTTGTTGTAGCTCATAATTGTGGTTTGATGTGTAGGGCAATTGTTCCTTCGGGGTAACTCTTATGGCGCCAGTCTCCAGACTGGTGACTTTTCTACTCCGGCGTTTGTAACACCTTTTTAAAATAGGCAATGAAATTGCCGAAGTAAGCAAGTCACCAGTCTGGAGACTGGCGCCATGAAGCACGTTATTTTCTCCCTTTACTAACTTCTTCAGCAGCTAATGCAGCAGCGCCAACAATTGCAGCGTTTGGTCCAGGTAAAGTTGATTTCAATAATTTCACTTTTCCTTTCCACATGTGCAGCATGAATTCGTTCATGTATTTTTCTGTTGGCACTAACAATACTTCATTGGCTTTCACCATTCCACCATATAAAATTATAGCTTCTGGTCTTGTAATAGCAACTAAATTCGCCAATCCAATTCCTAATTTTCTGGCAGTGTAATCAAAAATTTCAATGGCCAATTCATCACCATCTCTAGCTGCGTCACCTATCATTTTTCCTGTGATATTTTCTTTACCAACAGCTTTTAAAGTTGAATTACCGGTGTAGTTCTCTGCCATTTGTCGGGCAGTATTCACCAAACCTGTAACAGAAGCATAAGTTTCTAAACAACCATATCTTCCGCAGTTGCACAATCTACCATTTTCTTCGATGATGATGTGACCTAATTCTCCCGCAAATCCATCATGACCGTAAACCATTTCATCGTTCACCACAATGCCCGAACCTACGCCGGTACCCAATGTAATTACTGCAAAATCGCGCATGCCTTGAGCGGCGCCAAATAATTTTTCACCAATAGCTGCGGCATTTGCATCATTGGTAACATAGGTAGATAAACCTGTTCTTTTTTCTACTTCTTTTTTCAACGGTAAATCACCTCTCCACAAAAGATTTACGGCTTCTTGAATCATACCATTATAGTAGTTGGCATTTGGCGCACCTATGCCAATACCTATACATTCTTTGTCTTTATTGGCGTTGATGATGGTTTTAATTTCGTCTGACAAGGTGTCTACAAACATGTCGAAAACTGGATAAGCCTTTGTAGATAAGTTTTTGTAAGCTACAACATGTCCGCTTTCATCAACCAATCCTATTTCTGTGTTGGTTCCTCCAATGTCGATTCCGATAGTGTATTTCATATTTAGTTCAATTTTTAATGTTCAAAGTTGGTAATTGTACAAAGAAGGTAGTGCCAATATTTTCGGTACTTTCAAACCAAATTTTACCATCGATACCTTCAATCATTTTTTTCACCATGGCGAGTCCGAGCCCCATGCCCGAATTCTTTGTGGTGAAATTAGGAATAAATATTTTCTCTTTATCGTCATCAGATATTCCTTTTCCATTGTCGATAATTTCAATGATAATTTTATCGTTCAAATTTTTGAGCTGTATTTCAATTTTCCCTTTTCTGTCTTCAGGTATAGCTTGAATGGCATTTTTCACCAAGTTGTTGAACACACGCAACATCTGATCTTTATCAGCTTTTACTTTTGTATTTTGAGCAACATTTTCAATGTTAATTTTCACTTCCTCTTTATCTGAGTAAAGCTGCTCACAATTTTCAATTACACTCAACATATCTACTTCTTCCAAAATGGGGTCGGGCATGCGCGCAAAGTTTGAGAATTCAGTTGCAATGTTTGAAAGCGTATCGATTTGCTCAATTAAACTGCTTGATATTTTACTGAGTCTTTCTTCAAATTCTTCTTGAGGAATATCTTTGTACAAACGTTTTAAATATTGAACGTTGAGTTTCATTGGCGTGAGCGGATTTTTAATTTCGTGCGCCACTTGCTTTGCCATTTCACGCCAAGCACCTTCACGTTCCGATTTCGCTAGTTTGTGTGCGCTTTCGCTTAGTTCTAAAACTTTTCTATTGTATTCGGAAACCAAACTTCCAATTTCATCTTTTCCATTCCATTGAATCATTTCGTTGCGTTTGCCCAACGAAATGTTTTTCAATTTTTCTTGAATGATACTTAGTGGTTTAGTAATGTAATTGGATACTACTAATGCAGCTAAAAGAGAGAATACCACTAGTAATCCGTAAATATTTACCAAGGCTACTAAGAAGTTCGAAATCTCATTACTCAATTCATTTTGTCGCGAGAAGTACGGTAAATTAAGGTAGCCAATTACTTGCCCGCTATCATCGAAAAAGGGAGTATACGCAGATAAATACTTCATCGATTCGATTTCTTCGGTTTGGGTATAATGTGTTTTGTGCAAGTAATGCATTTGATAGAATGCTTGAGGGTGCATTTGCTGTGAGAGCAAGCCTTTGCTAAATATATCGTTGCGCGAAGAAGCAATGATTTTGCCTGAAGAATCGAAAAGGTTGATATCGCTAAAAAATATTTTGGAGTATCTGTCGAGTGTTTCTTTAATCAATGCGATATTGTTGAAACCATCTCTTCTTTTGAGTCGGCGTTCTGCATCCATTTTCACCGACTTAATTTTCTCGGTAATGGCTTCTTCATTCTTTTTGTTGTACTGTTTGCTGATGTAATATACAGAGCCCGCTCCCGTCATCACAGCAGAGAAAAGGAGTAAGATAAGCATGCTAAATTGCAAGCGATTTTTAAACGAAACACGATGTGCATCAGAGTGAGAGAAGATATAAGAGATGGAGAATGCGATGAGCGCAATGAGACAAAAGACGATGAAAAGATAGGAGTACACAGAAAATAAATTCCAAACACCCCATGATTCTACGCTGATTATACTTACGTTTTTATTGCTCTTGTAAAGTAGATGGCTATATCCGTTTATTTCTAACCATTGAAATTCTTCGTTGTTGTTTTTACTAATTGAATGAAGAGCTAAAGGGTAGTGGTAGGCACCTGTGTTGTTCACTAGTTTTTCATCGTAATATTTGGCCGAAGAATATTGCGTATTTAGGGTATTATTTTCTGTTTCTTTATTTACTAGTAGCACCGGAAAACCAGGTTCATCGGGCATGTTTCGAGGGGTTAGTGCTACATGAAATTTGTGATTGTCGGGTAACGAATATTCGGCAATGTAAGCACTGTTTTTAGAGTCATTACCTGAATGAAATAGTTGCGGCGCTATCATTTCCATTTCTGAAATGGCGCTGTTGTTGGCGATATTTAGATCGTATTTGTCCCAATATTTATCAGAGAAATTTTCTTTTAAATATTTAATGGTGAGCAAAGAATCGTCGATATAATATAGAATACTGTCGGCTTTAATTTTAGGCGCTACACTTTCAAAAAGATATTCGGCAATGGGGTCGCGGTTGGTCGACATCAATGATATTTTTTGCTTGCGGTAATTTTTTTCTTTGCGTTCTAAATTCTTTTCTAAAGTAGCCGAAACATAGAATGAAATAAACAGAATTAGAAATACCGTAGAACTTAACTCAAAGGCAGAATAACCTTTGTAGATGCGGTAAAACAAAATAGTGACAATGGGAATAATCAGTAGTAAAGAGTAAATATTTTCTAACTCGTCTATCAAAATATAGAAAATACATCCAATGCCGAAACACAAGAAGACGTTGGTTAAAATGATCTTTTTTTGTATATTATTTTCTTTTAATGTTTTGCCTGTTTTAAAGGCGAGTAACAGAAAGGTGTACAACAAAATTAAGATGATGAAAAGACTTAAAAAGCTGTAGAAATCGAGCACAAATATTTTCTTTACATCTAACTCCACATTCGAGTTAAACACCATTAATTCTATAGTTTTAGAGAGTAGTACCGAAATGCAAAGCAGTGCAAAAAGCAAAATGAACGTTAACTGTTTTGGCGCCGCACTAAGTTTAATTTCTTTCTTTGTGAAGAACAAGATCAGCACCAACACAAAAACACTGTGTAGTAATAAATCGCCTAAAGAGGGCAGCCATGCCGAGTATGCAAACAACTCTGGCGCCATTAATTTTTCTTCGTGGAGGTGAAAGGGGAATTTAAATTCGAGTATTAAATATCTTAGTAATGTTAAACTGATAAGGAATAGTGCACTATTTTTAATGACGTTGAATAGTACAAAAAGCACCAGTATCAATGCTAAAAATTCTAGCAGCGATAGTGCGGTGTTGTGGTAGTTTTCTGTGTTAGAGAAATCGAGATGTAAATAGTTTTTTGCTAAGGAAGAAATTTCGCTTGGGTTATTATCAATAATGAAATCAACGGTTTTGGGAAGTGAAAATCTTTTTTGGAAAGTTGTTTTTACATATGAATTTTCGATTTCATGTTTGTGTTTGATGCACAATAAGCCGATATAAATTTTGTTGTTTTTTTGCAGCGATATTTTTTCGTAGTAGCCCCCCGATGAAATGAAGAATCCGTCTTTTGTTTGCAATAAATTATCTGTAGGTTCTTCGTTGTTGTTCCAAAAAACAAGTGAAGAATCTTTGTAGATGAAAAGACTTATTCCTTCTTCTTGATGCAGGGAGGAAAGGCGATAGAAATTGGCGCTTAATAGCTCTTCTTCGTTTTGTCCTACTAAATGATGTACCTCTTGTTGTACTAATTTTTGTTGTTCGCTAAGTTCTTGCGCAAAGGTATTTTGTAGTGAAGAGTTTAGGTTTTCTGCGCTGTTTTGAAAATACAAGAAAGTGGTAATAAGCAGCAGAGCTATCGCCAAACAGCTGCTTATTACGATATTTCTTTTAGATAGAATCAATTAGTGATTAATTGTTTTTTCCTTCCGGACGGAAGGGATAAGCCCATGAAGCAAATGAACCTGCTTTGCGTGTTTGAATCCACACTTTTCCTTCTCCTCTAAATCTGCATACCAATCCTTCGCCAGAGAAGAACAAAGATTTGTAGCCACCAAAACGTGTTACTTCGTATTGCAATCCACCAGTGAATGCAACAATATTTCCTGTATCAACCACGTAAGAATCTTTAACATCGATTTCTAAAATTCCGCCAAATGAGTTGAACCAAAGATCGCCCTGTCCGCTTACCTGCGCCAAGAACAAACCAGCACCACTAAAAAATCCTTTAAATCCTTGCCATTTAGAATTTACGGTTACCGATGGAGCAGAAGCCACAAAAGCAGAGCTTTGCAAGTAAAAAGTTTCGCTTCCATTCATAGTGTAGTGTACTAAATCGCCAGGCGAAGAAGGGGCAATTTTAATTTCAGCATCACCATTTTCTGCAGTGAAATCGTTGATGAAGATAGATTCGCCAGTAAGCAAACGGCCTAATCCGCCTTTCATCTTCGTCTTCATTTTAAGATTGGTATCCATGGTAGCCATGGCCGATGCTTCAACTTTTAAAGTTTTTCCCGAAGGAATTTTAACGGTTAACAACGCGTAATCGGGTTGTCCTTCCATATAGTGTTCGAATGTATTTTCCATCTTATCTAGGTGTTAATCCTGGTGTTAAAGTAAATCCAAATGAGTTATCGTTGTGCGATTGGCACCACACTGTTCCTTTTCCTTTGAAGCGACAAACAAGGCCTTCTCCACCGAAATAAGAATTGATCCAACTTGTTCCAGCTTTTGAAATACTAAAATTTAAACTTTCTTGAAAAGCTACGATATGGCCCGTATCTACAATGTATTCACCATCAACTTCAATTGGATAAATAGCACCAAATGAATTTAAAATTACTGTTCCTTTTCCAGTGGCACTTAACCAAAATGCACTTTCGCCAGAGAACAAAGATTTAAATCCTTGCCAGTTGAATTCTACATTTACATCGTGGTCTGATGCTACATAAGAACCTGCCTGAACGATTAGTTTATCGCCATTCAATTCGTAAGTAAACATATCGCCAGGTAAAGAAGTGCCTAAATAAACTTCGCCACCTTGAGAACCTGCAGTGAAATGATTTAAGAAAAAACTTTCGCCCGAAACCATTCTTTTAATGGCTTTCATGATACCGCGAGAATTCTTTTTATGTGTAGTAGTTTCAATTTGTAAATTGTCGCTCATGGCAATCATTGCGCCTGCTTCTGCAGTGAATGATTCGCCGGCAAGTAGTGTTACTTTTGCTGAGGCAGCGCCCGGACCTTTTTCTATCTTTACGTTCATATAATTAGTTCAATGTTTAATGCCTGTCCGTCCACCGACGGATTCATAATTTTAATTAAAAGAATTTGTTCAACCATTTGG
>CAMBXP010000039.1 GCA_945871895.1 Chryseobacterium gleum | reverse complement strand
CATCTATTTCTTCAATCTTCTATCCATCTCTCTCTTCGCATCCTTCGATTTCAAATCTTCTCTCTTATCATACAATTTCTTTCCTTGTGCCAAAGCAATTTCCAACTTCGCCAATCCTTTGTCGTTCACAAACATTCTAAGCACTATAATAGAAAATCCTTTCTCTTTTACTTTCTTAAAAAGTTTATCTAATTCTCTTCGCTGAAGCAATAATTTTCTGTCTCTTTTTTCTTCGTGATTGTAAATGCCGCCATTTTTGTAATGCGCGATGTGCATGTTGCGCACGTATAGTTCGTCTTCAATAAAAGTGCAATACGATTCTGTTACCGAGGCCTTGCTGTCTCGAATAGATTTGATTTCGGTACCAGTAATTTGAATACCTGCAACATATTTATCAAGTACCTCAAACTCGAAGAAAGCGCGCTTATTCTTTATGTTAACTATGTCCGACATGCGACTTTAAAGGTACAATTTTATCCTTAATGAGTTTATAAATAAACACCACTAAAAACTGAACACCCAGCATAGTTGCCATAGCTGCCGATGTAGCTCCATTTACCCAACCAGCCAAGTAATATCCGCTTATCGATGCCATTACGCCAAAAAGTACTGACCATAAAATCATTGGTACAATTTTATCGCTAATTAAATAGGCTGTAGCGGCGGGAGTGATTAAAAATCCTACCACCAATATGGCGCCCACTGAATTGAAGGATAAAACGGTTGATATAGAAACTGCTCCCATCAAAACATAGTGCCATGCCATAACAGATATTCCAATGGTTGCAGCATAGGCAGGGTCGAAGGTGGTTAGAAATAAACCTCTAAAGCCAACTATCACCATAGTGACAACAAACAATAAAAGAATCGATAAACGCAAAATGGTTTCTGGAATTAGCATGCCGAAAATATTCGTTCCACTTTCAAAAGCAACGTGGTCTAATTCTCCGTAGAGCACACAATCCTGGTCTAAGTCTACATCGCGCGTGTAAAGCGAAATCAAAATAATTCCCACAGCAAAAAGCGATGTAAACACCACACCAATAGCGGCATCTTGTTGTACATTTCCTTTTTTGTTAAAGAACTCAATGAGGAAAGTGGTAATTAATCCGAAGGCTGCTGCACCCAATAATAAATACCACGAACCCATTTTTCCTCCCAACATAAAAGCGATAACAATACCAGGTAAAACCGCATGAGAAATAGCATCGCCCACCATAGCCATTTTTCGAAGTACCAAGAAACAACCAATGATGCTGCTTACTACAGCAACTAAAATGGCGGTTATGATGATAGAAATTTCCATGTTGTATTAATAAGGTATTTGTTGGTTGTGTGGATCTTCTTGCGGAAAATCTAACAACGATTCTAATCTTTTTTCTAGTTCGGGAGTGATGATGTGTTCAATAGTTTCGGCATCATCGTGCACATGATCATCGGCAACGCGCATGTATTTCGTCAAATATATTTCCCACAAACGATGAATTTTGGTGATGCGTGCACCCGCGTTTTTCCCTTCGGTAGTGAGTACAAAGCTATCGTTGATTCGATGCACCATATTGTTTTTGCGCAGATGTCGCAATCCTTTCAAAAGATGAGATCTCTTAAATTTTCTGGCAATGATTAATTCTTCCAATGTTCGATTTTTAAAAAAGTCGCCATCTTTTTCGCCTAGTTTATAAAATGCTTTTACAATATTGTCTTCCAGCATTTTTCTACTGTTTTTTCGCCTACGAAGCCATTGTGCCAGTATGCCTTTTTTAGGAGAAAGTATAATGGATAAAACGGCGATGATGGAGAACACTAAAACGATGCATGGTCCGGTTGGCATATTGGCAACCGAATAAGAAATAAATACACCTATAACTCCCGATATTGAACCAATCACCGAAGCAATAATCAGCATTTTTTTTAGGTTGTCCGTCCAGTAGCGTGCTGTAGTTGCAGGTGTAATTAACATCGCTGCCATCAATACAACACCTACTGTTTGTATACCTATCGCAACAGCAATCACTGTTAAAATAGACAATAGAAATTCGTAGAATTTAATGTTGAGTCCGATGGTTTTTGCGAAATGCAAATCGAAAGAAACCAAAACCAATTGCTTGTAAAAAATGGTAACGATTAGCAATACAAAAACAGCTACGCCTCCAAAAGAGTATAAATCAGAAAGAGTTATCGCTGCTGCTTTACCAAAAAGAAAATCGCTTAAGCCTGCCTGATTTGGATTCCCTGAATTTTGAATAATCGTGAGCAACAAAACACCTACTGCGAAAAAAACAGATAGGTTTAAGCCAATAGCTGTATCTGCTTTTATTTTAGAGTGACGTGTAATTAAATCGATAAAATAAATAGACAACCAACCAGTGAGTATAGCACCCAATAAAAGGAATAATGGATCTTTGGTTCCCGAAATCATGAAGCCGATACAAACTCCTGGAAGAATAGAGTGGGAGACAGAATCTACCACCAGCGCTCTCTTGCGCAACAAGGCAAAACAACCAATAACCGAAGAAGCGATACTCAATAATACAGTACCCAAAACAACATAGCGAACGCTACTTTCTTTAAGTAAAATAAAATCGATTATGTTTTGAGTGGCTGACATTAATTCATTTTTTATAAATACATACTTCGGTAGGGGCGTATTGAATACGCCCGCAACAAACATTCATCGGGCGTATTCAATACGCCCCTTCGTGAAGTGCTATCTTTTATACTCATTACTCTCTAATTGGAAATTGTTTTTCTTTAATCAACTCTCCGATTTTGGTGAGTAGTGTTAATTTTCCTCCGTAAGTTTCTTGTAATAATTCGGTGGTGAAAACATCTTTAACCGCACCCGAAGCTACCAAGCGCGTATTGATTAAAAGCACCCAATCGAAATAATCAATGGCCGATTGTAAATCATGATGCACCACAATAATTGTTTTTCCATCTTTTTTCATAGAAAGAAAAAGATCGATGATCGATTTTTCTGTAGAGGCATCAACACCAGCGAAAGGTTCATCCATTAAATACAAATCGGCTTGTTGGGCTAAGGCTCTTGCCAAAAAAGCGCGTTGCTGTTGTCCGCCCGAAAGCTGTGAAATTTGCCTGTTCGCATAATCCATCATATTCACTCTTTTCAAACTCTCGGCAGCAATTTCTTTATCTTCTTTAGAGAATCTTCCAAAGATGTTTTTAGCATTGTATCTACCCATTAAAGCAACATCCATTACGCTTGCTGGAAAATCCCAATCTACCGATTCACGCTGAGGAACATATGATATTTTATGACGTACTTTATCTAAGTCATCGTTAAACAATTTGATGTAGCCCGATGCTGATGGAACCAAATCCATTAACGATTTAAGTAGGGTAGATTTACCAGCTCCATTCGGACCAATAATGCCTATCATTTGTCCGGCAGGAAGCGTAAAATCAACATTCCACAAAACAGGTTTGTTATTGTAACTCACGGTTAAGTCGTGAACTTCTACAATCGGATTTTCAACATGTGTAATCATTATTTTAATCCTTTAACTATGGTGTTTACGTTGTGTTGAATCATACCTATGTAAGTTCCTTCTGCCGTTCTAGCAGCACCCATTGCATCGGAAAAAAGTTCGCCACCTTTTTTTACGATATGACCTTTAGCAGCGCAATCTTCTATGATGGCATTAATCGATTTAGGTGATACAGAAGACTCTACAAAAACGGCTTTTATTTTTTGTTGGCAAATAAAATTCACCAAGTTTATTCTGTCGTTAACGCCATAATCAGATGCTGTAGAAATACCTTGTAATCCTTTTACTTTGATGTTGTAGGCTTTGCCGAAATATCCAAAAGCATCGTGCGCGGTGATGAGCACTCTCAACTCTTCTGGCACAGAAGAAAGCTCTGTTTCTACCCACTCATCAAAGCTTTTCAATTTAGTAATATAGGTGTCGGCATTTTTTTGAAAAAGTGCTGCGTGTTGCGGATATTGTTTTTGCAATTCATGTTTGATGTAGCCCACAACACCTATCCATATTTTAACATCGAACCAAACGTGAGGGTCGTGAGCACCCACAAAGCCCGAACTTTTGATCAGCTTTGTTTCTGGTATACCGTGTGCAATAGCAAACACTTTTTTAGTTTTAGCCAACTCTTCTAAAGTTTCACTCATTCTTCCTTCCAAGTGCACTCCGTTGTAAAAAACAACGTCGGCTTCCATTAATTTTTTGGTGTCGCTTTGTTTGGTTTTGTAGAGGTGAGGGTCAACGCCCGGCCCCATTAAAGCTTCTACTTCAAATAAAGTATCGGTAATGTTTTTTACAGCATCGGCAATCATACCTGTAGTGGTAATGATATATGGTTTTGTTCTTTTGGTTTCTTGTTCACTGCAAGAAAAAAGAAGTAGCGCAGCTGCTAAAAGAAATAGCCTATTTTTTATTTTTTTCATGACTAACACTTAAATTTTTACACACTAAACTCGATAACATTATTTCGTTTTCATTGTTCACTTTTACCAAAACCGATTCGTCGAATTCGAATTTGTTTACTACTTCTAACTTTGCGCCCAGCAAAAGTTTTATGCTTTCTAAATACTTTAAAAATTCTTTAGAATCTTCGCGCACACCAATTAAAATAGCGCTGTCGCCAATCTTTAAATCTCGAAGAGCAACTTCTTTTATTTTATGAAAATTTCCGTTTTTATCTGGTATAGGATCTCCATGTGGGTCAACCTTCGGGAAACCCAAAAACTTATCTAAACTATCTACCAATTTAACAGAAGTGATGTGTTCTAATTGTTCGGCAACTTCATGAATTTCATCCCAAGTAAAATCTAGTTTTTCACATAAAAACACTTCCCATAAACGGTGCTTGCGAATTACTTTAACTGCCACATCATTGCCTTTTTTCTGTAAAGTTACTCCCTGGTATTTTACGTAGTTGATGTATCCTTTTTCAGATAATTTCTTTAACATGTCGGTTACCGATGATGCTTTGGTTTCCATTCTTTCGGCAATGGCAGAGGTGAGCACACCCTCGGGATATTGAGCGCTCAACATGTAAATAGTTTTTAAATAATCTTCTTCGGTCGACGAGTTCATGCCATGTTGTTTGAGTCAAATATAAGAAAGTAATTAGTTTAGCGCAAATAAATATTTAGACAAGTCTAAATGTTGAGTTTAAACAAAAAAAATCCACACAGAGGAGACTAGAAGAAACTGTAATATATCATGTATGGAGCTGCCGCGAAATTCGGTAATCCTAAACAAGTTAGGCGCGCCCTGTGCTCGCATGAGCTTATCTCCAAATGCAATTAGTGTAAGTTTCTCGAGCATGTCTGTGTGGACAGTCTTAAATTTCTTGTGTTCAAAGAACCTGCAACTAATTTACTTCTTTTAACACGAAAGAGAAAGCTTTTTAAAGGTTTTTTTTCAATTTTACTTTGGACACATATTTGCTTAACTTTAAAGCAGATTTCAAATACCTTATATATGAGAGCATTGTTTTTATCTTTTTGTACTTTCTTAATGGTTGGCTCATTGGCAGCGCAACAGCAAGATGTAACCAATATCAATTTTCAAATTAAGCACTACAAAGATTCTGTTATCTACATCATTCACAATTTTGGTAACGCTAAAACGCATTATGTTTTAGATACGGTAAAAATGAAAGCAGGAAAAGGAAGTTTAAATCACAAGAAAAGAATTGAAGCCGGAATTTATTCCATTCTTACGCAAGATAAAAAAGGATATACCGAATTTGTGATTCACAATGAAAACGCATTTACGCTTCTCACCGATACAGTTGATTTGGGTAAAAACATGAAAGTGAAAGGTTCGGTTGAGAATACGCTATATATAGAGCATAGTTTGTTTATGGAAAAAAAATACAAACAAAGAACTGCTTTGGTGGCGAAAGTAGATGTAGCAAAAAAAGAAAGCAATTCATCTAAAGAAAAATTATACAACGATTCTCTTTCTGTTTTAAATGATGAAGTAGAAAAATACCAAAGCAATTATATAAGCACTTACCCAACGCATCTTTTGTCGAAAGTTTTGCAATTGTCGCAAGATCCAAAAATACCAGAAAGCATCACCAACGATACGGCAAAATTCGAATACTACAGAGCACATTATTTTGATAAGGTAGATTTTAGCGAAGAAGGTTTGGTGCGAACTCCGTTGTTGGAAAATAAAATCATTAATTATTTAGATAAGATGGTGCCGCAGCATCACGATTCTATTATTGTTGCTTGTGATCTAATTATCAAAAAGGCGAAAGCTTCTCCCGAAATATTTAAATACATTGTTTCTACTTTAACTACAAAATATGAGCGCTCAAACATTATGTGTTTCGACGCCATTTTTGTACATTTAGTAAATGAGTATTACAAAACCAAACAAGCATTTTGGGTGAGCGAAACCAATCTGTCTAAAATAATCACTCGCGCAAAATCATTAGAATATATTGGTTGCGGATCTACAGCTACCGATATGATGATGGAAGGGCTAAATGGCAATTGGTATAAGTTGAGTAAAATTAAATCACCTTATACTGTTGTGTGGTTTTGGGATTCTGATTGCGGACATTGCAAAGCGCAAACTCCGAAATTAAAAATGCTTACCGATTTATCTCCAATAAAAGATAGTATTACTGTTTTTGCAGTGAATATTGAAAATGAAACTCCAGGCTTTAGAAAATACGTAGAGGAAAATAATTTACACAAATGGATTAATGTGAGCGATACTTTGCACATGACTCATTTTAGAGATTACTACGATATTTACTCTACGCCTGTAATGTATCTTTTAGATAAAGACAAAAAGATAATGGCAAAAAGATTAGACCCTGAAGCAATCTATTCTTTCTTAGTTCAAAAGTGGAAATTAGATTATGGTGATACAGTGAAGTTAGATAGTACTTATAAATTTCAAATGGAAAGATTCGATTCCTTGCAAGAAGTAAAACATTTAGATAGAGTTAAGCAAATTAAAATAGCAGCGCATGCTGGTAATGATGAGGTGTACAATATTTTTAGATTGGGTAATTTGTACTTAGAGCAACTCAAAAAACCAGCCTATGATTTGAGTAAATTTAAATATCCAAATGCAGATGAAACTATTAAAGTAAAGGTTCCTGCAGAGGCAAAGAAAACAGAAGTAATAAAGGTGGAAGCGAAGGAAGAAAAAAAGGAGAAAAGAATAAAGAAAGAGTAGGAAGAAAATGGATGTAAAAAAAGCCCCGTTTTTTAACGGGGCTTTTTTTTTACTGAAAATTTGGAACTTGATTTCTTTGATGATGTCTATCGATTCTTTCTTGGTTTCCTCTCTGACTATCATAAGATGCGCAAGACACTAAAAAAACCGAAATTGCTACGAAGCAGAAAAATGATTTGGTAAAGTTTGTTTTCATATTAACCCGTTTTTAGATAGATGTTAAGTTAGTAGTTTTTCATTCAATTGCAAATAGCGTAGTTAAAAAAATACTGAACTTATTTTCATTTCGCATTTGCATTACACTAACTTTGAAAAAGCACATCGAAAAAAAATGAAAGAACATTATGGAAGAAAAATTATTAGAATATCTACTCGGATTTGTTTCTGAAAACAAAAAAAATCTCTTCTTAAAAAACATAGAGAATAGAACTAAATACATGACGATTGTTTTAGAAGATTTATATCAGCCGCACAATGCAAGTGCTGTGCTTCGCTCTTGCGATTGCTTTGGTATACAGGATGTGCACGTGATTGAGAATAAAAATTTGTTCGAAGAAAAAAAAGATATTGCTTTAGGTTCCTCAAAATGGGTGAGTGTAAATAGATACAATCAAAACGAAAATAACACACTCGATTGCATCAATAAATTAAAAAAAGAAGGCTATAGAATTGTTGGAACTTCACCTCATGAAAAAAGTTGTTCGTTAGAAGAATTTGATATTACAAAAGGAAAATTCGCTTTGGTTTTTGGAAGTGAAGAACCAGGAATGACTTCGCTAGCTATTGATAATTGCGATGAACTTATTAACATTCCTATGTTGGGATTCACGGAAAGTTTTAATATTTCTGTGAGCGCTGCGATATGTTTACATCACCTTCGATGGAAAATAAATTCTTCTGAAGTATCATATAAATTAAGTGATTCAGAAAAAACAGAAATATTAATTGGCTGGACAAAACAAGTAATAAAAAGTAGCGACATGATTACAAAACATTTTTTTGAAAACATGCGTATTACTATTGACAACAAGAAATAATTTTAATTACATTTGACTCATCAACCATTTAAATTTTATTATCATGGCAACAAAAACTAAAACAAAAAAAGTAGTAGCAAAGAAAACTGTAAAAGTTGCTGCTGCGAAAAAAGCTGTTAAAGCTGCTCCAGCGAAAAAAGCTGCTGCTAAAAAACCAGCTGTTAAAAAAGCTGCTCCTGCTAAGAAAGCTGCTGCTCCTAAAAAAGCTGCTGCTCCTAAAAAAGCTGCTGCTCCTAAGAAAGCGGTTGCTAAAAAAGCTGCTCCAGCTAAAAAAGCGGTTGCTAAGAAAAAGTAATCAGCGGTTCATCGCAAACAAAAAGGTTCAAGTGTACTTGAACCTTTTTTTTTGATTTTAATTTCAATGAAATCATCCTTAGAAATATTGACACAGGAAATTTTTTAACTACATTTGAAGCATCAACCATAAAAACAATTTAAATTTTTTAATCATGGGAAAAGGCGATAAAAAAACTGCGAAGGGAAAAAGATTCAAAGGTTCAACTGGAAATTCTAGACCTTCTAAAAAAGCTAAAGCTGTAAAAAGTGCTGCTGCAAAAGCTGCCGCTCCTAAAACTGCTGCTCCTAAAAAAACTGCTGCTCCTAAAAAAGCTGCTGCTCCTAAGAAAGCTGCTGCTCCTAAAAAAGAAGCACCTGCTGCTGCGGCACCAGCAAAAAAAGCTCCAGCGAAAAAGAAGTAATTTCGAATTACTGAAATTAAAAAAGGTTCACAGTAATGTGAACCTTTTTTGTTTTTGTTTACGCGCTAATAATATTACTTGCCGATACATAAAGTAACTAAACGAATGAAACCTTTTACTTATAAGGATTTACGAAATACAAACACTTTCAAGGTACAAATAAGGTGCAAACACATACTTAAAAAGCAAGAAAACTAATCTGCCTTCACACTTGTAAATCACTTTTGACTTAACCTATTTATTAATGAATCATTCTCATCAAAAAAGTAATTAACATCAAACACAGTATCGGGATTGCATCTCATTACTCTAATAATATGATATTCCTTATTCCCTGTAATATTAGTATGGTTGTGTACGAAGTTTGAATAAACTTCAAGAGCACCTTTTCGCTTTTTATCCCAATAATCCATAGGGCTTTCTTTGTACTTCTGGTCATAATAGTCAACCTGTTTTGAATAATAATAACCTTGTTTTGCAAAAGCATCTCTGTCCGTTAATGGATATTCAAAAGTGGTTACGTTTTTCCTTTCCAGTTCCGTAAACGTTTCTTCTATTGCTTTTTGTACAATTATTTGTCGTGGATTTTGAGATTGTACAATTAATTGCTGTGGGTTTTGAGAACAGCCCAGTAATGTAAGTGCAAGGACAAAACAAAATTTATTTTTCATCTTTTAGTTTAAAGTTACAAAAAGCAAGTAACACTCCCTGTTTATTTTTAAAATATAAAAATGTTTTAAAGTGCAAATAACTTACAATACCTTTCAGGAAATTCACTTTTGAGGGGTTGAACTGCTTTACTTTCCTATACAGAAATTCCTAAAAATACTTTCCAATAAATCATCTGTAGAAACATCGCCAGTGATGGTGCCCAGTTCAAACATGGCTGTGCGAATATCGATGGCGATAAGGTCGGTAGGTAGTTGAGATTGTAGTCCTTTGAGCACGGTGTCGAGACTTTGTTGGGCGCGCACGAGTGCGTCGTAGTGGCGAGAGTTGGATACTATCACATCGCCAATTTTTACTTGTCCGATATTCACCATAGCCACTAATTTATCGCTCACTTTTTCAATTCCTTTTTTCTCTTTGGCAGAGATGTACATAACATCATCAGCCTCTTTTACTGAAGGAGAATGAATGTCTGTTTTATTAAAAATGAAAATTAGAGCGCGCTTGTTGCTATCGGCTTTTTCTTCAAATGATTTTTTGATAGAATCGATTTCTTCTTGAGGTGTTGCTGGGTTGACTAAATATAAAACGATGCTTGCCTGTGCAATTTTCTCAAATGTCTTTTCAATACCAATGCTTTCTATTTCATCTGTAGTATCTCGAATACCAGCGGTGTCGATGAAACGAAATTTCATTCCTTTGATATTTATTTCATCTTCGATGGTGTCGCGCGTTGTTCCTGCGATGCTAGATACGATAGCTCTTTCTTCGTTAAGTAAAGCATTGAGTAAAGTCGATTTTCCTACGTTCGGTTTTCCAACAATAGCAACCGGCACTCCGTTTTTAATGACGTTACCTGCTGCGAAAGAATCGATGAGTTTTTTAATCGCGCTTTGTGTTTTGTTTACCAAGGAGATGAATTGTGCTCTATCGGCAAACTCCACATCCTCCTCACTAAAGTCGAGTTCTAATTCTATTAAAGAAGCGAAGCGAATAATTTCTTCGCGCAATTTTTTTATTTCGTTGGAGAAGCCTCCGCGTATTTGCGAAATGGCTACTTGATGTTCTGCTTCTGAGGTGGAATGAATTAAATCGGCTACGGCTTCGGCTTGCGATAAATCGAGTTTACCGTTGTAATAAGCGCGCAATGTAAACTCACCTGGTTCGGCCATGCGCACTCCTTTTTGTAAAAAGAGTTTGATTATTTCTTGTTGAATGTATGGCGAGCCGTGACAAGATATTTCTATAGTGTTTTCGGCAGTGTAGGAGTGAGGTGCTTTAAAAACGCTAACTAATACTTCATCAATAATTCTTTCGCCATCAATGATATTACCGAAGTGCAGCGTGTGACTTTTTACTTCATTTAAATTTTTGGTGAACACTGTGCTGCACTTTGCAATAGCATCTGCACCCGATAGGCGTATAATGGCTATGGCGCCAATGCCAGGCGCTGTGGCAGGCGCTATGATGGTATCGTTGGTTGCAGCAAGTTTGCGAAGTCCGTCCATGATTCAAAGATACTATTTATTTCACCATGCTTTTTTCAATCTCTATCGCTCTTTCAAATACATCAATCATTGGTCGTTTAATCAACACACCATTTAAAAGTGCAGTTAATTCTTCATCGTGCGAAGCGGCCTTAAGTGTTTTTAAATTGATGTGAACAAAAGTAGAGCGCAAAACTGCTTTAACATGTGTTTGTTCTTTGTTGTACATCACCATTTCAACGGTGATTGATTTGTCTACGAAGTTAATCACTTCCGATGTGATGGCAACTTCTTCACGAAGGTTCGCGGGCTTTCTGTAAACGATTTCGTGTTTGCCAACAAACCAGGCAACTCCCTTTTCGCGTGTCATAGCGAAAATATCTAGGTCATAAAAGTTCACCAAATGGTCTTCCCGCGCATTGAGAAAGTAGTCGATAAATCGTCCGTTGTTTAAATGTCCGAACATATCACAATCCTGAAACTGTATCGTTTTAAAACTTTTTGGTGTTTTTTCAAATGACATTTCCATGTTGCTTTATTTTTATAAAAAGTTTTTTACTTCGCGAATATCCCTTATTAGCGGAACGTTCATGGGTTGCAATAGTTTCACATTGTGTTCTTTTGGGGCGTAACCTATGGCTTTGAAGCCACCAGCGCGCGCAGCGGTGAGGCCAGAAAAACTGTCTTCCACCACCAAGCATTCATCGGGTGTAAATCCCATTTCTTTAGCTGCCCATAAAAATACACCAGGCTCAGGCTTCCATTGTTGAATTTCGTAAGCGCTGTATATTTTTCCTTCGAAGTGATGAATCAATTTAGTAGATGTGAGGTTCAAAATTATTTTTGCTTTTTGTGCGCTCGATGCAGTACAAAAAGGCAAAGGAAAATCTTGTAATAATTCGTGAATGTGAGGAATAGGTGTAACCTCTTTTTTGAAAGCTTCAAATGATTTTTCTCTGAAGATGGCCTCAAAATTTTCTGGCAATTTCATGTCGAATAATTTTTCTACATGTCGGATACAAGCGCCTAAAGATGTGCCAGAAAAATCAACAGCCATTTTCGCAATAGGTGCTTCGTATCCCAAGTCTTTCAGCAGTTCACCAAAAACTCTAAAAGAGGTTGTTTCTGTATCTACCAAAACGCCATCGCAATCAAATAACACGCACTTAAAATTACTCATGTAGCTAAATTAAGCAGAAAAACACTATTTGTAAGGTTTTTAAACATTCATGATTTGAAAAAGTAGACGATTTGTGGATCTTTTTTGATGATATATAGAGTACATTCGACTAAAATCTATTCAAATGAAAAATATACTGTTACTAGTTGTTGTCGCTTTTGTTGCTTCTTGCGTACCGCATAAAGCCTGCGATTCTGTGGTTGAAGATAAACCTTTAACACAAAAACTTTACACCAAGCGCTACAAAACATCTTTACACGAAAGAGATTCTTTGTGCGCTCAAAGCAAAACCTTACAAGCCGATACTACAAGCTTAGGTAAATTGCTGAGAACCGAAAAAAAGAAATTGGCTGATACTGAACAAGAGTTTTACGACCTGAAAAAGACCTACGATTTTTTAAAAAAATCAACTGGAGAAGAGTTGGCTAAGTTGGGCGAAACGTTAACCAAAAAAGGAGTAGAATTAGAAGAAAAACAAAAAAAAGTTGATCATTTAGAAAACTTGTTGGCCGAGCGCCAAGCGATGTTAGATAATTTATTTGCCTCAATTAAAAAAGCCTTGGTAGATTTCTCTCCTTCTGAATTAACTGTTCAATTGAAAGATGGTAAATTATATGTTTCTCTATTGGATAAATTGTTGTTCAAATCGGGAAGTGCTGAGGTAGAAGCTAGAGGAATTGAAGCCTTGCAAAAGTTAGGTGCAGTTTTAAAAAACGATACCACTTTCGAAATTTCTGTTGAAGGTCACACCGACAATTTGCCTATTAAAAATGCGGTGTATCGCGACAATTGGGATTTAAGCACCTATCGCGCAAGTTCGGTTGT
The DNA here is from genome assembly GCA_945871895.1 of Chryseobacterium gleum. Lineage (GTDB taxonomy): Bacteria > Bacteroidota > Bacteroidia > Flavobacteriales_C > JAHEZL01. The sequence continues at coordinate 9,919 of CAMBXP010000039.1, read as the reverse complement.
TCGTCTATTAATAGACAATAAAGTTTCTCCAGCCAGACTAACTTCTTCTGGTAAAGGTGAGTTTCATCCTATTGCTGGCAACGACACTCCAGAAGGTCGCTCTAAAAACAGAAGAACAGAAATTATTTTGGTTCCCGACTTGAGCGAAATCATGAACTTGATTAAATAATCCAATTATGAAATCACCAGATATAAGATTGAATAAATTCATAAGTGAAAGTGGCTTATGCTCGCGTCGTGCAGCCGATCGCTTTATTGAAAAAGGAAATGTATTTATCAATGGAAAACGCGCGGTAATTGGTGATCAGGTGAGTTCTGGTGATATAGTGAGGGTTAACGGTCATGAGTTGGAACCACGTGCGCATGAAGATCAAGTTTTTATTGCCCTAAATAAACCTGTTGGTGTAACATCAACTACAGAAGCTGGTGTTCGCGATAATATCGTTCAATTTGTAAATCATAGCAAGCGTATTTTTCCAATTGGTAGATTAGACAAGGATTCTCAGGGATTGATTTTCCTTACCAATAATGGAGATTTGGTAAACAAAATATTACGTGCGGGCAATAAGCACGAAAAAGAGTATGTTGTAACAGTAAATAAACCATTAACTGATGCAGTGATTGAAGGGATGAGCGAAGGAGTGCCTATGCTAGGTGTTACTACCAAAAAATGTAAAATAACACAAGAAGCTTCTACTGTTTTTCGCATCATATTGGTGCAAGGATTGAATCGTCAGATTCGCCGTATGGCCGAACATTTTGGTTATGAAGTAACAAAGTTGGAACGTGTGCGCATCATGAACATTAGTTTGAAAGGAATACCGGTAGGTGATTGGCGAGAACTTAACGCTAGCGAGATGCAATCTATTTATAAAATGATTGAACATTCGTCATCTGAATCATCAAGAAAGCCAATTGAAAAACCCAAAAAAAACAAATCAAGCTCTCCTAAAAAATCATCTGGCGAAGCCCCTAAAAGACCCAGCACACCTAAATCAAAGTCACCATCTCGATTTTCGCATTTAGATGCCAACAGAAATGATAGGTATGCGCGAAAATCTGGTGGGGGTAGAAGCACCAATACAGGTAAAAGCGGTGGTAAGAGTGCAAGGGGAAATTCTGCTAAGAAAAGCGGCGGAAGGGGAGCGAAGAGAAGGTGACTTGAAATAGGTAATTTAAAACCGATTAATATGTGTACAAAAATTAAAGTTGTATTGGCCGATGATCATCTCTTGGTGATGGAAGGGTTTAGAGATTTGCTAAGCAAAGCGCCCAATATAGAAGTTGTGGGAGAGGCCGCCGATGGAGAACAAGCAGTATTTTTAGCAAGTAACAGAAAGCCAGATGTGGTAGTGATGGATATTAATATGCCAGTTTTAGATGGGATAAGTGCGGTTCAACGCATCGTAAAAATCAATAAAGATATTAAAGTGGTAATGTTGTCGATGCACGATGAAGACAAGTATATGATGATGGCTGATCAAGCTGGTGCTTCTGGCTACTTGTTAAAAAATATAGATAGGGAAGAATTCCTGCATGCCATAGAGATGATTGCAAGTGGAGAAAAATATTACAGTAAGGCCATTCCCGAGGCAATTTTGGCGCGCATAGTTAGTAAGCAATATCAAAGTGATGGAAAATATAAAAACGAGCTTACGTCGCGCGAAGTTGAAATATTGAAAGAAATTTCAAAAGGATTAACCAATAAAGAAATTGGCGACAAGTTGTTTATTAGCGATAGAACGGTGAATGCGCATCGCACCAATATGATGGCCAAATTGCAAGCTAAAAATGCAGTGGAGTTGGTTGTGATGGCTATGGAAATGAAAATAATTTAGTTTACTAGTGCATGGTCATCAGCAGCACACTGTCTCGTCGGTAAATTCCTGCCTTTTACTCTTTAAAACATCCATCTTCGCGATAATATCTTTTGTCCTTTCCGCTTAACATATAATTTGAACTTATAGGTTTTGTATTGCAATACCTTAAAAAGCATGAGTTATGGAAACTAAAGAAACACTTGAAACTGTTGGTGGCAGAAGATTATTCGTTTACGCACTGTATAAAGAAAGTCGATATTGAAGTCGCGCACTGGTACAGTAAAAATTTCTACTTACTGTACTGGCGCACGATGGATTAATGGCATAGATTATCTGTGCTTCTGAAAATTTTGATTTTTTTCATAGTATCAATTTCATTATTTTAAATGTAGACACTTCTATTTCTCTATTTTTAATGAGTCTGATTTAACGGGGGGGGGAGGACAGAGATAAAAAGGCAGGCAGATGGACTAATTGCGAAGACCAAGGTGAAATTTTAGAAAGAAAGAATTTACCAAAGGTGAATTAATTCAAATCGTATCGTATTTTAAAAGGCATCTTCAAGATGCCTTTTTTCTTTTTAGCCATAGTTCGTGGTTCGCTCTCTTTTTCTTATTTTTACGACCCTTATTAAAATTTATGATTCAAATTACTTTGCCAGATGGTTCTGTTCGTGAGTATCCTCAAGGGGTTACCGGGATGGATATCGCTAAAAGCATTTCAGAAGGATTGGCGCGCAATTGCCTTTCTATTAAAGTTAATGGAGAAATTCAAGATTTGGCGCGAACGATTAAAAGCAATGCATCTATAGTTTTACATACATGGAACGATAACGATGGTAAAGCTACCATGTGGCATTCATCGGCTCACTTGTTGGCTGAGGCTATTGAATCACTTTACCCAGGGACAAAGTTTGGAATCGGTCCGGCTATTGAAAATGGTTTTTATTACGATATCGATTTAGGTGGTAGAACCATTACCGATGCTGATTTCAAGAAGATTGAAGATAAAATGCTCGATTTGGCTCGCTTGAAAAGTGAGTACAAAAGAACTTCTGTTTCTAAAGCAGATGCTATTGCTTACTTCACCGAAAAAGGTGACGAATATAAATTAGAGTTGTTGGAAGGCTTGAACGATGGAGAGATTACTTTCTATTCACAAGGAAATTTTACTGACTTGTGTCGCGGACCCCATATTCCCGATACATCTTTCATCAAAGCCGCTAAGGTGATGAAAGTCGCTGGTGCTTATTGGAGAGGCGACGAAAAGCGCAAGCAGTTAACGCGTTTGTATGCGATTACTTTCCCTAAACAAAAAGAATTGACCGATTACTTGGCCATGTTGGAAGAGGCGTTAAAACGCGACCATCGTAAGCTGGGTAAAGAATTAGAGTTGTTTGCTTTTTCTCAAAAAGTGGGACAAGGTTTACCTTTGTGGTTGCCTAAAGGTGCTGATTTGAGAGATAGATTGACTAATTTCTTGAAGAAAGCTCAAGCGCAAGCTGGTTATTTGCCGGTAATTACACCGCATATTGGAAATGTGGAGTTGTATAAAACATCTGGACATTACGAGAAATACGGCAAGGATTCATTTCAGCCGATAGAAACTCCTCAAGAAGGGGAACAGTTTTTCTTGAAACCGATGAACTGTCCGCACCACTGCGAGATTTACAAAACAAAACCTCGTTCCTACAAAGACCTGCCAGTTCGTTTTGCCGAGTTTGGTACTGTTTACCGTTACGAGCAAAGTGGAGAGTTGCATGGCTTAACTCGTGTAAGAGGTTTTACGCAAGATGATGCGCATATTTTCTGCCGTCAAGATCAGTTGAATGAGGAATTTGAAAAAGTAATTGATTTGGTTCAATATGTATTTAAAGTGTTTGGCTTTAATGAATACACTGCTCAAATTTCATTGAGAGATAAAGAGGATCGTTCTAAATATATTGGTACCGATGAAAATTGGGAGCAAGCCGAACAAGCCATCATTGATTCTGCAGCTAAAAAAGGATTGAAAACCGTTACCGAATATGGTGAAGCGGCTTTCTATGGTCCGAAACTCGATTTCATGGTGAAAGACGTAATTGGCAGAAAATGGCAGTTGGGCACTATTCAGGTTGATTACAACTTGCCAGAGCGTTTCGAGCTAGAATACATCGGTAGCGACGATAAAAAACACCGTCCGGTGATGATTCACCGCGCTCCATTTGGTTCTTTAGAAAGATTTATCGCCATTTTGATAGAGCATTGTGCTGGAAACTTCCCGTTGTGGCTGATGCCCGACCAGCTTGCAATATTACCTTTAAGTGAAAAATTCAATTCAGAGGCCGAAAATATTTTGAGTTTGCTAAATAATTCCGATATTCGCGGATTCGTTGACGACCGTAACGAGACGATGGGCAAGAAAATTCGTGAGGCGGAGATGAAGAAAGTTCCTTATATGCTTGTGCTTGGAGAGAAGGAAATCAGCGAAGGAGTAGTAGCTGTGAGGAAACATGGAGGCGAAGATTTAGGGAAAATGAAGTTGGAAGATTTTGTAGAATTAATAAAAAAAGAAATTAATAACGCGTTAGAAAAATAGATGAGACAACCAGGAGGCTTTAATCCCAATTTCAAAAAACCGGCAGGCGGACCCCCGCGTCCGAGAGGTGGTAGATTCATTAAAAAGAATCCACACCGTACCAACGAGGAAATTACGAATCGTGAAGTTAGGGTAGTAGGTGAAGGCATTGATTCTGCTGTGTATCCAATCAGAGAAGCAATAGCTTTAGCTAAAGAAATGGAGCTTGACTTGGTGGAGATCTCACCTAATGCTGAACCTCCTGTTTGTAAAATAACTGACTACAAGAAGTTTTTATACCAACAGAAGAAAAAACAGAAGGAGATTAAGAAAAATACTCAAGCTGTTGTTATTAAAGAGATTCGTTTCGGACCCAACACTGATGAGCACGATTTTAACTTTAAGTTGAAACACGCTCAGGAGTTTTTGGAAGATGGAGCGAAAGTTAAGGCTTACGTGTTCTTTAAGGGTAGAGCGATTGTGTACAAGGAGAGAGGACAAATTCTTTTGTTGAAATTTGTTAACGAGTTAGAAGAGTTTGGAAAAGCTGAAGGAATGCCGCAATTGGAAGGGAAGAAGATGATTGTGATGATTGCACCAAAAAAGTAGAGACGCATCACAATGCGTCTTCATTAAATAGATTAAGAATTTTATATAAATAGAGTGTTATGCCAAAAATGAAGAAGAATTCCAGCGCTAAGAAGAGATTCGAAGTTACTGGTTCTGGAAAATTGAAAAGAAAACATGCTTACAAACGTCATATCTTGACGAAGAAAAGCACGAAAAGAAAAAGAGCATTGACTGCAACTGGAATGGTAGATGTTACCAACGAAGGAAGAATCAAATTGCTTTTAACCATAGGAAAATAATTTCCTTGTTATTGTTTAACCAGATGTTTAGCCAACAAGCGTTGTCGTAATAGATAGCCGCTAACCATCAAAAAAACTAAGATTGTATGCCTAGATCAACAAACTCAGTCGCTAGTAAAGCGAAAAAGAAAAAGGCCCTCAAGCACGCCAAGGGGTACTTTGGTAGAGCGAAAAACGTGTGGTCGGTTGCGAAAAACGCAATTGAAAAAGGTTTGACTTACGCTTATAGCGGACGTAAACAAAAGAAAAGAAACTACAGAGCTTTGTGGATTCAAAGAATTAATGCTGGTGTTCGTGAACACGGTATGTCTTATTCTGAATTCATTGGTAAAGTAGGTAAATCAGGAATTGAATTGAACAGAAAAACTTTAGCTGATTTAGCAGCTAATCACCCAGAAGCTTTCAAAGCGGTGGTTGATTCTGTGAATAAATAATATCCTTTGGTTGTTGATATAGAGAGCTCCCGTTGGTTGACGGGAGCTTTTTTGTTTTACTAACGGTTTGATGTTCATTGTTTCCTCCGTTTTTACTTTATCTCACTCATAATTGAACTAATTTTAAAAGGGCAGCGTAGAAGAGTTGTTCTGCTTTAATTTTACAAGTTTAATGGTGAATCTCCTCAACAAAAAGATGAAAAACCTACTCATTCTGTTTTGCTTGCTTAGCGCGGGTTTCACTGCGTTTTCTCAAACTTTAAGCAGCAAGGAGTTTAGACCTCAAGTGGGTTTTGGTGCAGGCTATTTTAGCTTCTATGGAGAGGTAAGTAATAAGAAGGCTAATTCGCCTTTGGTTGGACAAATGGGCTTTTATTTCGATGTTTCGCGCAAGATAAATTCGTATTTCGATTTGGGCTTTACCTATATCAACGGAACAGTTACTGGTAATCAAAACAGTGGTGCTTTCATTAATTTTCAAACTCGTATAAATTCCTTCTCGGCTTATGGTTTGTACAATTGGGGCCATTTTTTGCACAACAAAGTAATTCAACCTTATACTTCCATCGGTTTCGAAACTTTTGAGTTTAACTCAAAAGCCGATCTCGTAAATTCGGCTGGAAATCCTTATTTTCATTGGGATGATGGCTCTATTAAAAATATAGCCCAAACTGCTCCAAATGCAGCTGATGCCATAGAATTAAAAAGAGATTACGATTACGAAAGTGATTTGCGTGGTTTGAATTTAGATGGCCTAGGTAATTACGCGAGAGTTAGTTTTTCTGTGCCTGTTGGCTTCGGTTTGCAGTTCAATATTAGCGATAGATTTACTTTGCGTATGGGGTCTTCTTTTCATTATACCTTTACAGATAATGTTGATAATGTTTCTCAAGCTGGCAAAGGCTTGCGACAAGGTAATGCTAGTAACGATTATTTCTTTTACAACTCAGCATCTCTTCATTACGATTTGCTAGGTGGGGCGGCTAGGGCCAAGAAAGATTTTCAATTCGTAGATTATTTTGCCATTAACACCACCGATACCGACAACGATGGGGTGTTTGATTGGTACGACCGCTGCTCAGCAACACCTAAAGGCGTTGCTGTAGACAGCAGTGGCTGTCCGCTAGACAGCGATCATGACGGCGTAGCTGATTATTTAGACAAAGAGGCGTCGGCAGCTAAGGCTTTTGTGAATGCTTCTGGGGTAGAAATGACTGATGCAGATTATGAAAAATGGTATCGCAGATATATTGATTCTTTAGATATTCCTTACGAAATATTGGTGAAGTTGGCAGATGCCAATAGAAGTGGAAGTTCTATATATAGAGTATTGGTGGGCGAATATTCCAAAAAAATACCAGATAATTTGGCCGACAAATTTTTAGCGCAACCCGATATTATCGCTGCTCCTATGAACGATACTGTTATTGGTTATTTGGTGGGTAAATTTGCCGATATTGAATTGGCCAAAGCGCGTCAGAAACAATTGTTAGACGACAAGTTTCCAATGGCTAAAATTGTAATGCAAAAAGGCAATACATTTATTCCTATTGAAGATTTTGATAAGGCTGCCGAACTAGAAAAACAAGAGCAAGAAAAAGGTAAATTAAAAGACAAAGAGGGCCAGTATGCCATCCAGTTAGGTTCTACGCCAGCTAGTGCCAATGCTGAAGATAAGGCTAAATTTATTACTGCCGATAAGGACGTGAAAGCGGTGTCTGGCGAAAAGAATTCTACTCAATTTATTGTAGGGAAATACAAAGATTTAACTTCGGCTTCTGTTGATTTACCTAACTTCAAAAAAGAGTTTAAAGATGCTAAGGTCGTGAAGATTCAAGATGGCAAAGTGATAGACGATAAAGATTCTACTTTTTATAAAGCGCCTGTAATTAAACAACCTACTGATTTAGAGCTGATGGAAGGGAAATATGCTGTAAAAACCACGAAAATAACACCGGTAACAACCGCAGCCGAACAGCAAAAAATTGATAAAGCTTTGCCTCGTAATTTAAAGGTGGATAATAGCGACGGTACTAAGGATGTGCTAAGTGATAATACTGGCTTTGAATCTGTTGAGGCGGCAAAAAGAGAAGCAGCTCTATTGAAACAAACAGGATTTAAAACTGAGGTTGTTAAAGTTCAAGAAGGTAAGCTTACCGCCACAGATGTTGCTCCTCCTGCAAAGGAAAAGCCTGTATTAACGCCTCCAGTTTTAACAACACCTTCAGTTCTGCCTAAGAAATTGAATGAAGGTGAATACGCAATTAAAATTGGAAGAATTGATTCTACTACATCGCCTGCGGATAAAGCTAAATTGAATGCTGTTGTGGGCGCTAATAAAGTAAAAAACGACGACGGTTCAGTAGATGTGGCGGTAGGTAGTTTTGCCGATTTAAGTGCAGCCACTAAAAAACTAAATGAACAGAAAACCAAAGGATTTAAACAATCTGAGTTACTTAAAGTGCAAGATGGTAAATTGGTGAAAGCTTCTGGAACAAAAGAGCCTGTAATTGTTAGTTCGCCAATAGACTCTGTTAAAAACAAAGATTTAATAGACAAGTTTACGGTGAAAGTGGGTGAGTTTGAAAAAGGGGTAAGTAATAAGGATATGGATAAAATATTGACTATTCCTGATGTTAAAGGAACAGAGACTTTTGATCCTAATAAAACAACCTATACAGCAGGTAATTATGTGAGTTTAGATTCAGCTAAGGCCCGCGCAAAAAAATTGAGTGATCAAGGTTTTAACACCGAAGTAGCGAAGTATGATGGTAAACAATTCAAGCAAATTCCAAATACAAAAGTAGCCGCCAAGCAAGAAGTGGTGAAAGATGGTAAAGTGGTGTACCGTGTTCAATTAGGGGCGTTTAAAAATAAAGTAAATGAGGCGGCTTTTAAAGGTGTGCAAGTGGTTCGTTTTGACGGGCAAGATAGTTTAGTGCGCTATGCGGTAGGTTCGTTAGCTAATTACACGCAGGTACAAGACTTAAAGTTGATGATGCGCGACAAGGGTTTTGCCGATGCTTTTGTTACTGCTTATAAAGATGGTGCAAGAGTTTCTGTGGCTGATTTAGTTGGGGCTGAAGAGTTTAAAAAAGCACCAATTGATACTGCTCAAAAGCAGAAGGTATCAAAATCACAAGAACCTGAAAAGGAATTAAATCAGGAAAAGAAAGCAGTAGAAACTCCAGTTCAAAGCAGTATTGCCCCCAAAGATTCTACAAATTTAAAGTTCCTGAAAATACAAGTTCAAGTTGGTTTATTCGCAGCTGAGCCACCTGTAGAAATTCAAAAAATATTAGAAACAATTACAGATTTAAAAATCGAAACAACTGAGCAAGGCTTGAAAAGATACCTTACAGGCGAGTTTGAAAATCCGGCAGAAGCTTCAGCCTACAAAGAAAGTTTGAAAGCTAAAGGCTTACAAGATTCATTTTTGATTGCCTTTTACAAAGGGGTTAAAATAAATATGACCACCGCTATTCAATATTACGAGAAGATGAAGTAGAACTAATTGGTAATAAAAAAGGCGTTGGTCAATTTAACCAACGCCTTTTTTATTGTTTTCTGTCTTATTACTTAACCGCCTTAGCTTCTTTAGTACTCATGAATCTGCTGGCTTGCGGACTATTAGGGTCTAACTTCAAAATCTCAGTATATTGTTCTTTTGCTTTCTTGAAATTCTTGTTTTGAATGTAATGGAATCCAATATACAAACGAGCATTGATCATGTCTTTCTTGTTTTTTTCTGGATTTGCTTTTTCTAACACTGTTTCATAAAAAGGAACAGCTATTCCCGATTTGCAATCGGGGTCTAACATTTCATTTGATTTAGCTCTCCATAGGTGACCAGAAAACAACTCTGGTTTCAATTCTATTACTTTGGTGAAAATGGAATCTGCTTTTACATATTCTTTCTTGTAATAGTAGGCAGTAGCCAGTGAGTTGTAATCTTTAGCGTCGGCTTTGTCACCTCTTTTTACAATTTTTATTTCGTGGTATTTAGCAGCTGCTTGATAGTTTTTTAAGCGGTAGTAGCTGTTGGCAATATCGGTGTTTAAATCGATAATGGTAGAGTCTTTTTCTAAAGCTTTATGAAGGTAAATTAATGCCAAAGAATCTTGTGAAGTTTTAGCCAATGCTTTTCCGTAATATCTGTAATCGCTAGTTTTTAGTTCTATCGATTTATCATTGGGTGCTTTTTCAAAAAACTTTTGCAAAAACATAGCACTGCTGTCGT
>CAMBXP010000038.1 GCA_945871895.1 Chryseobacterium gleum | reverse complement strand
ACACATGTACGAGGCTTTCCAATTTGGCGCACCACCGCACGGCGGCATCGCTTGGGGCTTAGATCGTTTGATGATGATCCTCGAAAGAAAAGTTTCTATTCGTGAAGTGATGGCTTATCCTAAAACTGGTTCTGGCGAAGATTTGATGTGTAATAGTCCGAGTGCGTTGCCAAGTAAGAAGGTGGAGGAGATGAATGTGAGGGTGATATAATTGAAGAAAAGACAAAAGGTATGTCATGGCATAGTAGGTATCAAAAATGCAAATCTTGCTCTACAACTGAAATCAAGCATAAACAGAGGGGATTTTGTTATAAAAATTCACCCGCCGCCTCGCTTAGGCTGCATTTTCTAAGACCGAAGCTATGCTTCTCCTCTTAATATCAAATCTAAGCGATTCTTCAAGACCGAATGAGTTTATTACTCATTCTCCTCTTAATATCAAACTCTAAAGTGGTAAGACCGCTTAGATTTGATATTAAGAGGAGAAAGGAACTTTCGGTCTTAGAAAATGCAGCCTAAGCGGAGCGACGTGATAAAGCAGCACTTGTTAGCAACACTTATTAAATTATCTCATACCCACTTCTCTCTATCACCTCTACTTTCAACAATCCTAATAAATAGGGACAGACTATATGTTTGTAAAAACATCTAATCTGACCCTATTTATAAGATGCCTGTATTTCTAATTTTTAAATCTTAACCTTTCGCAAATGATTACATAACTATTTGGAAATATGGTTTTTATAAATTGTCACTAACTTGCTCTTCCAAACAGATAGCTTATCGAAAGTGCTAGCATATATCTACATGAAAAAAATATAAAGCAACAAAAAGCTTTTAAGAACATCTCTCCCTCTTTACTCAAAAAATTCTCTTTTTCCTTTTCCGCTTTACTTTCAGATTTTTTGGTTTTCTTATTCAGCAATAGATATTACAAAAATAAAAAGCAATACTCATGAAAAGGAACATTGATTTGGCGGTGATTAGTGATGTGCATTTAGGAACCTATGGCTGTCATGCCAAAGAGTTGCTGCAATACATGCAAAGTATTCAACCTAAAAGAGTAATTCTGAACGGCGACATTATCGACATTTGGCAATTTAAAAAAAGCTATTGGCCCAAAGAACACATGCTGGTTATTCGTCATATCTTAAAATGGGTGGCTGAAGGTGTAAATGTGGCGTACATCACAGGCAATCACGATGAAATGATGAGAAAATTTGTGGGCTTTAATTTAGGTTCACTAGAAATTGTGAACAAGAAAGTGATGCATATTGATGGGAAAAGTTTTTGGATTTTCCATGGTGATGTTTTCGACGTTACCATGCAATACAGTAAGTGGCTGGCAAAATTAGGCAGCGTTGGTTACGACTTTTTAATCCTGCTTAACAGAGCAGTTAATTACTTTTCTGTAAAAATGGGAAAAGGTAAAATGTCCCTTTCAAAAAAGATAAAAAATGGCGTAAAAAGCGCCGTTAAATTCATCAACAAATTTGAAGAAACGGCTGCCGATATTGCTATTCATAATGGATACGATTACGTGGTTTGCGGACATATTCATCAACCTGAAATGAGAGAAATTACCACCGACAAAGGGAAGGTTCAATATCTTAATTCGGGAGATTGGATTGAAAATTTAACTTGCTTAGAATACAATAATGGAGCTTGGACAATTTACAATTACAATGAAGATCCAATAGCTCAAAACATAAAGTTGGACAATACATCGAGCACCAACAAAAATGACAAAGAGTTATTCACCATGTTGATGGAAGAATTTAAAATGAAAGTGGCTTAATGAAAATATTGTATGCTATACAAGGTACTGGTAACGGACATTTAGCACGAGCCCGGCATATCATTCCTTTCTTAAAAGAAAAAGGAGAAGTGGATATTTTATTGAGCGGATGCCACTCAGAAATTTCTCTTCCATGGGAAATAAAATACCGTTTATTGGGCTTGGGTTTTGTGTTTGGAAAAAAGGGCGGAATCGATTTTTTAAAAACTTATCAGAAAAATAAAGTCCGCAAATTGATTAGCGAAATTCGCAACTTGCCCATTCATCAATACGATTTAGTAATTAGTGATTTTGAACCTATTTCATCGTGGGCATGCTGGCTGCGCAACAAGCCATGCATTGGTTTAAGTAATCAAGCCGTAGCCCTATCGCCTGGAGTACCTATTTGCGACTCTAAAGATTGGATGGGAAAAGCGGTATTAAGTTATTATGCTCCTGCGACAGTGAAATTCGGTTTCCATTTTCAAAAGTACAATCCGGGAGTATTTAATCCAATTGTGCGACAAGAAGTGCGCAATGTAGAAGTGACGAATGAGGGCCACTATTTGGTGTATCTACCTTTCTATTCTGATGACAGAATAATCAATGCTTTAGTTAATATTCCGCAAGTAGAATGGCAGGTTTTTAGTAAATATTCAACAACCGAGTACCGCCAAAAAAATGTATGGATTCGACCAATTACCAATGATGCATTTTTACAAAGCATGGCCTCATCGGCAGGAATATTGAGTAGTGCCGGATTCACACTTCCATCGGAAGCAATTTATTTAGGTAAAAAACTTTTGGTGATGCCGCAAAAAAATCAGTTCGAACAACAGTGCAATGCCATGGCTTTAAATGAAATGGGAATTCAAGTAGTTAAAACATTAAAGCCCGAACGTTTGCCTGAAATTCTGCGCTGGATTAATTTGGGCAAAGCTATTAAAGTGGAGTGGCAGGATGAAACTCAATTAATGGTGCATCAAATAATGGATTATTACAACCAGTATGTTGCGGTTCCTGCAAACACAATCTCTAATACCAATATTTCTGCGGCAAGCATATAGTCATGAGTTCACTTCACGATTTTTTTCCGGAGAATTTTATTTGGGGAACGGGCGTATCTGCTTATCAAGTAGAAGGTGCGCATACTAAAGGTGGTAAAGGACTCTCTATATGGGATGAATTCGCGCAAACGAAAGGAAAAATAAAAAAGAAAGAACATGCTGAGGTAGCCTGCGATTTCTACCATCGCTATGAAGAAGATTTATTGTTGCTAAAAGAATTGGGCATCAAACATTTTCGCTTCTCTTTAGCTTGGGCGCGCATCCTCCCCTTCGGCACAGAATATATCAATCCCCAAGGAATTGATTTTTACAATCGTGTTATCAATCGCTGTTTGGAACTTGATATTACTCCATGGATCACCTTATATCATTGGGATTTACCAATTGTGTTAGAAGAAAAAGGAGGATGGACCAATAGAGAAATAATCACTTGGTTTAGCGAATATGTTGAAGTGTGCGCCAATCATTTTGGCGATAGAGTAAAAAACTGGATGGTGATGAATGAGCCTTTAGCTTTTACAGGCGCAGGTTATTTTTTAGGGATTCATGCACCTGGTAGAAAAGGATTACGCAACTTCTTGCCAGCAGCACATCACGCCACTATTTGTCAGGCCGAAGGCGGACGAATTCTAAGAAAACTTTTGCCAGACGCACATATAGGAACCACCATTTCTTTTAGTAGCATCGACCCCTTGAACGATACAGAAAAAGACAAAAAAGCAGCACAAAGAGCAGATGTAATTTACAACCGACTCTTCATAGAACCCTTATTAGGATTGGGTTATCCAAGTCAAGATTTAAAACTCATTGCAAAAATAGAGAAATACATGCATCCTGGTGATGAAGAATTACTTACCTTCGACTTCGATTTCATAGGTGTACAAACCTACACACGAGAAGTGGTAAAGTATGCGTGGTATGTGCCATTTATAAAGGCATCATTGGTGAAAGCCGAAAAAAGAAATGCACCGCTAACAGCAATGGGATGGGAAATTTATCCTGAATCTATTTACGCAATTTTAAAAAAATTAGGCGCCTATTCAAATATCCCTAAACTGATAGTAACCGAAAATGGCGCTGCTTTTGACGACGAGCTTTTAGATGGCGCTGTTGCCGATGATTACCGAATTCATTTTCTAAAAAATCACATCGCGCAAGTTGCTCGAGCGCGCAAAGAAGGTGTAAAAGTAGAAGGCTATTTTGTGTGGTCTTTCCTCGATAATTTTGAATGGGCAGAAGGCTACGACCCTCGATTTGGCTTGGTATACGTAGATTTTGAAACTCAAGAGCGTGTGGTAAAAAATTCGGGGAAGTGGTATGGTGAGTTTGTGGGGAGGTGAAAAAATATTATTTTCGCTTTAACTAAACAAAACAATTTCTCATTTTATGGTAAAAGAAAAACGAGCACGCTATGGCCGCTGCTTTAAGTGCAATTCTAAATCACAAGCAAATAGTTTGCAATTTGAAAACTTTTTAAATATCTTTATTCCGTGAATATCATTGTTAAAAGGGCTATATTATTTTACATAGATAAATATCCACAAGCTCAAATAGCGCTGTTAACTTGGTATAACGAGTTCTTAAAAGAAGAATTTAAAAACTTCAACGAATTAAAAGCCACTTATGGAAATGCCAGTATTGTTGGTAAAAACAGAGTGGTATTTAATATTAAAGGCAACGATTACCGATTGTTAGTAGCCGTTAATTTTAAACAATTGGCAGCTTAGGTTATTTGGTTTGGTACACATAAAGAATACGACAAAATAAAAGTGGAGACAATAGAATTCGACACAAATATTTTAAACTACAAGACAAAATAATATGACTTGGAAAGTAATAAAAACTGAAGCAGCTTATCAAAAAGCCATCAAAAGAACGATGAACATTTTTCACGCTGAAGAAGGCACCGATGAAGCCGATGAATTGGCTTTGCTTTTAGTGTTGGTGAAAGATTATGAAACCAAGCATATTTACTTGCCCGAATTAGACCCAATAGAAGTAATTAAATTAAAAATGGCCGAAAGAGGAATGAAAAACAAAGACCTAGAACCTATTATTGGTTCTAAAGGACATGTATCTTCTATTCTTTCCGGAAGACGCGAACTAACGCTTAAAATGGCTCAAAAATTAAAAGATTATTTTCAATTGCCTGCGGAGGTTTTTATGAGGATGGTTTAGCAACGCTTCGCTTAAGCTGTATTTTCTTTTGCACGAACTTCACGCACAGCTCCGCTTAGGCTTCTTTTGCCTAAGTGGTCTTACCATTTTAGAGGCTTCGCCTCGTTTTACATTTAAAAGAAAATAAGCCAAAGGCTTTGGGAGTGTCAGAATCGCTTAGGCAAAATACAGCCTAAGCGAGATGGCGCAAAAATTAAAAGATTATTTTCAATTGCCTGCAGAGGTTTTTATGAGGATGGTTTAGCAACGCTTCGCTTAAGCTGTATTTTCTTTTGCACGAACTTCACGCACAGCTCCGCTTAGGCTTCTTTTGCCTAAGTGGTCTTACCATTTTAGAGGCTTCGCCTCGTTATATATTAAAAAGAAAATAAGCCAAAGGCTTTGGGAGTGGCAGAATCACTTAGGCAAAATACAGCCTAAGCGAGGCGGAGGAATTCTTTGAAACAGAACTATCGCGATTAAAAATCGCTAAAATGAAGATTTCAAATTGCGCTTCGCTAAATTTGAAATTACGAGGTTACTCATCAATTTCGGAGCAATCAAATTAGAACACAAAAGAGTCTACAACAACAAAATTATTGCATAAAAAAGGGGTGCAATTTTCAGCACCCCTACATCCTTAATATCCTTTAATCCTTTTAAATCAAGGTTCAGACAAGCACCTCCCCCGCCATATCACTTGGTATCTCCACCCCCATCATCTTCAAAATAGTAGGAGCGATATCACCCAATTTTCCATTTTTAATGGCTTTGTAATCGTTGTCGATTAAGAAGCATGGAACAGGATTGGTGGTGTGCGCGGTGTTTGGTGAGCCACCAAGTAATTTCAAATTTAGCGAAGCGCAATTTGAAATCCTTTTTTCAGGCATTTGTAATGCCGATGAGCTATTCTTGATGTAGTACTATCGCGATTAAAAATCGCTAAAATGAAGATTTCAAATTACGCTTCACTAAATTTGAAATTACGAGAAATTACGGGAGTTAATAATTATAGAAAAATATAACAATTGAAATCACAGAAATTAGAGCCACTAATCCAACTCTGCCATTCCAATCTTGCTGATATATTTGATTGTAAGAGTACTTATTTCTTAGAATCACCCAACGAATCAAAGAGCCGATGCGCTTAACAGTAGCCCATAAAATTTCTTGAACAAATGTTTCTAGAAAACCTTCAAATACACTCATGTTAAACTTTTCAATTTACACCAACACCTCCCCCGTCATATCCGCCGGAATCTCCACCCCCATCATCTTCAAAATAGTAGGAGCAATATCACCCAATTTTCCATTTTTAGTGGCTTTGTAATCGTTGTCGATTAAGAAGCATGGGACAGGATTGGTAGTGTGTGCTGTATTTGGAGAACCATCTGCATTGATAACATAGTCGGCGTTACCATGATCGGCAATAATGATGAATGAGAAACCAAGAGGTAAACCAGTTTCCACTACTTGTTTTACGCAAGAGTCAACTGTTTCAACCGCTTTAACAACTGCTTCGTAGACACCTGTATGACCCACCATATCGGGATTTGCGAAGTTCAAGCACATGAAATCTGCTTCGCCTTTTTTCAATTCGGCACAAACTTTATCGGTCAATTCTTGGGCGCTCATCTCAGGTTGTAAATCGTAAGTAGCAACTTTTGGTGAAGCTGCCATGATGCGAACCTCGCCTTTAAATGGTTCTTCTCTACCGCCAGAAAAGAAGAAAGTAACGTGAGGATATTTTTCTGTTTCGGCAGCGCGAATTTGATTTTTTCCTGCTTTCTCTAAAGCCTCTCCCATTGTCATGGTAAGGTTGTCTTTTTCGTAAATAATATGAACGCCTTTAAACGACTCATCGTAGCGCGCCATAGTAACATAGTACAAATTCATTTTGTACATGTTTTGTTCGTGGAAATCTTGCTGACTCAAAGCTTGCGTGATTTCTCTGCAACGGTCGGTACGGAAGTTAAAGCAAATTACTACATCACCTTCTTTGATAGTAGCCGTTGGTTGTCCGTGCTCATTGGTAATAACTGTTGGTTTTACAAACTCATCGGTTTCGTTTTTAGCATAAGATGCTTTAATGGCTTCAACAGGATCGGCAAAATGTTCACCTGTTCCGTGTACCAATAAATCATAAGCCAATTTAACGCGATCCCAACGTTTGTCGCGATCCATAGCGTAATATCTACCACACAACGAAGCAATCTTTGCATTTGTATTTTTAACGTAAGCTTGTAATTGTTCTACATAATCAATTCCGCTGCGAGGATCTACATCTCGTCCGTCGGTAAAAGCATGAACAAACACATCTTTCACTCCTTCGGTAGTAGCCATATCGCACAAAGCGTACAAGTGTTTTTGAGAAGAGTGCACGCCACCTTCAGAAATCAATCCTAAAAAGTGCACTGCTTTATTTTTGTCTTTTGCTTCTTTAAAAGCTGCTTTCAAAACCGGATTAGAGAAAAAAGATTTGTCGCGAACGGCAACATTAATTCTTACTAAATCTTGATACACCACTCTACCAGCACCAATGTTTAAGTGACCCACTTCTGAGTTACCCATTTGTCCTTCGGGCAAACCAACTTCTTCGCCGCTGGTGATTAATTCTGAATTAGGTTTGTTGTATAATGAATCAACGAAAGGAGTATTGGCATTGAAGATAGCATCTGACTTGGTATGATCACCTTTTCCCCAGCCATCCATGATAATAAGAGCAACTTTTTTCGACATATATTTTGAATTTAATTTTTCGGAAATTGAAGCGCAAATATAGTCCCTTTAGGTGAATTATTTTTCACTTCAATTGCCCCATTGTGCAAGAGCACTAAATTTTTCACGATGAAGAGTCCGAGACCAGTCCCCTTTTTCTTACGCGTATTTTCATTTCCAATGCGGTAAAATTTCATGAAAATATTTTCTTTCTCTTCGTCGGGAATTCCTTCACCTGCATCAGAAATAGAAAGAACAATCGAACTATTTTCTTCGGCTAAATCTATTTTTATTTCGCTTCCTACTTCTGAATATTTAGAAGCATTTTCAAGCAAATTGGTAACAATAGAAATCATTCCGCTAACATCAGCATTGATGCACAGGGCATTAGTTCCTTCGGGGTACCTCAGGATGACATCCATACTTTTAAGAAATCCATTCTTATTTTTTTCAATAATATTTTCTATTAACTCTTTTAACGAAATCTCTTCTTTGTTGAGCAAATACAAACGCTCGTCAATTTTGGTAGCAATCAAAATATTTTCAACGAGTTGATTGAGTCGGTCGGCATCGTCGATAGCTTTCTTCGATAAATCTTGAATTTGCTGTTGTTCTAATTTTCGCGATGAAATTGTTTGAAGCAATAATTTAATAGAAGCAATGGGTGTTTTCAATTCGTGTGTAATCGCCATCAAGAAATTTTTCTGCTGAGAACTCAAAGCCATCTCTTTTTTAATGGCGCGGTAAATAACAAAAAAACCTAGTCCCAAAATAATTAGAAAAACAACCCCTTCACCAATAAGCATATACAGCTTGCGCTGCAGAACATCGCCACTGTAAATTTCTTGGTATAAATTCCATGTATTACGCAACCACCATATACTTTGCAAAACAATGTAGCTAAGCAAAGCGGTGAAGATGATAATGGGCTTTTTGATGGTGTTGAGCATGGGGTGAAATTAGTTATTTTTTCTGAGAAAGTTATTCCATCTCCCTGCAGCGCGTTAGGCAATTTCGCACCCCTCTTCGCTAAGAGGGATTGGAGTTAGTTCCCCATTCTGCTTAAAGCACTAACGTAAATGAGTATTATCTTCAAACCATAAGTCACTAACTATCCCTCTTAGAGAAGAGGGCAGGGAGATGGATTACCAAAGTTTTTATATTTTCGCCTCACCTAACTAAATTTATGTCACACAGTTTTTACAACAAAAACCTCAAAGGTTTTGCTCAAAATTTGCGCACCGATTCTACATTAACCGAAATTATTCTTTGGACAAATGTCTTAAGAGATAATAAAACAGGATATCCCTTTCTAAGGCAAAGACCTATTGGTAAATATATTGCTGACTTCTTATGCAGAAAGTTAAAGTTGGTAATAGAGCTAGATGGCTATTCTCATAATTTCAAACATGAAGAAGATGTTCAACGAGATATTGAATTACAAAAAATGGGCTATAAAACTTTGCGTTTTCACGATGAAGAAGTGATGCGGAATTTGGAAAATGTTGAGCGCAATATAATTTTTGAGATGAAAGAAAGAGAAAAATTGTTGAATTTGGATAGTAAGGTGATTTCGAATTTTGATTGATAAGTTCCATCTCCCTGCAGCGCGCAAGGCAATTTCGCACCCCTCTTCTCTAAGAGGGATTGGAGTTAGTTCCCCATTCTGCTTAATGCACTAGAGCAAACGTGTATTATCTTCAAACCATAAGTCACTAACTATCCCTCTTAGAGAAGAGGGCGTGTGGAATTGCCTGTGCGTTGGCGGGAGATGGACTACAACAATCTACTTCTTCTCCACCCAATCTCCACCTTCCTTTATCAAATCAATCAACGCATCCACCGCCAATTCAGATGATATAGATTTTTGCACCACTTCTTTTCCTTTGTACAAAGTGATTTTACCAACGCCTGAGCCAACGTAGCCATAATCGGCATCGGCCATTTCGCCCGGACCGTTTACGATACATCCCATAATACCAATTTTAACTCCTTTCAAGTGGTT
This sequence comes from Chryseobacterium gleum, assembly GCA_945871895.1. Classification (GTDB taxonomy): domain Bacteria; phylum Bacteroidota; class Bacteroidia; order Flavobacteriales_C; genus JAHEZL01. The sequence continues at coordinate 13,473 of CAMBXP010000038.1, read as the reverse complement.
GGTAACGGCGCGAATTTTAGCGGTTGTTTCTTGTAAATCGAAGAGGGTTCTTCCACAGCTCGGACAAGAAATATATTCGGTTTTAGAAATTCTGGTTCTTGTGGCTTGCAACACACCAAACGCTTGCGAAGTTAGTGCTTGTAGAGCTATATCTTTTGCTGTTATCCAAACGCCATCACTCAAACCATCTAACAACAATGCCCCAAAATCGGTAGCCGAATGCAACTGAAAATTCTCAGGAGTTACATTGCAATATTCTCTTTTTACGATGACAGGAATCTTAATATTGTTTTCCATCAATGCATTGAAAAAAGCACGTTGTTCGGCCATTCCATGCAAGTTGGTTGTTTTAAGTATAACAACAGTATTGCTTAAATTTTTAAGCGACGGAACAATATCCAAATTGTGTGCGTGAACACTTAAGAAATTTTGAGAACCCGCTTTTCCAACAGAATAATGACGTTCTCTTTGTTGAACTTTTCCTTCGTTTTGAATGACTCCTAAAGTTCCTGGAATTTCAAAATCAACGGTGTTGTCACCAACATAGATGTAATCAACAGCCATATCACTTATCGACCATTTATCTAGAGGCACCGAATAACTGTAACCTACACCAAATAAATTAGCAGGTTTTATTTCTTTCAATTCAGAAAGATCGGCCACTACTACAGGAACATTTTTTCCGCCAATATTATTTACCGCTAAAGTTTCTCTTCTTTGATAATTGTAAGAATCTATTTGGTAATTTTTAATGGGAACTATTGGCGCATGTTTTTCTCTACCTACATATCTATCGGCCAAAGCTTTTGCCACCGGCGCTTCGAATTCAGGGTCTTCAGTTAATGAAACACGAATGGTATCGCCCAATCCGTCTTCCAATAAAGTACCAATTCCTACCGCCGATTTAATTCTTCCATCTTCACCATCTCCTGCTTCGGTAACACCTAAATGCAGCGGATAATTCATGTTGTTTTCTTTCATGGTTTTCACCAACAAACGATAAGCTTGTACCATCACCTGCGTGTTACTTGCCTTCATTGAAAGAACAATATTGTGGTATTTTAAGTCTTCGCAGATGCGCAAGAATTCCATCGCCGATTCTACCATTCCAAGCGGACTGTCACCATATCTCGACATAATTCTATCGCTCAATGAACCGTGGTTGGTGCCAATACGCATAGCAGTTCCGTACTCTTTGCAAATCTTCACCAAAGGCGAAAATTTCTCGCGAATTCTATCCAACTCTTGTTGGTATTCTGAATCGGTATATTCTAATGTTTGGAATTTCTTTTTGTCAACGTAGTTTCCCGGATTCACACGCACCTTTTCAATCAAGCGAGCCGCAACCTCAGCAGCATTGGGCGTGTAATGTATATCTGCAATTAAAGGAACATTGTAACCTCTTGCCTTCAACTCTTTTTTGATGTTGGCCAAATTCTCGGCCTCTTTGATGCTTGGCGCTGTGATGCGCACCAACTCACAACCCGACTCCATCATGCGAATGGTTTGCTCCACCGTAGCAATGGTATCCATGGTATCGGTAGTGGTCATCGACTGAATTCTAATAGGATTTTTACCCCCCATTTTAAGGTCGCCTATGCTCACTTCGCGTGTAAGCCAGCGTTCGTATTGTGTAAGATTGTTGGTGTATAAGGTCATGCGGTAAAAATAAGAAATATCAATTATCTTTTCTATATGATTTTTCACCGCCCTTAAAAGTGCTTTTACCTATTAAAGCTTTCTATTTAAGAACCTAGACTATACATTAGCCAAATGAAATCAAGAATTTTACTCGTACTGGCCATTTGGTTCTTAATTGATCTGTTTGCTTTTCAAGCGATAACAACAGCAACCAACATCTCATTTATTCACAATGCTTATTGGCTTTTTGATGTTGCATTATTAGTGCTCATGATTTACTTCGGCGCCAAAGGAAATTTCGCTTCGGGTCCGAACAAAAAAATGAATTGGCTAATGGCATTAGTAATGCTTTCCATCATTCCAAAATTATTTATTTCGCTGTTTTTAATTGGCGAAGATGTCTTCCGATTTATTTATAGCTTCTTCGATACCAGCGAAAAAGATTCGTTCTTAGTAGCAAGAAACATTTGGTACAATCGTGCTGTTTTGATGTTAACCTTAATTCCATTCTTCGGCATTGTATATGGCGTTATTAAAGGGAAATACGCTTACAAAGTGCAAAACGTGAAACTGAAATTTAAAAATTTGCCCGACGCTTTTCACGGATTTAAAATCACACAATTATCTGATATTCACTCGGGAAGTTTCGACAATAAAAAAGCGGTTGAAAAAGGAATTGAAATCGCCAACGCACAAAAAAGTGATGTGATATTTTTCACCGGAGATTTGGTAAACAACAAGGCCGATGAGATGAACGATTGGATTTCAACTTTCTCGCAATTGAGCGCTCCGCATGGTAAATTCTCCATCTTGGGTAATCACGATTACGGCGATTATATTCCTTGGGAAAGTGCAACAGCCAAAGCAAATAATTTACAACGATTGAAAGAAGTGCATGGCGATATTGGATTTAAATTGTTGTTGAATGAGAATTTAAAATTGCAAAAAAACGGACAAACCATTTCTTTAGTGGGCGTTGAAAACTGGGGCAATCGTGGATTTGCGAAATACGGCGATTTAAACAAAGCATTGGAAGGAACATCAAATAATGAATTTAAAATTTTATTATCTCACGATCCATCGCATTGGAAAGCGCAAGTATTAGAACATAAAAGTGATGTGCATTTAACCTTATCGGGACACACGCACGGTATGCAATTCGGATTTGAAATCTTTGGTTTGAAATGGAGTCCGGTAAAATACATTTACAAGCAATGGGCTGGCGCGTATCGCGACAACGATAAATACATTTACGTAAACAGAGGCTTTGGATTCATAGGTTTTCCGGGCCGTGTAGGCATCATGCCCGAAATAACAGTGATAGAATTACTTAAAGCGTAGTAATATTTTCTTCTTTGCGCATTTGATAAATTCTGTATAAAGACAAGCCGCAAAACACTGTAAACAAAGCAGCAGTGGGTACAAAACTTCCTAGAGCTTCGTCGCTAGGATTTTCATTTAAGCTGCCTGTATTGTATGCCACCACCATGGCCAAACTATTGTTAAAAGCGTGCGCTATGATACTCGTTTTAATATCGCGAGTCCAGTAGTACAAATACCCCAACAACATTCCCAAAATCAAACGAACAAAAAATCCGTAAAACTGAAAGTGTACAAAACTAAAAATCGCAGCACCAACTAATATGGCGATATGCGGATTCATATTCGTTTTCAGTAAAATATTTTGCAAGCCCACTCTAAAAATAAATTCTTCGGCAATAGCTGTTAAAACACCAACAAATAAAATCATTAAAAGCAATTCGTTGATGCTGTGCATATCGCCAAAACAATGTTGAATAATGCCCGATTTCACTTCAGAATACAACATATCGTTTTTAATTTCTTCAATAGGAAAATGCAAACCTTGATTCCATTGTCCCACCAAGGATAGAAAAGGCAAGGCAAAAAAGAAAGCGAAAATTGCTTGAAGATAATGCGCGTATCTATTGCCTTTCCACAAGAAAATAGTATCGTCTTTTTTGCGAAAGAAAAAGACAAATAAAATACCCGTAATCAATAATGGAATATTGCTACTCACAATTAAAAACCACATGGTTTTAGAAACCAAATCGGGATTGGAAATATATTTAGGAATGAGTGTATAACCATATTTGGCAGCCTCATCGGGAGAAGAATACTTGGCAATACTCAACTCAGTAATTTTATCAAAAGCAGCATTTACCTTCGTTAAATCATCATTTGAATAGTCAAAAGCAACATTAAAAATCAAAGAGATGAGAAGAGGCACCATCACTAGTGAAAGTATAGTAATTAAAATTAGAAAAATCGATTCCTTAGCGTAAGAGAATCTTTCTTTAAATACTTGAAAACGAGAGTCCATTAATTAAAATTACCTTTTTGATTGATTACTTAGTACTTTTGCAAAGAATGGTAAAGATAGGAAATATAGAATTGCCCGATTTTTCTTTGTTGCTTGCACCAATGGAAGATGTGAGCGACCCTCCGTTTCGCGCCTTGTGTAAGAAGCATGGTGCCGATTTGATGTACACCGAATTCATCTCTTCTGAAGGCTTGATTCGTGATGCACACAAAAGCAAAATGAAATTGGATATTTTCGATCAGGAAAGACCAGTAGGTATTCAAATTTTTGGTGGAGATATAGAAGCGATGGGCGAAGCAGCAGAGATTGTAGAAGCTGCCAATCCCGATTTAATAGATATCAATTTCGGTTGTCCGGTTAAAAAAGTAGTGTGCAAAGGTGGTGGTGCAGCAATATTGCAAGATATTCCTAAAATGGTTCGCCTAACAGAACGCATAGTAAAGTCTACCAACTTACCCGTTACCGTTAAAACACGTTTGGGTTGGGATGACAAGAGCAAATTCATTGTTGATGTTGCCGAAAGATTGCAAGATGTGGGCATTAAAGCCTTGTCGATTCACGGAAGAACACGCGCGCAATTGTACAAAGGTGAAGCCGATTGGACACTCATTGGAGAAGTAAAAAACAATCCGCGAATGAACATTCCTATCTTCGGTAACGGAGATATCGATACACCAGAAAAAGCAAAAGAATACAAAGAGAAATACGGTGTTGACGGCATCATGATAGGTAGAGCAAGCATTGGAAATCCTTGGGTTTTCAATCAAATAAAACACTATTTAAAAACAGGAGAACACTTACCTGAAGCAACCATAGAACAGCGCGTTGAAGCAGCTAAATTTCATTTGCTTGAAGAAATAAGATGGAAGGGTGAAAAATTAGGCGTTTGCGAAATGCGCCGACATTACACCAATTATTTTAAAGGATACCCGGGGATAAAAGATTTCCGGCAGAAATTAGTGACAGTTGATGAACATGCTGAGTTGGAAAATGTGATGGATGAGATTGCGAAGCATTATGGTGGCATCCCACTCTGCTAAGTTTAGCGAAGCGTAACTTTGCTGAATCTTTTCTTGAAGCTTTCAGCTTCCCTGCATATGTAATAGCCCTCTAAACAAACGAATATAATAATAGTGTGGATTACTATTTTCACACGAAATCGATTCCGTGAAATTTTTGCGAAGGGAAAGGATTGATGAAAATTACTTTGATGGATTAAAGAAGCTAAAAGCTTCGGGAAAAGATTCAGCAAAGTTACGCTTCGCTAAACTTAGCAGAGAGACCTGATTAATCCCTCTCCGCAATCACCTCATTCACCTTCATCACATAATCACCAACGCGCTCGAAATTAGCGTAAAGATCTTTGTAGAATAAGCCGCTTTTAAAACTGTACGCGCCATTTTCCATATTATCGAGGTGTTGTTCTTGCGCTTTATCTCTAAGCGCATCAATTTCATCTTCAATTTTTTTGGCTTCGCTAAGCGTTACATCATTGTAATCGCTTTTCAAATTTTGAATTAAAATATCGAAAGCTTTATCAAGTTTATCTAGCATTTGATTTAAGCAATCGCGTTGCTCTTGAATAAACCAAACTTTGTTTTCTTTCTTACGCTCCATGATAAGTGCGTTGGCGTAATATATATCGCCTACTTGCTCTAAATCGCCTACCATTCCAATGATTCTACGAATACAAAAAGAATTCTCTTCGGTTAGTTCTCCCTGCGATACTTTCGTTAAGAAATTGGTAATTTCTTCTTGCATGTTATCGGTGATATCTTCTCTTTTTCTCATTTCGACAATGAGGTCTTCAAAGTTGTTGCTTTCTTGTTCTTTCAATAAATTTTTGAAAGTAGCATTCATCGACTTCGTTAACTCGGCAAATTTCACCAACTCTTTTTTAGCTTCAGTAATAGAAATCTCGGGAGAAGTTAACAAACCGCTATCCATAAATTCCAAATGATATTCTTCATCACCGCTACCTTTTGACTTCACCGATTTCGTTGCCAACTGCACCAAATACGGCAACAAGCCAACCATAATTAAAACATTAATAACGTTATATGTAGTATGAAAGATGGCAATTCCAAGAGGAGCGCCAATGCTGGTATAAATACTGTCTTGATTGAAAATATTTTCTGCAATAAAATCGATTTGAGGAGTTATAATACTCAACAATAATATCATCCAAACACTGCTAATCAAATTAAAAATAGAATGAATTCTTGCAGCTCTTTTGGCGTGCACATTACCTGCATAAGCCGAAATTTCTGCGTTGATGGTAGAACCTATATTGTGTCCGAGAACCATTGCAAATCCGCTTTCAATAGGCAACACACCCGCAAAACACAAAGTTTGCGTAAATACCACCGCTGCTGCAGAAGACTGCAACAAGAAAGAAAAAACAGCACCTATTAACACAAAAGACAATGTGCTTAGGAAGGAAGGATCTCCATTTTCAATTAAGAAATCGAATACTCTACTGTCTCTCAATTCGAAAATAGAATCTTTTAAAATTTCAAATCCCCAAAACAAGATGGCAAAACCGATGATAATTTCTCCAACAAATTTCACCTTTTTCTTTTTGGCAAAAATAAAAGGAACACCCACAGCAATTAAGGGCAAAGCTGCATAATAAATTTCTGTTTTGAAGCCGATGGCAGCCACCAACCAAGAAGTAATGGTTGTGCCAATATTGGCGCCTAAAATGATACTGCCCGATTGCAAAAGAGTAAGAATACCGGCATTCACTAAACTTACCGTAACAACGATAGTTGCAGAAGAAGACTGTACCAAAGAAGTTGTGAAAATACCTTTAAAAATTCCGTTTAATCTACTCTCAGTTCCCGCACTAAGAATCTTACCTAAGTTATCTCCCAATACCTTTTGTACTCCTTCGCTCATCATTTTTAAGCCGAAAAGAAGGAAGGCCAAAGAGCCTAAAAGATAGAGTATGTTATAGAGTTCTTGATTCATTAACTATAGTTCCATGTTCCATGTTTAAAGTTCCATGTTAGCCAGCTGACTTTAAACATTGAACTTTAAACATTGAACGAATTAATGCTTCTTAATGTGTCGTAGTACTTTTGCTTCGATGTAGAATATAATTTCCTCAGCCATATTTTTAGTTAAATCGCCCATTCTTTCAATCTTACGCATTGCACCCATGATGTACAAAATCTCTTCTGCAATTTCTGGATTCGATTTAATTTTCTCGATAGCAATTTTTGTTGCTTTGCGATTGTGCTCATTTAACAATTCATCTAAATTGAAAACTTTTCTAGCCAAGCTTGGGTCTTCCTGACGGTAAGCATCCATAATAAGAGAGAACATTTCCAATGCTCTGTCGAATGCAGGCATGATATTAAAAGCATCTAATAAATCTTGAGGAAATGGTCCGGGAGCATGATTCACATACATCGCCAACCCTTCAGCATTATCGCCAATTCTTTCTAAACTGTGATTCATTTTGATACAAGCCAAAACGAAACGTAAATCGATTGCCACGGGATTGTACAAAGCCAAGATATTTTCACAATCGCGATCAATCGTCAACTCAGAAGCATTCACTCTTTTATCGTTCGCCACTACGTGACTTGCTAAATCTCTATCGCTGGTAGAAATTGCTTCTTTACTTTTCTCAATTTGGGAATGCACCAGTTGAAGAAGTTGAAAAACTTCGTCTTTCAAGTGTTGTAATTCTGCTGCTAAATGTGACATATATAATAGTTCAATGTTTAATGTTCATTTTATTTGTTCAAAGTTTAATGTTCAAAGTTCAATGTCAGCTAACTTTGAACATTGAACTTTAAACATTGAACGATATTTATCCGAAACGACCAGTAATATAATTTTGCGTTCTTTCTTTTTCGGGATTGGTGAAAATCTTTTTTGTTTCGTCGTATTCCACTAAATCACCCATATAGAAAAAAGCAGTATTATCGCTAATTCTGCCCGCTTGTTGCATGTTGTGCGTAACAATAACGATGGTATATTTTTGTTTCAACTCCCAAATTAAATCTTCAATTTTCGATGTAGAAATGGGATCGAGTGCCGAAGCAGGTTCATCCATCAACAATACACTTGGTTCCAGGGCCAAAGCACGCGCTATGCACAACCTTTGTTGCTGTCCGCCCGACAAAGACAAAGCCGACTTCTTCAAATCATCTTTCACCTCATCCCACAAAGCCGATTGCTGCAACGATTTTTCTACCGTTTCTTCAATCAGTTTTTTATTCTTGATACCTTGAATTTTTAAGCCGTAAGCTACATTCTCAAAAATAGATTTAGGAAAAGGATTCGGTTTTTGAAAAACCATTCCTACCTTTTTTCTAAGCTCTTCTACACGCACCATTTTTTGGTAAATGTCTTTACCGTCGATGATGATATCGCCCTCTTTGCGGAAACCTTCAACGTAATCGTTCATTCTGTTAAAAGTGCGTAAGAAGGTAGATTTACCGCAGCCACTCGGACCAATAAACGCTGTCACCGTATTGGCTTTAATGGCCATGTTTACATTTTTGAGAACCTGTTTCTCACCGTAGTAAACATTGAGGTCGATAGCCTCTAATTTTTTGTCTTTAATGCTCAGTTTTTCCATAAACAATATTTTACCACTTCACTTTTTTCTGCCATCTGTTTCTTAAGAAAACAGCAATGCCATTGAGTAAAAATGTAATGCACAATAAGATGATAATACCAGCGGCGGCATTTACTTGAAAGCCGTGTTGCGGACGAGAAATCCAGTTAAAAATTTGCATTGGCATAACGGTATATTGATCCATTGGCGTTTCTGGCACGAAGGCTACATAAGCCAAAGCACCTGTTACAATCAATGGAGCCGTTTCACCAATAGCTCTAGATAAAGACAAAATAATACCTGTTAAAATACCACCCATTGAAGCTGGTAAAATTTGATGCCAAATGGTTTGCCATGTGTTGGCGCCCATACCGTATGAAGCCTGACGAATACTATTAGGTACAGCGCGCAAAGCCTCACGAGTTGAAACAATAATAATCGGCAAAATCAATAACGAAAGTGTACACGCGCCAGCCAATAAACTAGTGCCCATACCCATACTTCTCACAAAAATTTCCAATCCCAATAAACCATAAATAATAGAAGGAACACCTGCCAAATTCGCCAAATTGATTTCTAAAATATTGGCCAACCTGCTTTTCTTTGCATATTCTTCAAAATAAATTCCAGCACCAATACCTAGCGGAATAGCTATAATGGCAGTCAATCCCAACATCCATAAAGTACCCATCATGGCCGAATACAATCCGGCTTTTTCTGGTCGTTTAGAAGGATAAGAGGTTAGAAATTTCCAGTCGATTCTGGCAATTCCCTCTGCTGTAATATCGCCAATAAAGATGGCCAGCACCAGCAATCCAAAGATGGTGCAAGCAACTCCAAACCATTGGAAGGCTTTATCTTTTAATCTATTTTTTTCTGAGTTAGTCATACTTCTCTTGGAATCTTTTTTTGATATAAAAACTCACTGAATTCAAAATGAAAGTGAAAATAAATAAGGTGATACCTGCGGCAAAAATGGTTTTGTATTCTAACGAACCATGTTGCACATCGCCCGAACTTACTTGCACAATATAAGTGGTAATAGTTTCTACAGAACTTCGTGGGTCACCGGTAAGAATAGGTTGTTGTCCGGCTGCAATTGCCACAATCATCGTCTCTCCCACCGCTCTCGCGAAAGCCAAAATTACCGATACAATAATACCCGATGAAGCAGCTGGCAATATCACTCTAAAAGAAGTTTGCAAACGAGTTGAACCCATTCCATAAGCACCCTCACGCAAAGATTTAGGCACAGCATACAAAGCATCTTCGCTTAAAGAAGACACCATAGGCATAATCATAATACCCATTACCAAACCGGCACTCAAAGCGTTGAAACCAGCTAATCCTGGAATTAATTCTTGTAAAAACGGAGTAACAACAGTTAAAGCAAAAAAGCCATACACCACGGTTGGAATAGCCGCTAATATTTCGAGCAAAGGTTTAACGGTATATCTAAATTTCTTAGGAGCATATTCACTCAAGTACATAGCGATGGTAATTCCCATTGGCACAGCAATCAACATAGCAATTCCTGTGGTTAACAATGTTCCCGAAAGAAGAGGCAAAATACCGTAATGTTTATCAGAGAAAAGAGGAGTCCATTGGGTATCGGTTAAGAAATCCCACAAAGAAACCTGCTGAAAAAAGGTATAGCTTTCAGAGAAGAGCACCCATATAATACCCACTGTGGTAAGCACTGTTAGAATGGCGCATATCATTAAAACTCTTTTCATTTATAGGCTATATTTTATTTAACACGAAAACCTGCTACCGTGAGATAGCAGGTTTCAAATCTAATTCATTTTTTTATTTTACTTCTTTTACGAAAGCGTCCCATTTTGCAATTTGTTCTTTTGTTTTCGCTTCAGGTAAAGAAATGTAACCTACTTCTCCTGCTAATCTGCTAGTGTTTGCTAAGTAGTAAGATACGTAAGAAACAACTTCAGGTCTTTTTGCTGCATTGCCATTTACATAAATAAATAGCGGACGAGATAGTGGAGCGTATGTACCATTCATTACTGTTTCGGCAGTTGGCAAAACAGCGCCTTTACCGTTATCAACAGCAACCAATTTCAATTTGTCTTTGTTCTCTTCAAAGTAAGCCAAACCAAAGAAACCTAGAGCATTTGCATCAGATGCGATACCTTGCACTAAAACGTTATCATCTTCACTAGCAGTATAATCACCGCGACAAGCTTGCACTTTGCCATTGATAGCTTCAGTGAAATAATCGAAAGTACCTGAAGCAGTTCCTGCACCAAACAATTTGATAGGTTGGTTAGGCCAGTCTTTACGAATTTGATTCCAAGTAGTGATTTTACCTTGTGCCTCTGGCTCCCATAACATTTTTAACTCGGCAGCAGTAATGCTAGTTAACCAGGTGTTTTTAGAACTCACCACAATAGCCAAACCATCGTAAGCCACTTCTAACTCAACATATTTAATTTTTAAGCTATCGCATTCGTGCGCTTCACCTTTTTTAATCGGACGAGATGCATCGCAAATATCGATTTCATTTCTAATGAATTTTTTAAATCCACCACCAGTGCCACTGTGTCCGGTTGGCGTTTTAATATCTGGTTGAACTTCTCTAAAATCTTCGTTTACTGCTTCGGTAATAGGAAATACTGTACTTGAACCATCAATTTGAATTGTTCCAGAAAACTGGGCTGAATCTCCACCTTCTGTTTTTTCACTAGACGCACCGCCACCACAAGAAAACAAAGTAGTTAAGACAGCTGCGGATAATATTAATTTTTTCATTTTTATCGTTTAATTTGAGCGAAGATAAAAAGTTAATGCACTTTCTATCTTCACTCAATGTTAAGTAATCGTTAACTTTTAGTAGTTGATTTGCACTTGTAAGCGTAACAAGTTGCCTACCTGATGATTAGCCGTTTTAACAGCATCTTCATACACTCTATCCGACATGGTATACATCGCCACCACTTCCATTTGTTTGAAAGGCTGCCATTCAATACCAAATTCGTAATCGTGCACTACATATCTACGCGCATCTAGCTCATGTTTTTTACCACCTTGGTAGTATTGTCCTTTAACAAAAGGAAAGATAGTATGTTTACCTAAATCGAGTTTGTAGTTGATAAGAGCGTAACCACCTTCTAAGTTTTTAGTCATGATGCTGTTGCTTGCTACATCGTATTCCGGACCTTTACCAACAGTATATTCCACCTGAACACCAAACGGTTTTGGATATAGAATCAAACTACCTCCCAATCGTTGGTCGTCGAATTCTGGTCCGCCCTTTACTCCTTTTGTTAATGAAGTAACTACCACTTTACCAGAATACGCTTGCGCACCAACTTCCAAAATTTGGCCGTTTTTAAACTGCATAGGATATGTCAAACGCGATACTATATGAAGGTTATTATTTACTTCTGGTTTATTAGCAGTTTGACCATTAAATACACCTAAAGCAAAAACACCATAATCACCCGATCCTTTTAAACCATCGTTCACCAAAGAGCTAAATCTTTTTCTAATTTTTTCTGGTGCCCAGTAAAATATTCCAGCTAGGTCACGCTCATTAGATAATGCACTATTAAAAGCATCGTTACGATCTAGCGACAATCTGTTTTGTGACGACTGTAAATTCTCAAATCCATAAGGAATTTTACTTTGTCCGATTCTAAAACGAAACTCTTTCTTCTTATCTACCGAAATATCAAAATAGGCATCTCTAAGCTGGAAAAAATGCAGAGAAGTAGTACTTGCAGCCGATGCGAAATCGGGCTGAATATACATGTACACGTGCTCATTCAATTGTCCGAACAAAATCAATCGACCACGACGTAAAAAGATACCATTGTTATTTCCCCACGATTTATCACATTGCTCACAACCCAAATCAGGATTTGTTTCCAATAAACGATTGTAACGAATTTGAGAATAACCTCTAATACTAATTTTATCGTACCAATTGGTTTTTTTCTCTTCGTGTTTTTTATCAACAGGTTTTGCTGTAGAATCAATTTGAGCCATAGCCGATGCTGTGATGATAATTCCCAGAGCGATACTTAACAAGTTTTTTACTTTCATATTACATTAAATTAACTGCGGCAAATGTATATTTAACACTGAAATAACAACGTTAAGAAAAGGTTAAGCAATGGTTAACCTTATGTAATTGCTTGCTGTGCCTTATTTCTGTACTTACCTTTAATAGCGAATTATAAATGAATAATGTATTTTTGAAACTTGAGTATGGAAAACATCAAACACAAAATATTAATTGTAGATGACGACAGAGATATTCTAGAGTTTCTATCATACAATTTAAAGAAAGAGGGATTTGAGGTGTTTAAGGCCGAGAATGGAAAAATAGGATTGGAAGTAGCGATTAAAGAAATTCCCGATTTGATTTTGCTCGATGTGATGATGCCCGAAATGGACGGTATTGAAACCTGCTACCAAATTAAAGAAAAACCCGAATTGAAAAATGTCATTGTAGCTTTTCTTACAGCGCGCAACGAAGATTATTCAGAAATATCGGGTTTAGAAGCTGGTGCCGATGACTATATCTCAAAACCTGTTCGTCCGCGTGTTTTAATTTCGCGCATTAAAGCTTTACTAAGAAGAAAAGGAAAAGGCGGCGCCGAACCAGAAGAAGAAGTTAAAACTTCAATTGTTATAGACAACTCAAGATATCTTGCCGTTAAAAACGGGGAAGAAATTGTATTGCCTCGCAAAGAGTTTGAATTGCTGAAACTCCTACTTTCAGAACCAGGAAAAGTATTCTTACGTCACGAAATATTAGATAAAGTTTGGGGTACAGAAGTGGTAGTGGGCGATCGTACTATTGATGTTCACATTCGCAAATTGCGCGAAAAATTAGGCGACGATTATTTGGTAACAGTTAAAGGTGTAGGTTACAAATACGAAGAACAAAACG
>CAMBXP010000037.1 GCA_945871895.1 Chryseobacterium gleum | reverse complement strand
CGAAGGAACTATTGGCATCAAAGAAATTATTATGAATCTAAAACTTATACCCCACCGAATAATTCACCCACAAACTAGCGCCATTCAAAGGATTTCCGAAGCCAGGGACAAAAAGTGTTTTGTACTCACTTTGATTGGTATGGTAAACCATTAATGCACCCCGTAAATCGGCACCTAAAAATAAATTTTTCACTACTTCTATTCGCGTTCCAAAAACACCTTCTACCCAAAAAGCCATGTAATTTGCCGATGGAACAACATTGCTTGCACCTTTGCCAAAATAAGTACTGTCGTTATTGAATACAGGGTAACCAACCTGATAAGTACATGTAGACACACGTGCACCGATGTACACTATATCTTTGTCTTTTTTATCGTAATATTTCATCAAATTACGATTCACACCGGCTCTTAAAAAAATTCCGCTAGAAGTAGTTTGAAACAAATCGCGCGTATAATCCATCTTATGAAAACCTCCTTCTAAAACATAAAACAAGGTATCGTTTTTAGAGATTTCTAGCATTGCCTCGCCTCCCATTCTTTTCGCTGGAGCATCAGAAAAATAGCCATATACTGGAGATAACAAATCAATGTTCAATCGCACCAAACCTTTGCGCTTAGTAGTATCTGTTTGTGCCTGCACCGAAAAAGCAAGCAACAAGCAGAAACTAATAGTATATCTTAATATTCTCTTTTGCATCTTTTTCTATTGAAGTACTTTTTACAACTACCGAATGAATTAAATGTTTAGTGCTTGATACACTCAACAACGTTTGTTTATAGCCATAACCGCAAGCTTTAGAAATGTAAAATGGTTCAGTTTGATGAGCAATTGTAAGCGTATCAAAAGTAGAGTAACGACCAAATACATATCGGGAGGTATCAGTTGAAATATCTAAAGGCAAAGCAATCGATTTTTTTGCCAAAGCTGTATCGTACAAAAATGCACTGATACTTAAACCCTTCACATCAATGCTATCTAAGGTAATAAGACTATCTGCCGATTTTGAATCTAAAGTGTAAAAAATACATTGCGCATTCCAAGTAGTACTGGTATTACACACATCGGGCTTACTGCAAGAATAAATTACAAATGAAATAAAAAAAGCCAACAAGTACTTCATCGCACTAAAATAGACAAACGCAATAAGTAAAAAAATATAGCGTTACAAAAAAACTTAGAGACAATCTGTTACTTTTAGAAATCATTGTAGTATACCTTTAAACTACTGGAAGAATGGCTGGACAAAATGTAATTAATAACGCTGATGAATGGCTCATCATTCAGGCTGCCCTAGGAGACATTCTTTTTTTTAGTTTTGCAGCCTAAGCGAGGCGGGGCAGAGCAAGTAGTGTATCCTCTAGATAAATTCCACGAAGAATTACAATTTGCTTTTAAAGATGAAGTGAGATGGGGAAGGTTGAAGATGAAGTGATTTTTACCCAGTTCTTCATTGCGAGGTACCCCGAAGCAACCCTATGATAAATCGCTAATTAAAATGAGGTTCCTTCGGGGCCCGTCACTACTTTAATTTAAATGGTGCAATTGCGAATAACCATTAAGCTTTACTTCTTAATCACTATCGCATCATAATCGTAAAACTGCCCATTGCTCATCATGGCCGAAATGAAATACTTGCCATCGCTAGCATTAATTTGGGTGTTGATAGTGCTCACCCCTTCATTCACTTGAAAAACTTCGTTGCTCACTAATTTGCCTAGTGAGTCGTAAGCTTTTAATTCGAGGGTGCCTGTTGCAGATGACTTAACGCTAATGCTCACTTCGCCGTTGCTAGGGTTTGGAAAAAGTGAAATGATTTCAAGTCCTTCAAAATTTACAACTTCAATATTTGAATACTCTGTGGTACCATCAAAATCTCTTTGTTTTAAGCGGTAATAAGAAGTACCCGAATAAGGATTGTTATCGGGATAATAATAAGTCAACACCGCATTAGAATTTCCTGCGCCATCAACCGAATCTAAGGGAGACCAATCGTTTGCGTTTGTTGATCGTTCAATAACGAAATAATCGTTGTTAATTTCCGATGCCGTTACCCAAGTAAGATCAACATTTTTTACTGCGCTGTTGGCTGTAGCTTTAAATTCTAGTAATTCAACCGGAAGAGTAGCTGTTGGAACAACCTCACCCGTACTTAGCTGTGTTGCTGTGTGCGTTGCTGCACCATTAACAAAATATATTTGCGCTAATTTTCCAGCCGATAATTCGGCGCTGGACCCCGAAAAGATCTTACCCGCTGTTCCTGTGGTACCATTAAACCCACCTGTCCAACCGGTGACGCGTAAAAGCGTTCCGCCTGTCCATGATGCACCATTGCTCGCTGCAAAATTCAAATTATGACTACCTGTACCCAAGGCTATAGTGCTATTGGCGCTTAAGGTTAAAGTTCCTACTGTTTCGCTATTACCTGCTCCCGATCCGGTACGGAAAGTACCACCTTTCATGTTTACATTACTTGCGTCGGATATTTTATTTGCCGCACCCAAACCCATGGTTCCTACAACAGTTATGTTTTGGGCATTGGCGGTGAAATATTGCAGTGAAAATGCAACACACACTAATTTTATGGCTGTTGATTTGATAAACATATCTACTTACTGTTTTACCCTTAATTCTTGTTTGTTATTAAGCAACAAAAGCATTGCATTCATTTTGTTTTCTAAGTCAGCAACTTTTAATGCGTTTTGTTTTAAAGCATCTATTTCTGCTTTTTGAGCTTCATTCTCTTTTTTCTGCGCCTCAATAATTGCTTGTTGCTCTTGCAATGCTTTTACCAAATACACTTGTAAGTGCGATACATCTAAATCTAAGTACTGCACGCTATCAGGAGATGCTTTCATTTCCGATACCATTTCAGGAAAAACTTTGCGAATTTCTTGTGCTATAAATCCTTTGTGCACTTTTTGCAAATCAGAATTTGGGTAAAGTTGCAAGTACTTTTGGTTGTATTGAAAGGACACCGGTCTCAATTGCATTATTTTACTTAATGCACCTGTATCTAAACTAGAGATGTTTGTTTTTAATCGGCTATCACTATAGTTGGTAAAGGTCCAATAGCCGTTGGCAGCAGGTTGACCGTTAACAGCGAACATATAACTTTGATTAGTAGTACCGATAAGTAATTTATTTGAAAAATATGCGGCATCACTGGCAAGTTGCATTTGCACTGTACTTCCGCTACACATAAAAACATGCCCAGATACACCTATACCATTAGTAAGGAGCCCTCCGTATTCTCGGTATCCTGTTTTGTCTGCACCACCTTCCATTAAAGTTATCCCATGGTTCGCATCTCCAGCATAAAACTGACTGCCTGCTAAAATTTTTATGGTACCATCTACATCAAGAGTTGCAGCGGGCGAAGAAGTACCAATCCCAACTCTGTTATTTGTTCCATTAACAAACAGCATATTGGTTTCTCCATCACTTTCTACCCTGAAATTTACCGCCGCACCACTTTCGTTAAAAATAGCAGAGCCATCAACATCCAACTTAGCACCTGGCGAGGTGTTACCAATTCCACAATTCCCCGAAGCATCAATAGTAAAACGGGTGTTGGTTTCAAGTGCCGATGTACCAATTTTAAATTTATCGGCATCGGAGTTATCGATACCCATAGAAAAGGTAGAAGTACCGCTTAATTGAAAATTAATTTTTGGGTCGCCAGCACCGGTGCAGTTAATATCTACAGCAGTTGCAGTAGCGCTGCTGCTTTCAACATCTAAATCGTTGCTAGGTGAGGTGGTACCTATACCTACTTGGGCACTTACTCCCCCCGCCAGCAAGAGACTAAAAATCAATACGTTAAGTTTTTTCATGTTAACAGATTAAAATATAAAATGGGTTTAAAGAGAAAAATAGAAGTTTTTAGCCAATGTACAAAATTGAGAAAACGATTAAAACAACTTTTAAAACACACTGCAGGCGCAGTAGTGATTTAATAGTGAGCATTTTACAGATAAATAACAAGGTGTTTTAAAATTTATTTGTGGTAGAATAAATTTTTTATTGAGTTATCATTGGGCCTCATCCCCTGCCCTTCTCCAAAAGAGAAGGGCAGGGGATGAGGCTACATTAAGTATAGGTATCATTGCGGATATTCGATAAAAATAAAGAGCATTATTTTGCCGTCTCTACGCGCAATGCATTTAAAAACATATCACATTCTACTTTAGTGATATTCAATGGAGGTAATAAGCGCAAAATATCAGGATTAGCGGCGCCACCAGTAAAAATGCTGTGTTTAAAAAGTAAATTATCTCGAACTTCCTTTCCTCCTTCAATCAATACACCCAACATCAAACCTCTTCCGGTAATATTTTTAATTCGAGGCATTTGCTGCATCTCTTTAATTAAATAATCGCCCAACATTTTTGCATTGGTCATCACGTGCTCTTCTTCCATTACTTCCAATACCGCCATCGCTGCAGCACAAGCCAAATGATTTCCACCGAAAGTAGTTCCTAATAAACCTGCACTTGCTTTAAATTTTGGATGAATCAATACGCCACCAATTGGGAAACCATTCCCCATTCCTTTTGCGATAGTGATCACATCTGCTTCGATTCCTGCGTATTGATGCGCAAAGAATTTTCCTGTTCGTCCGTAACCACTCTGTACCTCATCTAAAATCAATACCGCTTCATATTTATCGGCCAAAGATCTAAGGCCTTGTAAGAAAGCATCAGTAGGATCTACAATACCAGCAACGCCTTGAATTCCTTCAATGATGATACCAGCAACATCACCTTTTTTCAATTCATTTTCTACAGCTTCTAAATCGCCTAAGGGAAGAAAACCTGTTCCTGTACCAGCATTAAAAGCAGCTTTCATTTTAGGATAATCGGTCACTTGCAAAGCACCAGAAGTTCTTCCATGAAATGCTTTATCAAAAGCCAGCACTCTTGGTTTTCCGGTGTGGAAAGAAGCCAATTTCAAAGCATTTTCACAAGCTTCAGCACCCGAGTTAATCAAGAATAAATTGTAATCGGTATAACCCGATGCATTACCTAATTTCTCAGCCAATTCTCTTTGAACAGGTATCACCACAGAGTTAGAATAGAAAGCAATATTTTCCAATTGCGATTCAATTCTTTTCACGTAATGCGGATGCGTGTGTCCGATAGAAATTACGGCATGTCCGCCATAAAAATCTAAATATTTTTTTCCGTCTTTATCGAAAACATAAGAGCCTTGAGCCTTTACTGGTTCGATGTTAAATAAGGGATATACGCCGAATAATTTCATAAAATTTAGTTCAATGTTCAATGTTCAATGTTCAATGTTCTGTAGCTTGCTAACTTTAAACATTGAACTTTAAACATTGAACGATTTAGTAACCTATAGATTTTAAATTCAATCCTGCGGTTTCTGGTAAACCAAAAACCAAATTAAAATTCTGCACTGCCTGTCCCGAAGCACCTTTCAGCAAATTATCAATACAACTTTGTACTAAAATTTGTCCGTCGATCACTTCAACCTGCAAGAAACATTTGTTAGTTGCCACCACTTGTTTCATATCTAAATCTTTTTGCACTATGTGTACAAAAGGATGCGATTTATAATAATCGGCGTACATCTTCAAAGCCTCTTCCGCTGTGCCTTTAAACGGAGTGTAAACAGAAGCCAAAATTCCTCTTGCAAAATTTCCTCGGTAAGGAATAAAGTTCACCGCTTCGTTGAATCCGTTTTGTAATTTTTGAAGTGTCGCTTTTATCTCATTCAAATGCTGATGAGAAAACTGTTTGTACACAGATATATTTCCTTCCCTCCAGCTGAAATGTGTGGTATCGGCTAAACCTCTACCTGCTCCAGTAGAACCAGTAATTGCAGAGATGTGAACAGCGCCAGAAAGCTTATTGTTTGCCGCCATTGGAAGCAAAGCCATTTGTATAGCCGTTGCAAAACAACCCGGATTCGCAATTCTTTTTGCCTTTTTAATTTCTTCTTTTTGAAATTCAGGCAAGCCATAAACGAAACCTTCAAAATCGCGATTTACATCTTTATAGCTGTGCCGAAAATCGGTGCTTAAATCGATGATTTTAGTAGAATCGGCAATGTTATTGTCGCGCACAAAATCTTTCGATTTTCCATGAGGCAAGCACAAAAACAAAGCATCTACTTGTTGTAATTCGCTGCTAAACAACATTTCTGTATCACCCAACAAATCGCTGTGTACAGCATACAATTTGTTGCCTGCGTTACTGGTGCTGTGCACAAATTTTATTTCAACGTTTGGGTGATGCAACAACAAACGAAGCAATTCTCCGCCTGTGTAACCTGCACCTCCAGCTATACCAACTGTGTATTTCATATTCTTTAGTTCAATGTTCAATGTTTAAAGTTCAATGTCAGCTAACTTTGAACATTGAACCTTAAACTTTGAACTATTTTATTGTTCGTTTACTTTGTAGTAAATAATATTTTGCATTGCAGCGATTTTAGAGAAACCTCTAACATCATTACCACTCCATGAGTTGTTCATTTCACCGTATTGTCCGGCTTTTGAAGCCATCAAATCAAATTTCGACTCAATACCTTGCAAGTAGAAATTGCGTGGCGACAAATGAACGAAAGCTTTTCCTGTTACTGTTTTTTGAGTATCGGCCAAGAAAGTTTCGATGTTTCTCATCACAGGATCTAAGTACTGACCTTCGTGCAACAAAGTGCCGTACCAGTTAGCCAACTGCTCTTTCCAGTACATTTGCCATTTGGTTAAAGTATGTTTCTCTAGCAAGTGGTGCGCTTTAATGATAATCAAAGGAGCAGCGGCTTCAAACCCAACTCTACCTTTAATTCCAATGATGGTATCGCCCACGTGAATATCTCTTCCAACGCCATAAGGAGCAGCAATTTCTTGAATTTTACGAATAGCATCCACCGATTTATAGCTCACGCCATTTACACCAACAAGCTCACCATTTTTGAATTCGATTTCAATTACTTCTTCACCTGTTTTGGTAATTTGAGTTGGCCAAGCATCTTCAGGCAAATATCCTTTTGAAGTTAAAGTCTCTTTACCGCCCACACTTGTTCCCCAAATACCTTGGTTGATAGAATACATCGCTTTATCGTAGTTTCCTTCGATGCCGTGTTTTTTCAAATAATCGATTTCTTCCTGACGAGATAATTTTTCGTCGCGAATTGGCGTGATGATTTCTACATCCGGACAAATAATCGCGAACGCCATATCGAAACGAACTTGGTCGTTACCCGCACCAGTACTTCCATGCGCGATAGCTTTTGCACCAATAGACTTAGAATATTCGGCGATGGCTACTGCTTGAAAAATACGCTCAGCAGAAACGCTCAACGGGTAAGTATTGTTCTTCAAGATATTTCCATAAATCAAGAACTTGATGCACTCATTGTAAAATCTATCGTGAAGATTTAAAGTAGTGTGCGAGGCAACGCCTAGATACTTAGCGCGATCTTCAATTTTCTTCAATTCAGCATCAGAAAATCCGCCAGTATCCACCAAAGCAGAGTGAACTTCATAGCCTTTATCAGCCAAATATTTAACGCAGTAGCTTGTATCTAAACCGCCACTAAATGCTAAAACAACTTTTTTTGTCGCCATAATTTTTTATTGTTCAAAGTTTAATGTTCAAAGTTCAATGTTATTTCATCATCAAATCACCACCTCAATCCGCCTTCGGCTTCTTTTCGTTCGGGTCCATGATCATACCAGTACACAAACACATTTTGCGGTTGGTGCGGGTTAAAATATCGTAGTTAACGCAGCTCTGACAACCCTTCCAAAAGGAGTCATCATCGGTTAACTCAGCAAAAGTTGCAGGCCTGTATCCCAATTCGGTATTGATTTTCATCACCGGTAAAGAGGTAGTTAAACCAAACAATTTCGCATCAGGATATTTCGTGCGTGAAAGCTCGAAAGCCTTGTATTTAATTTGTTTTGCTAAGCCGTGCTGACGGTAGTTTTCGTCGACTATCAAACCCGAGTTAGCCACATATTTGCTGTGGCTCCATGTTTCAATGTAGCAAAAACCTACTACTTTTTCAGAGTTCTCTTCTTTATCTAAAGCAATGATGGCTTTACCTTCCATCATTTTCGATTTCACATATTCAGGATCTCTTTTTGCAATACCGGTTCCACGTTTTTTGGCAGCTTCTTCAATCATGGCGCAGATAACCTGCGCATATTTAACATGATCTTCGGTAGCTACTATAACTTCAATTGCCATTTCCTTAAAAATTAAGCTTAATAAATAAATTGATTGTTAAACTTTCCGTTGGTTGACGGACTGCCGTCCACATGGGAGGCTATGTTAGCACTATACCCCAATGGGCCTGCTACTTGGCCTATTTGACCTAGTAAAGGAAGGTGAATTGTTTTCAATATGTTTTTCGTTTAAAAACATGAGGGGTAAAAGTAAGAAAAAAATGAAATAGAAGAGGGATTTTTTTGATATTTAAAGATAGAGGATGTTTATGCAAGGATTTAACAACAAAAAAGGCGCAGAGATGCGCCTTTTTTAGGAAGAGGAAGAGCAACAAAACTATTCAGGCTTCGCTCCTTCTTCAGTCTTGACTTCTGGTGCAACAGACGTTTCAATTTTGGTTTTGTTGGTGTCAACATCGCCTGTTTTAACTTCTGTGTTGGTTGATTCTGCGGGAGCGATTACATCGTCTCCTCCAAATAAACCACATGATGTTACAGATATTGCTACTATAGTAGCGAATAATCCGGTTTTGATTTTGTTTTTCATAATGAATGATTTTTAACTTGATACTGGGGAAGTGAAGAAGGTAACCTGTGGGAGGAAAATATTTTTTGGGGAGTAGACTTCGTAGGGGCGAGCTGTGCTCGCCCGCCATAATTCATTAGTGCGGGCGAGCACAGCTCGCCCCTACGGAAAACCACAACGGATAATTCTATATTTGCTTATCAACCCCACAATAAAAAAATATTTTTTTTCGCTTGGGTTACCTTTAGTGAGGATAGGGTATAAATAAAAAAACAGCGCTAGATGGGATATTCCGATGCTGAGTTAATACAAGGAATTCGCAACAACGATAACAAGGCTTTGCAGCATTTGTATGTTTCGAATTACGCTATGATTCGTCAGTTCATTGTTACGAATAACGGTACCGAAGACGACGCTAAAGATGTGTATCAAGAAGGTGTGATGGTGTTTTATGAGAAAATAAGAAGTGAGCATTTTGAACTCACCTGCGCCATTAAAACTTTTTTGTATTCTGTTTGTCGCCGACAATGGTTAAAAAAACTGGTGCATCAATCGAAGTTCATTGGTAAAATTGAAGAACACGAAAGTGTTGGAAGCTCAGAAGACATTGATTTTGGCGACATTGATGAACAAGAAGAAAATATCTCGCAAATGAAAAAAGCGCTGATGAAATTAGGAGAACCTTGCAACACCATCATCAGTGATTTTTACCTTTATGATGCCTCGATGCAAGATATATGTGAGAAGTTTGGCTATACCAATCCCGATAACGCAAAGAACCAAAAATACAAGTGTTTGGTTCGCTTAAAAAGAATCTTTTTTATTCAATAATATGGAAGAGAAATTACCCGAAATAATAGAACGTTTTCTTAGCGACAAAATGTCGACTGAAGAAAAAGCAAGCTTTGAAAAAAGAATTGCTAGCGAGTCCGAATTGGCTACTCAAGTGAATGAATACCGCAAAGTATTTGGCGTGTTCAACACAATAAAAAACAGAAATGAATTGAAGAAAAAATTAGATGTTTTTCATAATGAAATTCCTAAAGAAACAAAGGTGATTTCTATCTCTTCTAAATTCACTTTCTTAAAAATTGCCGCATCTATTGCATTGATCTTATCAATAGGAAGTTTAAGCTATTTGTTGCTTCAAAAAAACAATGAATCGAAGTTTGAAACGACCTCCAAAAAAGATGCAGTTCGAATTCCTGTCGTTACACCAAAAGAAAAAGCGGAAATTGAAACAGTCTTATCTGGCACAGCTTTTATGGTGTCGTCAAACGGATTTTTAGTCACTGCAAAACACATTGTAGAAGATGCCGATAAAATTATGGTGGAAAATTCTGTAGGCGAAATATTCAACGCCACAGTTATTTACACCGATAAGAAAAGAGACATTGCAGTGCTAAAAATTGCCGATAAAAATTTCAAAAAACAAAAAGTAGTTCCGTATGCTTTTAGCGCTAAAAATCGCGACTTAGGAGAGAAGGTATTTACGCTTGGTTTTCCTGGTGAAAACATAGTATTTGAAGAAGGAGTTTTAAGTTCTCGTTTGGGTTTTAAAGGCGACAGTACTTCGTATCAGCTTTCTTTGGCTATTAATCATGGCAACAGTGGCGGTCCGCTTTTCGATGACAAGGGAAACATCATTGGAATGATTTCGGGTAAAGAAACAGGAAAGGAAAGAGCAGCATTTGCCATTACGATGAAATCGATTGCTGAAGTAATAAAACATGCGCCAAAAGGAACTTTTGAAACGAAATTAAAATTCAATTCGAGCAATAAAGTGGGTGGACTAAAAAGGGCTGAACAAATTAAAAAGATTGAGCCATTTGTGTATCAGGTGAGGGTGGATTGAAATACAAACTATTCATAAATAGTGCGTCATTGCGAGGTACCCCGAAGCAACCTTATTGTGTTTTAATTAGTTTGTTCTTGATAAGTTTGCTTCGGAGTACCTCGCAATGACGAACTAGATATAATAAAATAAATGAAAATATTTTATTCAGCCGACATCCAAGCTTCTCTGCTATGCTTCGCTCTTGCTTCAGCCAAGGCCTTAATCGCTTCTGTTCTGTTGTTGTAAGAACCATAAGCCACTCGTGTTAAACCATTAGGTGTTTTACCCGCCAAATGAGCATCGAACCCAGCCGCCTTTACTTCTTCTAAGTATTTAGCAGCATTCTCTTCACTGGCAAAACAACCAGCAATAACATGATATTTTGCAGAAAAATGAGAAGCAGGTTTTAATGTAGGAGCAGAAACAGCCACTTCAGTAGAGTCGGCTAAAGCGCGATGTTTCTCGGCATTATTTTCCACCGCCTTTTTAGTGTACATGGCCAACAGCTCATGATTAGATTCTGCTATTTGCGCCGACATGCTGATAACAACATCGGAACGATTATCGTTCATCACTTTCGCCTCATCTGATTTCCCCACAAAAGGATTCCAGTTCATGGTAGTGGTTTGTGTTTTACCTAAGTTCAACGACAAAAACAAAGCACTTGCAGCCAAAATCGGCACCACAACAGCAGCAGCTACTTGCGTGAAAGTCATTCCTTCCTTTTTCGCAGAAGGTATAGAACTATCGATGATCTGACGAGTAATTTTCTCTTTGATATTTACTTTTTGCAGAGCCACCACGTGAATAGCCTGTAAGCCATAAGATTCGGGTAAAAAGTTTACCGAAAAATCTTGATGAAAGGCAATGCTCTTGTCCTTTGTTCTTTTGAAAACACCAACACCAATCAACGAAATTTGTTTTCCCTTTCTCAACTGCTCTTGCCAGTTTTTAACCACGTTTTCTACTTGAGAAAGAATCTCTTCAAAGCCAAGCGAAGATTGGGCTGCCAAACCTTGCACCAACAAACCATCGTTCATTTGCAATTGCGCATTGAACACCAATTTTTTGTAGGGAGGATAGAAAGTATTTTTATTTTCATCGAGATAAGCCGCAGCACGATTTCCCACCAAAGCACCAAAACCCGGAATGATTACACAATTGTGATTGTATAACAATTCAGCTAACGTTTTTTCTATATGTTGAGAGGCTGCGCTCATTACTGCGAATGTAGTGAGTAAAGTCAAAAGTAAAAAGTCAAAAGCCAAAAAAATACAAGCAATTTTGAACTACTGTAAATCAGATACTTAAAAAAGATATGAGAACCGTTTAAAAGCTAGATTACCAAACTATTGGTCGGTAGACTCCAATTTCAACACCGCCTCATCATATCGTATGGCATTGCAATCGCTACATGGAGCATACACATAATTGCTTATTACATATTGCTCGGCTCTTCTCTTAAAACAATCGCCAGGGTTCACTGTTCCTGCAGCATTGCCGGTTGCTTTTTTAATTTTTCCGTTCTTGTCAATTTCAATTTTAACGTGTTGTAAAGATGAACCGCCACAGTTGTGGTCTTCTTTTCTTAGTTGAGTTAAAATTCTTTGTGGTTTGGCAGTTCCTCTTCCGTTTGATGCGTCTTTACCTATACCTGTTTTACCAGCGCCTAATCCGGTTTTACCTGCACCTGGCCCACCACCATCGGTTCCAGTTCCTCCACCACCTTCATCGCCGCCCCCGCTACCCCAAATGTCATCTAACTTTTTCTTGTTAGGGTCAACCGGAGTGGTGGTTTTTACAGTGGTAGTTGTAGTTTTTTTGGGAGTGGTTTTTGGTTTTGTAGGATTGGTTTTGGGCGTTACTTTAATGGGATCTTCGGCCGTATTGGAAATCATGTCTTCTTGATCAGAAGGATCGTTATTGTCGTTGGGAGTAGATTCTGCTGGAACAGCTTCAGAAGGCTGAGGCTCACCTCCACCCGGTGCGCCAGAAGCACCTTCACCTTCAACACCACCCAAACCAACCTCCATTCCTTGTCCGCCCAAATCTTCCATCGGCACATCAGACGCTGGTAAAACAGCCCATATCAACAACAAAATAATTACTGCATGAATAGCAATAGTAGCAATGATTCCGGCTCGTCTATCGCTTTTAGCATGTGATACTTCTACTTGAACTTCCATAACTGATGTTTTTTTGACAAACGACCTTGTGTACAAATTATTACACCTTAAAAATAGAAAGAGAAAAAAGAGAATGAATGCGCGAGTGATTTAACTTATTGACACTTAAACGTGCAAAAGGATGTACACCGCAATACCAGCAAAATACCCCAAAACGGCCAACCAGCTAATTTTTTTAAGATACCAAATGAAGTCAATTTTCTCTAACCCCATTACCGCCACACCAGCCGCAGAGCCAATAATTAGGCAACTTCCCCCCGTACCAGCACAATAAGCCAAAAATTGCCAAAAGTGTCCGTTTGCCGTAAATTCACCAGCAGGTGCAATATCATACATTCCTTGCGCTGCAGCCACCAAAGGCACGTTATCAATGATAGAAGACAGTAAACCAATAGCCACATTTATGGCATATATATTACCCAACGAATCATTAAGAATTTGTGCTAAAGATTTTAAATGTCCGATTTCCTGTAAGGCAGCCACCGCCAATAAAATACCCAAAAAGAAAAGCACCGAAGAAGTATCAATTTTCTGCAAGGTAGCTGCAACAGAAAAGCGTTTTCTGTCTTCGTGTGTTTTTTTTCGATGAATAAGCTCTGTTGCTATCCAAATAAAAGCCAAACTAAACATCATACCCATAAAGGGCGGAAGATGTGTAATATTTTTAAAAATAGGAACGAAAACAAGTGCGCCAATACCTATATAAAAAATCAAATTTCTTTCGAAGTTAGAAGAGGTGTTCTCTATAACTATTTCAGATTTTTCAAGATTGCCTTTCATTGAAAAACTAAGCACGATAGTGGGCACCACTACACAAATTAAACTGGGCAAAAACAAGTTCATCATAAACGCCCCAACATCGGGCAATTGCTGTCCGGTCCACAACATTGTAGTGGTTACATCACCTATTGGCGACCAAGCACCACCTGCATTTGCAGCAATCACCACCACACCCACATACAACCAACGCGTCGGTTTATCGTGCACCAATTTGCGCAATAGCGACACCATTACAATAGCTGTGGTTAAATTATCAAGCACAGCTGATAAAAAGAATGTTATAAAAACCACAATCCACAATAATTTTACTTTATTGGTTGTGGTAATTTTATCGGTAATAACAGAAAACCCTTCGTGGGCATCAACCAACTCTACCACGGTCATAGCGCCCATCAAAAAGAAAAGAATGCTGGCAATATCATATACAGGATGCAGCAAAACATTTTCTACAGTTTCATGCGAAACATCTGTAAATGCATATAAGGCCCAACAAGCAACACCTGTAAACAAAGCTGTTGCAGCTTTATCAATTTTAATAGGGTGTTCAAAGGCAATGGCTAAATAACCTAAAACGAAAACAATGACGATTAAAGTTGAAATCATGGTAGGTAAATATAAGAATTAAACCCCTTTTAAAATCATTCCTACATAGGCTGTAATTGGAAAGGCGAACCAAAAGAGCAAAATCTCCAGAAATGAAAACCCAATTATACCGCCAAAAAGAAAAGAAAGAAATAGCCAATAAAAAGGAAAAGCAAGGGCTAATAAGCCATATTTTACCGAAGGAAAAAACTCGTCTTTACCAGTAAATTTAGCAGCAAGCCAATCGATGCAATAGTAAAGCGGACGGTGAAACAACAAGAAAGGGAAAGATAAAATCATGGCCAAAACAGAAGTAGAATCTTTTGGCGCAGGATGTTCACTTTTATTTTTTGACTTTGCTAACTCCACCATCTCCTTTCCGGATTGCGGCTGATGAACGGCCACATTGTGCATTACAATTTCATGATGCTCATTGTAATTTTCTTTTTCGATATGCAGCACCATTTTGCGCAATTCATTTTCTACGGAGTTGGTTAAATTTTTCACTCTGTGACCCGACGAAGAAAAATCGCTTACCACTTTTTGCACCGAAATTGGTGTACCAAAATCAACCCACACTTTGGAGCGAAAAGCCATGTGGTCCTCATAATTTAAAGCAACTGGTACTATTTGCAAATCCATTTCAGGATGCGAATCTACGGCACCTAAAGCAATGCGCGCCATTCCTTTCTTTAGCGGAAACATGTGTTTGTGCGGTTCGCAAGTTCCTTCGGGAAAAATGAGCACAGGTTTATGGTCTTCTAAAGTTTTGTAACACCATTGAAAAACTTGCGCATTATTCTCTACACCTGTACCATCCTGTTTTCTATAGATAGGCACTAAGTTCATTGCCTTTAAAATTTTAGCTCCAAATTTTCCTTTAAACGCATCTGAGCGAGCTAGGAAATACAATTGTTTATCGAGTTTATAGGCCACTAAAACGCCATCTAAAAAAGCATTTTGATGATTTACCGCTAGCAAAACAGGTTTGTCTTGCGGAAAATTTTCAATTCCTGTAACGTGAATTTTACGATAGTACAATGGAAGCGTGATGCGCACTAAAGTGTGGAGTATGGTGTAGATGGGATTCATTAGATATTAAAATTAAGAGCAGTTTTACAACCAAGAACCAGTAATCTAACTTCTCCCTTTTTAAAGGGAGAGTGGGTAGGTTTAGAGGGCAAAGGCAAGAGGGATTTGTAACACAGCATAAAATCCCTCTTGCTCTTGCACAAGCATTTTCGCACTCTCCCTTTAAAAAGGGAGAAGTTAGTTAGTGATTCGAAACTTGAAAAGCTGTATTCTAAATATCTCGACATACTTTACTTTTTATTCTTCACCCTCTCCACTATCTTCTCATTTCTTAACTCGCGCAAAGCATCATTCGCAATCCACTTTGCACTTTTACTATTCTGCAATTTAATTCTTTCGGCGCATTCAATCGCCTGTTGATGCAAATTACTATTTCTTTTTCCAATTTGACGCAATGCCCAATTCACCGCTTTCTTCACGAAATTTCTGTCATCATCAGCGCCCCATTCTATCAATGGGAAAAACGCACTTATTTTTTCATCTTTTGCCTTTTTATCGTGCACTGCTAAATAGCACATTAAAGAATAACCCGTTCTCTTTTCAAATTCGCGTTCTCTTTGTGTCCACTCTTCTGCTTTGATATAGGCCAAAGGATGTTTGCAAAACAAGGAAGCGCAAGCTCCATCAACAATATCCCACGAGTAGAAATCTTTAATCCACTCTTCCATCAACTCCTCGGTGACTTGTTTTGGATCGGCAATAAAAATGGCCAAAATTTTCACTTCATGAATTTCGCTTTGCCAAAGCTGCAGGGCTAGTTCGTGGTTATTTTTGTATTTCTTAGCGTAGGCACGCAATTGCGGAATACGCAGGCCTATAGCCTTCTTTGCCTTGATTCCAAAATGCTCGTGTATGGCGATGTATTTGGGGTCGGCAATTTTTTGGAGATCGGAAATTATCTGCTTTATCATTACTTTAACACAGCCATTTTCTTTCCGAAATCTCTGCAAAATTCGCGCATTTTTTCCGACATTTCATTTTCACCTGTAGAACGCTCAAAGCCATCGGCCATGGTCATTAAAGTTTGAAAATAAAACAATTTCATTTCTTCAATGTACATATCTTTGGTCCACAAATCAACACGTTTTGCTACTTGTTCATTGCCATCATACACAGAAATCATTAAGGCTTTAATTTTTTCTTTGCTGCTTTCTTCACCATTCCATTCGATATTGGTAGGAAGATTATTTTCATCTAATTCAACAGTGAACGTGAGTGTATTTTTCTTTGCCATGACTATTCGGGTTTGTATTTAGATTTTTGGAAAATTTTTAGCAAGTTTTTGTCCTTCATCAAATCATCTAAACCTACTTTATTATTTTCCATATATGATTTAACGATTTTGAAGCCTATATATTCACCAATTCTACCAGGAGAATCAGTCTCTTCAGAAAAAGTAAAGGGTCCGTCTTCAATGTATTTTTTATACGCCACATAATCTTCAGAATGCAGCAACTTTTTGTCAACAAAAAATCTCCACAAGCCCAACTCGCTATTTTTCGCCCACTCCATTTGTTTGGAGGTATATTTTAATCTTGTTGAATCTTCGGCGAAAGGCATCATGGCATTTACGAAATACTGCACTTTTCCTTCAGATATCATTTTCTCAATCATGGTATTTCCTTCGTATTCCAAATTCTCATACTTAGCGCGAGCGGCGGCCTTAAAGATATCTACTGGTATAAATTTCTCTTGCAGCTTGTAAGTTTGGTACTGAAACAAGTTAAGAGGCGCCATATAATAAGGCTTAAAAGTAGACCCCAAATACATATCTAAAGCCACCACCACTGTGTGTAAACTGTCGATCCAATCTACAGGGTGTTCAAAATCTAAAGAAGAAATGTAGGTATATATCTCAGGTCTCTTTTCTTTAGGGAAATAATGCTGATAATATGAAAAAGCTTGAGTTAATTCGTTTTCTAAGAGTGTTAAATCCTTGTACTTTTTTTGCACCTCATCGTGCAATTCTTTGTTCAATGGCAATTCTACATATTCTAACAAATACATTACCGAACGAGGATCTTTCTCATCTACTTCAAAAAACAAAGAATAATTTTTTGCCAAATTATACTTCTCCTTTTCAACATTCTGACGATTAACATTAAATGCATCAACATCGTATCGCTTAACATGAACAGGAACCTCAGGCACTTTCACATCTACTTTTAATGGATTTTCTTCGCAAGAAAAAAACACGAGCATTAAAAGCGGAATGAATTTTGAATAAATTGACTTCACAGCAAAAATTATTAGTTTTGTTTCAATCGTTCATTAAGATTCAAAAATATAAAATATCTATTCACCATTGGGTGGATAATCAAAATACTTAAACTTAAATTTAAATAGCATGAAAAAGTTACTTTCATTAATCTTGTTAACGGCTGCAACCAACGCAATAAACGCACAAGCTGCCACTACTACAACTTCAGTTAGCACCTCTCCTCAAAAATATAGATTTGCCATTAAAGCCAATATTGGCGGTTCTTGGTTAAAATCCAATACTGCTGAAGCGAGCTACAAATCTCCAGGAATTCAATTTGGCGGCGGTGTTCAGGTAGAAAAAAGAATTTCTAACACTGCATCTTTTGTTTTTGGTGGAGATATCACCGTGCATTCAGGTACTTTATCATTCGACGACAGCAGCTACGTTACACTTGCTAGGGAAAAAGTTAACTACCACATGACTTCTGCAAAATACACTTTGCAAACTATTGATATTCCCTTATGCTTAAAATTAAAAACCAGTGAAATTGGAATGCTTACTTACTGGATGCAAGTTGGTGTAATGCCTTCTATCACCTGGAAAGCAAGCGCAACAAATCTGACTTATTTTAATGCTTCTGGAAACGGTTCTTCTATCTTGTCTGACAAAAATGGAGAAGAGACAATAAGTGTAAGAGAAGATGCTAATTTATTCAGAGCTTCTTTAGTTGCTGGGTTGGGGGTTGAATACAATCTTTCTGGTTCTACCTCTCTTCTTATTGGTTTACAATACGTTGATGGCTTCACTTCAAGCATGTCGAAACAATCTGATATCTTGACTACAACTGATTACAAGAAAGTAACTTTCGATCCATTAAAACAAGCAATAAGCTCTAAGTATTTCACTTTAACAGCAGGTATCCTTTTCTAAGAATGAAAATCACAATTGCTCAGCTCAATTACCACGTAGGAAATTTTGAAGCCAACACTTCAAAAATAATTGCGGCCATACAAAAAGCTGAGCAAGAGAATGCCGACCTAATTGTTTTTTCTGAATTGGCTATTTGCGGTTATCCACCGCGTGATTTTTTAGAATTTGAGGAGTTTATAGAGGAGTGCGGCAAGTGCATTGATAGCATAGCGCAGCACTGCACCACGATTGCAGCTATTGTTGGCTCACCTTCAAAAAACAACAATCAAAGAGGCAAAAAATTATACAATTCGGCCTACTTCTTAAACAATGGAAAAGTAGAAGATATCTTCCATAAAACATTGTTGCCCAACTACGATATTTTTGACGAATATCGTTATTTCGAACCCAATAGAAATTTTCATTTACTTGAGTTTAAAGGTGAAAAAATTGCTGTTAGTATTTGTGAAGATTTATGGAATATCACCGAGCAATTGTATGAGCTAGATCCTATGGAGGAATTGGCCAAACTAAAGCCCTCACTTATCATCAATATTGCCGCATCTCCCTTCAATTACAACCAAGAAAAAGACAGAAAGAAAGTGCTTAAAGCCACTTTCGATAAATACCAATTGCCCATTGTTTACTGCAATCACGTTGGTGCACAAACAGAGTTAATTTTTGATGGCGGTTCTATTTTCATCAATGCCAAAGGCGAACTTCAAAATGAATTGAACTATTTTGAAGAAGATTTTTCTATCGTTGATACTACAAAAATCACTGCTCCGAAAACACAAATCGAGAATTCAAAAATCGCCTTAATTCACCATGCATTAATTAGCGGTATTCGAGATTATTTTGGTAAGCTTGGATTCAAAAAAGCATTGGTTGGATTATCAGGCGGAATCGATTCTGCAGTGGTTTATGCCATGGCGGCAGAAGCTTTGGGAAATGAAAATGTAATGGGCGTTTTAATGCCTTCTCAATTTTCTTCCGACCATTCTGTAAGTGATGCGAGAAAACTAGCTACAAATCTTAGTGCAGAACAACATTTAATTGAGATAGAGCCTCTATTTTCTGCCTTTAGCGAACAGTTGGCTCCTCTCTTTCAAAACCTACCGTTTAACTTAGCCGAAGAAAATTTACAAGCAAGAATAAGAGGAACTTTGTTGATGGCGGTTTCTAATAAATTCGGACACATTCTACTCAACACCACCAACAAAAGTGAAGCTGCTGTGGGCTATGGAACTTTGTATGGAGACATGAATGGCGGCTTATCTATTTTAGGAGATTTGTACAAACTAGAAGTTTACGATTTGGCGAGTTATATCAATCGCGATAAGGAAATTATTCCGCTGAATAGCATTGAAAAGGCTCCATCTGCCGAATTGCGGCCCGGACAAAAAGATAGCGATTCATTGCCAGAATACGATATTTTAGATCAAATCTTGTATCAATACATTGAGTTGCGAAAAGGTCCGGATGCCATCATCCACCAAGGTTTCGACGAAGCAACAGTAAAAAAAGTACTCAAAATGGTGAACACCACCGAGTACAAACGTCACCAAACACCGCCAATATTAAGGGTTTCAAGCAAAGCCTTCGGCACTGGCAGAAGAATGCCAATTGTAGGTAAATATCTAGCTTAAAATATCAAGTTCTTTTTTATCTTTACGAACGATAAAAAAGAGCCATGAAGCAAAAAGTTAGAATATTACTGCCTTGTTACAACGAAGAACAAAATCTTCCAAAATTACTTACACGCGTTGGAAATTTGGCTGAACAAATGCCGTATATCGCTTTGGAAGTAGTTATTGTAAACGATGGCAGTAAAGACAATACCATTGGTGTTGCAAACGATTTTCAAATGGCTATTCCTAAAATTATTGTAGATGTACAACCCAACAAAGGTTTGGCAAATGCAATGAGACAAGGCTTAAAAGCTGGTGCTGAAGGACTAAATGAAAATGATATCGTGGTAGCGTTAGATGGCGATGACAGTCACAACCCAATGCTTATCGAAAGCATGATTAAACAGGTAAACGAAGGAAGTGACGTAGTAATCGCTTCTCGTTTCCAACCAGGCTCAAGAGTTTATGGTTTAACAAAATTCAGAGAATTTACAGGATGGGCAGCAGGAATGATGTTTAGACTATTTATTCCTATCAAAGGTGTTCGCGATTTTACGTGCGGCTTTAGGGCTTACAAAGTAGAAATGCTAAATACTGTAAATGCGAAGTACGGCGATAAACTGATAGAAGAACAAGGCTTTGCTTGCATGGCCGAAATCATCATTAAGATGGGCAAAACAGGAGCAATCATTCATGAAATGCCAATGATTTTGCGCTACGACAGAAAAATTGGCGATAGCAAAATGAACGTAAGTAAAACCATTAAGCAAACGCTAAAATTAATTGCAAAGCATGCTGGCTCTAAATAACTCCCAGAAAGCATTAATTTTTTCAATATTACTTTTCGCTCTATTTCTTAGACTGATTAACATTAACGAGCACAGCATCTGGTTCGATGAAAAAACATCAGTGCTCATTGCGCAAGGAATAAAATACGGAGATGCAACAAGTAACGATTCCATTGTTAATTCTCAATTTTTAGCCGACAAAAACTCTTTACAAAATGTTTATTTAAGCACTATTGCCGACAATGGAAATTGTGTTGCCTATAATTTTACATTGCATTTTTGGACCAATACTTTTGGTACAAGCGATTCGGCTGCGCGAGCACTTTCAGTGCTTTTCTCCTTGGCTTCTTTGTGCTTGATTTTCTTCTTCTCTTTAAAGAATTTCGGCTTCAAAGTAGCCTCATTTATACTGGTGCTATTTGCGCTTAACCCACTCTCTATTACTTACGCCAACGAAGCCAGATCATACGCTATGGCGGTATTTTTCACCCTAAGTGCCTCTTTAATATTGTGGAATTTTGTCTTTAGCAAAGAGATTGGCAAACCTTGGTTAAAGGTATTTTTGTACGGACTATGTGCAGGCATAGCTTTACTATCACACTACTTAACGGCAAGCATTTTTATTGCACATGTGCTAATTGCTTTAGTCCTACTTAGAAATAAAAAAGCTTGGATTTATCTAATCTCTGGAGGAACGATAGCAGTAGTAATATTTGCTCTATGGATGATGAATGGCGGCTTAGAAGGATTGAAAATATTAAAGTATCAAACAGATGCCTACGCCAAAATATTGACCGAATACAAAGTAGGAAGCTCTGGTTTTGTAATGCCCGCAAACATAGCAAACATTATCACTGGTGTTTGTCAGGTTTGGCTGCAAGAATTTGGTAACACGCTTCAAGCTTTCTTTAGAATTAGAATGATTATTCCTTTATTGCTCTTGCCTTTGAGCGCAGTTGCTTTCCTTTTTTGGAAAAACAGTGAACATAGAAAACAATATTCTTTCCTTTTGATTTTATTCTTCACTCAAATATTATTTGCTACTTATTCGGCCTTTGATAGCGGACACACCATTTCCTTTCAGCCTCTGTACGCCAACTTTGCAGCACCTTACATCTATTTGTTTTTTGCTTTGGGACTCTTCTACATTTGGGAGAGAAATAAAATAGCAGGGGGAATTTTAATCGCAGTGCAAATTGTTATTCTCAATT
This sequence comes from Chryseobacterium gleum, assembly GCA_945871895.1. Lineage (GTDB taxonomy): Bacteria > Bacteroidota > Bacteroidia > Flavobacteriales_C > JAHEZL01. The sequence goes on along the minus strand of CAMBXP010000037.1, from coordinate 1,430 downwards.
TCTCCTTGAATGCAGTTTACAATGATATTCCTAAGAACAGACAAGCCAATCCTTATCCAGCAATTGCAAAAGCCCTAGAAAACACGCAAAGCAACATCACATGTTCTAAATGGAAAGATGTGCAAATGCTGTTACTTTATCTTCCTAAAGAAAAAAATTATACTTTTAATATCGATTCTGCCGTAGGTGATGCGATTTTATGCGATGCGGCATCGTACGATTTAAAAGATTTAAGATACTGATGAAAAATATTCTCTTTCTTTTCGGAACAAGGCCAGAAGCCATCAAATTGGCTCCGCTAATTACCGAATTTAAAAAACATAAAAATTGCACAGTTAAAGTAGGCGTTACTGCTCAGCATCGTGAGATGCTCGACCAAGTATTACACTTCTTTGAGATTACGCCCGATTATGATTTAAATATCATGTCGCCGGGACAAACTTTACCAAAACTAACGGCCGATTTAATTACAAAAATCACCAACGATATCTTAGCGAAAGAACAATTTGATTACGTCTTTGTGCAAGGAGATACCACCACAGTTATGGCTGGCGCGATGGCCGCTTTCTACCAAAAAATTAAAGTAGTTCATATTGAAGCAGGTTTGAGAAGTGGCGATATCTACTCTCCTTTTCCCGAGGAGATGAACAGAATTCTCACATCGAGAATTGCCGAATGGCATTTTTGTCCCACACCTAAATCAGCCGACAACCTTCGCGCTGAAGGAATAAAAGAAAATATTCACATCGTTGGAAACACGGTGATCGATGCGCTTTTAGCGGGCATCAAAAAAGTGGAATCATTAGATCAAAATGTATTCTTCAAACATTTTGAAGGCATTGATTTCAACAAAAAAATTATCTTGCTGACTTGCCACAGAAGAGAAAGTTTTGGTGAGCCATTCAAGCACATTTGCGATGCGGTGAATCAAATTGCCAAGAGATATCCCGATATGGAAATCGTGTATCCTGTTCACTTAAATCCGAACATCAAAGAAAACGCACACAAATATCTAACAGAAAAAAACATCAAATTAATTACGCCTTTGGATTATCCTTACCTCATTTGGTTGTTGAACAAATCGTATTTGGTTTTAACCGATTCGGGTGGAATTCAAGAAGAAGCACCAAGCCTAGGAAAACCAGTTTTGGTGTTGCGTGAAGTAACAGAACGCAGCGAAGGAGTTGATGCAGGAACAGCTAAATTAGTGGGAACAAATACCGAAGTGATTGTAAAAGAAACCATCAAATTGATAGATGATAAGGCTTATTATACAAGCGTTGCGAATGCTGTAAATCCTTATGGAGATGGAACGACATCGGCACAAACAATGAAGATTTTGTTGGGGTAAAATCTCCAAAAGAAACATGTAGGACAATAGTTCCTTCGGGGTACCTCAGGATGACAACCACAGTAATGATGAGCATAGT
>CAMBXP010000036.1 GCA_945871895.1 Chryseobacterium gleum | reverse complement strand
CGATTTTGTAGAATTATTCAATCGTTCAAACAGGGTGATCGATTTATCTCAACTGCGTTTTTCATCTCGCGACGACAAAGGATTTTTAAATGCAGCCGATGAAATTTCTCCACATCCGTTTTTTCTGTTTCCTGATGAATATGCAGTGTTCACCACAGACAAAAACAACATCTTGCAGAATTATCCTACGCATGATGAAAAGAGAATTTTTGAAATTTCTGCACTTCCATCTTTGAACAACGATGCAGGAAATATTGTGTTATTGTGGCCAAATGGAATCGTGGTAGATGAATTTCAGTACAGCGAAAAAATGCACGATATTTTGTTGGATGCTGTAGATGGAATTTCACTAGAACGAATCAATCCGAATTCTACTTTGTGGCATTCTGCCGCGCAAGATATTGGCTGGGCAACGCCTGGTTTGCCCAATTCTCAGTATTTACAAGATGTTGCAAGCTGCAATGATTTCTATTTGCAAGATAAAGTGCTTACACCCAATCAAGACGGACACAGAGATTTTGCGCTTATTCATTATCAATTGGATAAAGCAGGATACAAGTCAACCATCAATATTTACGATGCTTCTGGCGCGTTGATGAAAATTTTAATCAGCGATTTTTTCCTTAGTACAAAAGGCGAATTTCAATGGGATGGAACTGATGACAGTAACAATTTACTTCCCGCAGGAATTTATGTGTTGTATGCCGAATATTTTCATGAAGATGGAACGGTGCAGCATTGGAAAGATAGTGTGGTTTTGCAGCGTTGATGATTTACGCCAATAGAAAAATAGCTTCGGAAAGCACTCCAATCAAGAAACCCACCAGCACTTGCAAGAAAGTATGTGCCTCTAACCGTAAGCGCGCGTAGCCTAGAAGTCCGGCAATGAGTATTGAGGAGTATAGATAGTTGTCCCACTGCATATTCATTTTCATCATTAAGATACTGATACCCACGATACCGCCTATACCAATCATGTGAATGCTAATTTTCCAAAATAGTGAGATGATTAAAGTGGCGATAATGCCCAGTTCTGCGCCTACTAAAATCCAGATGACAAAGGGGTGAATTATGCTGCCAATTTCTCGTTGAATTATAATAAAACCCAGGAAATATGAAATGGCTGTGATCAAGAAGGGTATTTGCCTGTCTTCTTTTTTTTCCATTTCTAAGGAAGCTATTTTTCCGCTTCTTTTTAAGTAATAAGCAAAACCTAAAGGAATAATTAAAGTGAAGGTGAAAACATATAAAAACAATTGTAAGTTGGCTTTCGCACTTTCCTCGCTAGCGTAATAATTAAAGCCATTTAAGCGATTGCTAAAAAACAAAAGCAGTAAGCCATAAAAAGGCATGAACAAGGGATGTAGGAGATACGAGAGAAGTTTAGCGAAGGGTGCGTGAATTGCTACTTTCTCTTCCATTAAATTTCTCTTCTTAATCGTCCAACAGGAATGTTTAACTGTTCGCGGTATTTGGCCACTGTTCTTCTTGCGATGTTGTAGCCTTTTGTTTTTAACACTTTCATTAAGGCGTCGTCGGTAAGCGGGTCTTTTTTATCTTCTGCTTCGATGCATTCTTGTAAAATCTTTTTGATTTCTTTAGTCGACACCTCTTCGCCGCTGTCGTTTTGCAAGGATTCAGAGAAGAAAGATTTAATTAATAAAGTACCAAATGAAGTTTGTATGTATTTGCTATTCGCCACACGAGATACAGTAGAAATGTCAACGCCCACTTTCTCAGCAATGTCTTTTAAAATCATTGGTTTCAGCTTGGTTTCATCGCCTGTAAGAAAGTATTCTTTTTGGTAATCGATGATAGCTTGCATGGTGAAAAGTAAGGTGTTTTGACGCTGTTTAATCGCATCGATAAACCATTTTGCCGAATCTAATTTCTGTTTAACAAACATTACAGCATCCTTCTGCTCTCTATCGGCCCCTTTTTTGTTGTCGCTGTAAGTTTTAAGCATTTCGGTGAACATTCGACTAATCTTCAGTTCTGGCGCATTACGTGAGTTAAGCGAAAGCTCTAAATTGCCGTCGTTGCTGTTTAAAATAAAATCGGGAATAACGCTTTGTGCGGTGCGTTGCGATTCGTTGGCTGAGTTTCCTGGTTTAGGATTCAGCTTTAAAATCTCGTTTACAGCGCTTTTTAGTGATTCTTCGGTGATTTCTAATTTCTTTAAAATCTTGTCGAAGTGGCGTTTTGAAAATTCATCGAAGTATTTATCCAATAGAATTTCGGCCATTACTATCGATGGTGTAGCTCTGTTTTTTCTTTTGATTTGCAACAACAAACACTCTTGTAGGTTGCGCGCACCAACGCCTGGAGGGTCGAAAGATTGAATTAATTTCAACAACACTTTCAATTCATCTTCGGTGGTGGAGATATTTTGAGTGAAAGCCAAGTCGTCAACAATGGAAGAAATTTCTCTGCTTAAATAACCCGATTCATCTAGATTACCAATTAGATTTTCTGCTACGATGTAAGCATGGTCGTCAATATCTTGTAAACCAAGTTGAGTAAGCAAAAGCTCTTGAAACGATTGTCCCATTGAAATAGGTATTTCACGTTCTTCATCATCTGAGCTATAGTTGTTGGCTTGGTATTTATAGGCGGGTTCGTCGTCATCTGAGATGTATTCAGATAAATCGAAATCGTCTCTGCTATCTCCTTCTGGTGTTTCGTCGTCGAAAGAATTGTCGTCGGCATCATCATCATTGCTGTCGGATGAATCTTCTAAAGCCGGATTTTGTTCTATTTCTTCTTTGATTCTTTGCTCCAATGCAATGGTAGGAAGTTGTAACAGCTTCATCAATTGAATCTGCTGAGGTGACATCTTCTGAAGTAGCTTCTGTTGTAAACTTTGCTTTAGCATTTTGAGTCCTTTGAGGGTTAAATTATAAATGCTTTATGAAAGCAGCAATTATTTTTTGACAATTTTTATACCATAATACTTTTTCTCTTATTCCTCGGCGCTTTGGCGAGTCCAAAACAGAGAGAAGAAAAACACAAAAAGTGATACTCCTGCTTGTGTTTCGAGAGTATCTTCGGTAATCATAGATAAGATCATAATAATGGCGAACATTTGTGCTACGAATCTAAATTCCAATCGATTGCCAAATAGGTAAAAATGGGCAATCATAGTAAGGAAGAAGAATAGTCCGAAAACCCCAAAACTCACCCAAAACGTAATGTACTGATTGTGTGTGTGCAAACGATGCTCTTTGTTTAAAGGAGAAGCATTGATATCGTATTGTTTATCGAAAGCGTCTTGAACATCGCCTGTGCCCACGCCAGTGAGCGGATAAGTTTCAACTATGTCTAGTGCGGTTTTCCAAAACACAAACCTCTGGGTAAGAGAATTTCCACTAGGCGAAGGATTGGCTATGTAAGCATCGGTTTCCCAAAGAAGTTCTCGAATTCTTTTGCGCACCGGATTCATTCTTGCGTTGCTTGCATTCGCCTCACCAGCTTCTATAAAAGCAATGTCTTCTGTACTTAATTTTCGCACCCCGGCAGCATCTTTTTTATATCCTAGAGAGGTTAAGTACCTGATCAAGATACCCTCTAAGTATTGTTCTTCTTTAGTATTGAGACTGGTGAATTTAATTTTACTTGTTTTGTTCCATTCTTCATGTAGTTCTTTAAAGCAAATGTAGCGGTGAATGTAATAGCCATTTTCTTTGGCAGTATTCATTTCATCGTTAAAGTACTCGTTGCCTTGAGCGGTTTTTTGTAAAGAAGCCATTCTATCATCTTTGGCTATAAAAATATCTTTGGCTTCATACATAATAAAAAAAGCTACCACGGCGGCTAGTATGCTCGAGATATATAAAATTTTAGCACCATCTTTTTTGTAGCGCCATCCCATAAGTTTCATAAAAAGCGGCAAACCAATGATGAGTAAAATACCAATGCCAGTAATGGCTTCCATGATAATAAGATGCAAAACTACGGTAATAGCTATGGGTAGCGCTAGCCAAAGCGATACAAATTTTTCTTTGTAGCCAAAAACCAACAGAGTGATAACAAAGACAGCCATTAAACTAAAGCGAATATGAGATACAAAAGGAGATAGATTGCGATAATTGGCTACTTTTTCGATGTAGTTCCATTCACCTAAAATATACATGCTTATACCAATTAAAGAAACAGAAACCACAGCTGCAATGAAGATAGCGATCACCCAACACAATTGTTTGCGCGTAGGTTTTGGCATGGAAGCCAATATAAATGGAACTACAAAAAGGGGAGCCTTAATTACTATATCTCGCCAGGCATATTCAAAATTTTCGGTGTTGCAGAGGAAGGCAAAATGCAAAAGAAAAAGGGCTGGAAACCACCACAATATTCTGTTTTGAATAAGCAGTTCTCGTTTTTCTTTATAGTTGGTATGCATTAGCCAGGCTAGTGCTAGCGCAATTTGAGAAAGCGTGAGAAAAGTTTTCGACAAGGGCAATGAAGCAGCGAATACGCACAGTCCTAAAATGTATAAATATTTGCTAGCTTTTGAAATTGTCATGCGGGGTGTTACGTATTATTTGGCCGAGGGATTTAAAAGAGCGTTGTATTTTTCTTGAGTCAATAGAATTTCCACTGCCTTATCGATGAACTTATCGTTCGACAAACCTGCTTCGGCTCTACCTTTCTGGTAATAATATCTGCTGGCAATTTCTTCTTTAAGCATTTGTTTTATTTCATCTTTAAAGAGTACTAAATCGCTGTTTTTTTGTGCTTGTAATTTTTTGTGCAGAGCTTCGTATTCTTCTTTTACAGCATCTATATATTTTTCATCGCCTGCAGTTTTCTTAAACTCGTTTAGCAGCCTGTCGCTGCTGGTATTGTAGCTATAGTCTTTGTCTTTTAAATAAGCTACAAATTCATTGAACAATTCATCGCTTACTTTAAATTCTTTAGCTGTAGTAATACTTTCGTGTGCAGCGCGATATTCAGTTGCGAAATTGAAGATGTGATTTTTTTCAATCAGGGCGCCCAAAACCGGATTGCCTTTTTCTTTTTCTATTTCAATATCGGGTTTAACACCATCACCATCAATCACCTCTCTGCCATTTTTTGTTTTGAAGGTAGTTTTCAGTGAATCGGCAATTTTAATGGCTTTCCCTTTGTCGTCGCGGTGACCATAATCTATCTTTTGAATACATCTACCGCTAGGAGTGTAATATTTAGCGATAGTCACTTTTAACATTGCGTTGTAGCTAAGGTTGTAGGTGCCTTGCACCAATCCTTTACCGTATGTTTTTTGTCCGATAACCACCGCTCTATCTAAATCTTGTAGGCTACCACTAACAATTTCTGATGCTGAAGCAGATCCACCATCAACTAGAACCGTGAGTGGAAGTTGAGTGTTGATGGGAGCATTTAAAGTTTTTCTCACTTCAGATGTGTTTTTGTATTTTCCTTTGGTTTCCACCACGGCAGTTCCTTTATCTACAAAGTAATTTACAATATCGATAGATTCGCGAAGGAGTCCGCCTGGATTGCCTCTTAAGTCGAAAATCAATCCCTTCAATTGATTGTCTTTCGATAAATCTTGCAACGCTTCACGCACTTCTTTTCCAGCCTTTTCAGTAAAACTGCTAAGTTTAATATAGCCTATTCCTTTATCTAGCATAGCGTAATACGGAACCGATTTCACTTGAATTTCTTCACGAGTAATTTCAAAATCCATTTCTTTTCCCTGACGTTCAATTTTCAGTTTCACTTTGCTACCAGGTTCGCCTTTTAATATTTTGCTGAGGTCGCTTACATTTTTTCCTTTGGCTGAAACAGCGTTAATTTCCAATATTTTGTCGCCAGCGCGTAAACCCGATTTGTAGGCTGGGAAACCTTCGTACGGTTCAGAAATAACACAATAATCACCAATTTTATGCACCATAGAACCAATACCACCGTATTGTCCGGTTTGCATAAATTTATAATCTTCAATTTCCGATTCGGGATAATAATTGGTGTAAGGATCTAGTGATTCCAGCATGGCATCGATACCTGTTTTCATTAATTTACCGGGGTCGGTTTCGTCTACATAGCGCGTGTTGAGTTCACGATAAAGAGAAGCGAAAACATCCAGGTTTTTTGATAATTCAAATTGGTCGGTGTTGTTGGTAAAAGCAACGGTAATCAACATTACTGCTGCTGAGACCACTAAAAATATTTTTCTTTTCATATTTTGTCTTTTAACTTTTATCTTTTTACTTTCTACGGCACTGGGTCAAAACCTTTTCCTCCCCAAGGGTGACAACTACAAATTCTTTTGGTGCTCAGCCAACCTCCTTTTAAAACGCCATGTTTATTTAAAGCTTCTATGGCGTAAGTAGAGCAAGTGGGCTCGTATCGGCATTTTGCACCTAAATAAGGCGAAATCATACCTTGATACAAACGCACAAAGCCAATCAATATTTTCAATGCTATTTTACGCAATAGTTTCATTGAGTTGGCCGATTAATTTAATTAATTTTTCTTCCAATATTTCTGCTGAGATATCTTCTTTCGCGGTGTAAATCAACAATAGCGCTACTTTCAGTTCTTTTTTTTCAAGCGCAGCATACAAAGTCGATTTATTTTTTCTGTAAGCCTCTCTTATTTTTCGTTTGATGTAGTTGCGGTCGTGCGCTCTTTTGAAAGAGCGTTTAGGAACGGTAATGCACAATTGAACGGGAGAGGAAGAAAGCAAATCATCTTTTAACCACAATGCTTTGTAAGGATAACAAGGAACAACGTTGCCTTTTTCAAAGAGTTGAGTAATGATTTTTCTACTCTTTAATTTCTCACTCTTTTTAAAAGTAAATTTCTCCATGAATCAATATTACCAATTTTTCTCGTAGGGGCGAGCTGCGCTCGCCCTTTTTATTTATGTCGGATGGGCGTCCGTCAGCTGACGGACGCCCCTACGAAGTACATTTCTAAAAAATCAAACATTTATTATCTTAGCGCCACTCAAAAAAAGAAAATCATGGGAAGAGCATTTGAATTCCGTAAGGCAAGAAAGTTTAAACGTTGGGGCGCAATGGCCAAAACCTTTACTCGTATTGGTAAAGATATCACTATGGCGGTTAAAGCAGGCGGACCCGATCCTGAAGGGAATTCGCGTTTGCGTGCTTTGATACAAAATGCTAAGGCTGCAAACATGCCTAAGGATAATGTGCAGCGCGCTATTAAAAACGCATCAGATAAAGATATTAGTGATTACAAAGAGATAGTGTACGAAGGTTATGCCATGCACGGTATTGCGGTGTTAGTAGAAACAGCAACCAATAACCACGTGCGCACCGTAGCCAACGTAAGAAGCTATTTCAATAAATGTGGCGGAACTTTTGGTACTACAGGTTCTGTGGCGTTTATGTTCGACCATAACTGTACTTTCAAAATCAAAAAAGACGGCTTAGATGCTGAGGAACTAGAGTTGGAATTGATTGATTTTGGCGCAGAAGAAGTTTTCGTGGAAGAAGATGGAATATTGATTTACGGTCCGTTTGAAAGCTTCGGTGCCATTCAAGGAGAACTTGAAAAACGTGGAATTGAAATTATTACTTCTGGTTTCGAGCGTATTCCAAATGTTACCAAAGAGCTTACCGCAGAACAAGAAGAAGATGTAAATAAATTGATTGAAAAGATTGAGGAAGATGATGATGTGCAGAATGTTTACACCACTATGGGTGCTACGTTAGAATAAATAAATTACCCGATAATAGTATGAGAAAGTTACTTCTAATTTTTACTGTCGTATTTTACTTTTTTTCTTGTTCAGAAACCAAGGAGAAAGCCAAAGAAACCATTAATGCAGGTGGGGAAATAGTAGGGAAAACAGTTGGTGAGTTCAGTAAAGGGGTGTCTACGGGAGTGGATGAGACTTTTGAAATCAAAATTGATGCAGCTCAAGAATTAGCACAGGAAGGGGTTTCTTTAGGAAAAATAGAGTTAAAATCAATCAATGGCGGGCACGATAATTTGGTGAACACATACTTGATTTTTTCTAAAGACTTTAAAAAATCATTGGTCCTTAAAGCCTTTGACAGTAAGAACTTAGAGATGGGAAGAAGTGTTTTAGAAATTAAGGCAAAGGCAAATGACGCTGCTTTTTATGGTTTTGCTTTAGATACACTAACCAATATCGATGCAGATAGTAAACTTACCTTGGAGCTGGCGAAATAGTTGGTTTTTTGGCTTATTGCTTTTTACTTTTAACTTTCTTCATGATCAAGCTCATCATCACCGATTTAGACGGCACTTTACTCAACGACGAAAAAACCCTGTCGCCCATCTTTTGGGAGACAGAGCAGGCCATTCACGCGAAAGGCATTTTATTTTCTATCGCCAGTGGCCGTCAGTTTCACAACCTTTTAGAGAAGTTCGATCGCATTAAAGAACGCACTCTTTTCATAGCTGAAAATGGTACTTATGCCAGTTATCAAGGCAAAGAAATTTTTGTAAATGCTTTAGGAAAAGCAGAAACAGCCCGACTTATAGAAATTGGTAAAAGGTTGAAAGGGTCGCACATGATTGTGTGTGGAAAGAATTCTGCGTATACCGAAAGTGCCGATTCTCGCTTCTTATCTGAAGCACGAAAATACTATAGCCGACTCAAAATTGTAAATGATTTGTTCGAAGTTGAAGACGATGTTTTAAAAGTCACTATTTGCGATTTCAGCGGAGCAGAAAAACACCGCATTCATTTTCAAGTTTGCGAAAAAGAATATCAAATTGCGTTAGCTACTAAAATTTGGCTCGACTTCACACATCTCTCTGCCAACAAGGGAACGGCGATAGCTAAAGTGCAAAAAGATTTAGGAATTTCCTTCGACGAAACAATGGTTTTTGGCGATTATCTCAATGATCTTGAAATGATGAAATCGGCGAAGCATTCTTATGCGATGAAAAATGCGCATCCACAGATTGTTGAGGTAGCTAATTTTGTGACTGAGTTTGACAATAATAATGAAGGGGTGGAGAGGACAGTGAGGAAGGTTTGTGAGATTTAACCAATGGCTCATTTCTTCCGAACGCTTCAAGCGCATTTCGTCATTGCGAAAATTTTGTACCCAAAATTGAAGCAATCTTATTACAGCAATATTTTTTACCTTTAAGTATGCCAATTTATAAATATATCGCAGGCCTTTATTTGCTTCCATTCTTGTTTTTACTGTTATTTGTTTTAACTGAAGAATATACAGATGCTACATTCTTAGCCTTATTTTTTTTGAGTCTTTTTCCTTGCGGATTACTGGGTTTAATATTGACTTTTAGTAGGAGACCAAATTCTTTAGAAAATACTGATAAGCAACGCAATAAATATGCGTCAGCTGTAATAGGAGGCATGATAATAATCGCTGGATTAATTGGATTAGGATTACTTTATATTGTGACTTCTTGAGCAAAAATGGATAAGATTGCTTTAATTTTGAGTACAAAATTTTCGTTAAAGTACCCCGACTCAGACAAACTCCGCAAAGCATAAGTAAACAAAGGGTTTGCTGAAATCCGCTTTCTATCTGCTTTGGCTTAAATCGGCCTTTTTTGGGAGATTTTGTTACTCGCTTGTTACCCAAATATACCCAAAGACTTACATGAACCTTCATGAACCCAATGAATGTGATTTCCTGTGTGGATATTGCATCAAAGGGTGAATTATTAACCTTAAAAACCATGAGTTATGGGTGTGAAATTGAGAGAAAAACAATTGAGTAACGGACAAATATCCTTCTACCTGGATATTTACCACAACAAGGCGCGCTGGTATGAATTCCTGGACATTAAAATCCAAACGAAAAACCGATACCATCCACGGGGAACGGAATTTCAAGTTTTCTCAACGCAATTACTTGAAAAATCAATGAAAGAACCGAGAAATATATTATAACCATCTCATTGTTTTTTCTATCAAAAGAAAAACGGAGACTGTTTTAACTTCCGTTTATATATTACTCTTTTAAAACAAAATAGCCATCCAATGTAGGATGGCTATTTTTGTTTGATCTAAAACCTATACCCCAATGCAAAACTTAATGTGGGCAAAACTCGCCAACCATTATCTGTTTCATTAGACATATCTTCTGGAGTAAGAACAGGGGAAAGAAATAAGTACTGCTTATTAGTTGTTGCACTATTGTAGTGGAATAAGTTTGCTCCTGCCGCAATAGATAGATTCCAATATTTAAAATTCCATTGATACCCAAGAGCTTGACGTAAGCCAAAGTAAGTGCCTTCATATCTATAGCTTTCTGCTTTCATTTCATCTGCTATAACTGTGGAATCAATAAATACATAAGAATGATAAAATCCTGCGGCATAATATGGGAAGTTTTTTCTTTTGTTTAATTTGAAATCAATCTCACCTCCGACAACATAGCCATTCCCATTTAATCCATTTCCCCATTCATAGTTCCCCGGAGTATATCCTACTTTCAACTGGTAAAGCCATCTTCCTCTGTCTTGTTGAAAGTAAATTGAGGGTTCCAAGAGAAAATGTCCAACTTCGATACCGATACTATTGCGCTTTTGCATAACGGTATCTTGTGCAAAACTCTCATTAGATGCGAATAATATAAAGAATAGGGAACAGTAGAGAAATTTTTTAAGGCTAATTGCTGAATCCATGCATTATCGTTTGATTATTTTATATGTTGTGGTTTCTCCACTTTTATTTTTAATTGTACAAAGGAAAAATCCATCTGCTAAATGGCTTATGTCGGTATTTAATGTTGATGTTCCAAAATTAATATTTCCTGAATCATAAATAACTCTACCTGATAAATCAACAATCTGAAGGTTATAATCTGTCGTACTGCTGATATCGAAAGTAATATTGCCACGGGTAGGATTTGGATATGAGTTTACGGACAATTTTCTTTCTATATCCTGCATGAACTCAACATAGTCAATTGTTTCTCCATTTTGAGTTTCTGTTTTGGTTATCATTGCACCGGTTTTGTTAGCTATTTTTGAAGTTGTTGTTTCTGCGGATGCAGATGTGTCTTCATAAGAAATAGTTTGTTCTTCAGCGGCAGCCATCATTGGAGGAGCGTATGTTACTGTTCCTATTAAATGATTTTCGTTACCATTTAAAACAGTTCCGGGATTTACAATAATGTCATCAGCATACATATAAACATTTGAACCGGGCTGAAACACAGTGAATGATGAACCTGAATTTTCATAAGAATATGGTAAGCGAGCATAATCCCAACCACCTTCCATGCTTACACTCAGGCTGATCTGATTTGAAGCAGTATATGTAAGGTTGTCGCTTCCATAAAATACTGTATTCAAAAAGCTTAATGTAGGTGCATGGTGATGTTGCTCATTTGTCCAATACGATTCCCTATCAACTTTTATATTTGAAACTTTGAAGTGCATATCTTCTTCAGCTTCATAGTTTTTTATTTTTTCATCGTCCTGTTCGTTGGGTGTCAATAACCACCAAAGCTCATCCAAGCCGTTGACATCCCCATAATATGCACTAAGCCTAACTTGAGTATCTTCTCCATCATCTTGATCCCATGAAAAGACATCTCTACGTACATGAACCGCTCTGTCTTTTACTCGGACATAATAGCCGGCCTTACTTAAAACCATTTCTACATGGAATATTTCATACTGGTTTACAAAAACATCTAATGAGCGAAATTCTCTTCCAGCTTCATTTCCATAAATTCCTTGCAGATGGTTCAGGTGTCCGTAAAAACCCAGCTCAAATTTTGCAATATCAGGTCTGTATCTCCAGCCCATTCTAATGCTATTCTTTGTAGCATTGTTTTGTTGAACTTCCAACTTTACAGCTTTATTCCAGTACAACTGATACTTTTCATCAGAAGTACCTGTTAAGTCGTAGTTTGTTCCATCTTGGAACTCAAAATCAAATTCAATTACGCGCTTGAATGTATGATCTTCCTCATAAAATTCGTCATTGAAAATGTCACTATAATTATCATTTTCGTCTATTTCAATTGTTTTGTCATTGATTGTTCTATAATCTTGAGAAAACAAACTGACAGCCAATAATGACAAAAGAAAAATTATATAATTCTTTTTCATTATTTCTGTTTTTTAAGTTCTTCTATTTCTTTATTTAATTCAATCAAATGAAGTGTCAATTCTTCCACTTTCATAAGGAGAATTTTATTCATTTCAGCCACGTCAATTCCATTTGCCTCAGCTTCACTAGCTGATGGAACATTTGGTAAATGATGGTTTGCTTGAATATAGCTATCAACGCAATCTAAACTCATTAGCGTATAGCAAGAATCAAAAACATAATCGGGGAAATTATTTACGGTGACTCTTACTGCTCTTGCATACATCTGACCATTAGGAAGGACTTTGAAATTTGTAACACCTCCATTTTCAATAGTGATATTATTGGCAACTTTGATGTTTTCGGTTTGTAATGTATTGTTTGTTATTACAACGGCGGTTTGCTGAATTGTTCCATCAGCAAATTTAACTCCCTGATTACCAAGATTAAGAGAGCCATCTACTTTGACATCCCCATTTACATGAAGCTTTGCTTGAGGATTAGTTGTGCCGATTCCTACTGGGTAGTTTTTCTCTGGATTTGTAAAGTATTTATTGTTCTCAGAAATCCAAATTTGATTACCGTATGCTGATACAGGAGTTAAGTAAGAACTAATAATTGCAGGTAATTGATTTGTTGGATTTGATACACAAAATCCAGCAGTATAAGTTGAATTAATCGGAACATTAGCAACACCTGGCGTTACGGTTAATTGTGTGCCTGAACCATTTACTGCAAAATTACCACTCCATTGGCTCGTTAGTGTTCCAGCGAAACTCATTGTTACTCCCCAATCAGTTATTGCAACAGTTGGTGTTACCACAACATTAGCACAATACCCTCCACCCCAAGAACTTGTAATTTGAAGTTCGATTTCTTGCTGAGCATTAGAAATTCCAATAACACCGAAAGTGGCGATGGATAATAGAAAAGATTTCATAAAAGTTAATTTTTTAGTAGTAAGCTGCAAAGCTATTTGTTTTTTCTGGTTTCCAAAAACGATAAATAAAAAAAACATCGACGAATCATAAATTTATAATGACGAATGTTGATTTTGTTAATGCTTTAAATATAAATGATCGCAGAAAAAAAGGAAACGATATTGCTTATTTCACGACGCATCCTTCACTGTAAAAACGTTAATTACCTGATAATCGATACCCCCCACTGAATAGAGTTGACGTTAATGACGTTTAAAGACGTCTCTTTGACGAATAAATCCAACATTTTGAGGAATTGAAATAAATTGCTTATATTATGGGTAGTGTTTCTTTGATATATTAGGTAATGAGCAGTAACGAATAGAATTAAAACTAAAAGCCTATTTTTTTTATTTATGGCAAATGTTGTTACTCGCGTGTTACTTTAATGAAACAAAAACTACTGAATCTCCCGCCACCAAAAGGGAATTTCAACATTCAGAAATTAGGAGTACAAAATTTTCGCAATGACGTGCTAGGTGAAATTACTCTCATCTGCCTCGAGAAATCAACAATTCCCAAAACTTTTCAACAGCCCTTAAAATACCCGTGTTTTAATTGAGATGCCCCGTGCTATTTTCGTAGCTTCGCACAGTATTTTCAACAAAGACAGCAATTTAAAAATGAGTGAGTTAAGAAAAATTGAAGGGGCGTTGATTTCCGTATTTGATAAGGATAATCTAGAACCCATTGTTCGTGAGTTAAATCGTTTGGGGGTAACCATTTATTCTACAGGCGGAACACAAACTTTTATTGAAGAATTGGGCATCTCTGTGGTGCCAGTGGAAGATTTAACTTCTTATCCTTCGATTTTAGGTGGTAGAGTGAAAACTTTGCATCCTAAAGTTTTTGGTGGAATTTTAGGCAGAAGAGAATTGCAATCGGATATCGCACAGTTAGAGCAATACGAGATTCCTGCTTTGGATTTGGTAATTGTTGATTTATATCCTTTCGAAAAAACTGTAGCTTCTGGCGCATCACATGCCGACATCATCGAGAAAATCGACATCGGTGGAATTTCTTTGATTCGTGCAGCAGCTAAAAATCATAAAGACGTGGTGATTGTTCCTTCAAAAGAGCAATATCCAACCTTGCTTTCTTTGTTGAAAGACAAACAAGGAAATACAGACTTGGAAGACCGTAAAGCTTTGGCTAAAGCGGCTTTCAACGTTAGTTCTCATTACGACACTGCAATTTTCAACTACTTCAACAACGATGAAGAGCCTGTTTTGAAACAGTCAATTCAATCGGCGAAAGTGTTGCGTTATGGCGAAAATCCTCATCAAAAGGGAATTTTCTATGGCAAGCTAGAAGACATGTTCGAGCAAGTGCAAGGAAAAGAATTATCGTACAACAACTTGTTAGATGTTGATGCTGCGGTGAATCTTATCGCAGAATTTAAAGACACTACTTTCGCTATCTTGAAACACAACAACGCTTGTGGAGTTGCTACTCGTGCGACTGTTTTAGAAGCATGGAAAGTTGCCTTAGCTGGCGACCCAGTTTCTGCTTTTGGTGGCGTGTTAATTACCAATGCTAAAATCGATGCAGCAAGTGCAGAAGAAATCAGTAAACTTTTCTTTGAAGTAGTTATCGCTCCGGCTTACGAAGATGCTGCTTTAGAAATATTGAAAGCGAAGAAAAATAGAATCATCTTAATTCAAAAACCAGTTGCCTTAAGCAAAAAAACAGTGCGTACTGCATTGAATGGTGTGTTGGAACAAGACAAAGATTCAGTGATGGAAACGGCTACCGACTTAACTCCGGTTACCGATAGAAAACCAACAGAACAAGAAATTGCCGATTTATTATTCGCAGCAAAAATTTGCAAACACACGAAATCGAATACCATCGTTTTCGCGAAAGACAATACATTGATTTCAAGTGGTACCGGACAAACTTCACGTGTTGACGCGCTGCGTCAGGCGGTTGTTAAAGCCAATGAGTTTGGCTTCAGTTTGCAAGGTGCTTCAATGGCATCGGATGCTTTTTTCCCTTTCCCTGATTGTGTGGAATTGGCGAAAAATGCTGGAATTACTGCGGTGATTCAACCAGGAGGTTCTATAAAAGATCAAGAGTCTATCGACTACTGCAACAAAAACAATGTAGCGATGGTGATGACAGGAATTAGACATTTTAAACATTAAAATAAGTTCAATGTTTAAAGTTTAATGTTCAAAGTTAGCTGAATAAGCTGCCCTAGAACATTGAACATTGAATACTGAACATTAAACTAAAATTTATGGGCTTATTTAGCTTTTTAACGCAAGAAATTGCCATCGACTTAGGAACAGCCAACACGCTAATTATCGAAAACGATAAAGTGGTGGTGGATGAACCTTCGATTATAGCGATGAACAGAATTACTGGTGAGGTGCAAGCGATTGGAAAAAGAGCGATGCAAATGCACGGTAAAACGCACGAGAATATCAAAACTATTCGTCCGCTAAAAGATGGTGTAATTGCCGACTTTAAAGCTGCCGAGGAGATGATTCGTGGCTTCATTAAAATGATTAATGTGAACAAACGCAGAATGTTCGGTCCGAGCAACATTCGTATGGTAATCTGTATTCCTTCAGGTATCACCGAGGTGGAGCGCCGCGCAGTAAAAGATTCTGCCGAGCATGCCGGAGCAAAAGAAGTGCGTATGATTCAAGAACCTATGGCTGCTGCGATTGGTATTGGTATCGACGTGGAAGAACCAATGGGTAACATGGTAATTGACATTGGTGGTGGTACAAGTGAAATCGCCGTTATCGCTTTGGGTGGTATTGTTTGCGACAAATCTATTCGTGTTGCGGGTGATGAATTCACGCAAGATATTGAAGATTACATGCGTCGTCAGCACAACATTTTAGTAGGAGAAAGAACAGCAGAAAGAATTAAAATTGAAGTAGGTTCTGCTTTGGCTGAATTGGATAATCCGCCACCTGATTTCGCTGTTCACGGAAGAGATTTAATGACTGGTATTCCTAAGGAAATCACCATTTCATATTCAGAGATTGCACACTGTTTAGATAAATCGATTTCTAAGATTGAAGCCGCTATTTTGAGTGCTTTAGAGATGACTCCTCCTGAACTTTCTGCCGATATTTACCGCACAGGTATTTATTTAGCTGGTGGTGGTTCTTTGCTAAGAGGATTAGACAAACGTATTTCTAAAAAAACAAAGTTGCCAGTGCACGTTGCCGAAGATCCGCTTAGAGCGGTGGCAAGAGGAACAGGAATTGCTTTGAAAAATTTCGATAGATTCCCATTCCTTATCAAATAAGAATGAGCTCAATGTTTAAAGTTCAATGTTCAAAGTTAGCTAACATTGAACTTTGAACATTGAACATTGAACTCTTAATTAAATGAAGAACTTATTTGCACTTCTCTATAAAAATCATTTATTCCTCCTTTTTCTTTTACTAGAAATTACTGCACTTTTCTTTGCTATTCAGCACAATGCTTTTCAGCGCTCTTCATTTATCAGTTCAGCTTCTTCGGTATCAGGAAATACCTATGAAACCATTGACAATTTTTCGGGCTATTTAGATTTAAGAGAAAAGAATAAGTTGTTGGCCGATTCATTGGCAAAGCTAAAATCACAAACCTTAAGTGCATTGCGATTGCGCGATACATCTTATGCTACGATTAACGACACACTTTACAAGCAGCAATATACTTATGTTTCGGCACGCGTAATTCATTTAACTACGCATAAGCCCAATAACTTTTTAACTATTGATAAGGGAAGTAACGACGGCATTAAGGAAAACATGGCAGTTGTAGGCGTAAATGGAATTGTAGGTGTGGTAAATGGTGTAACACCTGATTATGCTTCGGTGATGTCGATTTTACATAGTAAAACCGAGCTTTCTTGCAAATTGAAATCAACCAGAAATGTAGGCTTTCTTAGATGGAATAATCTCGACTACAACTACCGCACAGCCTTGCTAAAAGATGTGCCTTTAACAGCAAAAGTGGTGAAAGGCGATACTGTAGTGACTACCGAATACTCTAATTCTTTTCCCGGCGGAATTCCTGTTGGAAAAGTTTTGATGGCAAGGCTTGCAGATGAAGGACAATCGCAAGATGTAACCATAGAATTATTCTTAGATTTTAATATCATCGACCATGTTTTTGTGGTGCGCGATTTAATGAAAGAACAAAAGGATTCATTGCAAACCAAGTTTCAAAATGATTGAGAAATTACCACGATATGTGCTCATTTTTGTGTTGCTTATAGTGGCACAAGTGCTCGTTTTTAATCGTGTGCATATTTCGGGTTTTTTAAATGCATATCCTTACGTTTTATTTCTGCTTATTTTACCGAGTGATACCAATCGCGCCTTGCTGCTTTTATTGGCTTTTGTAGGTGGCATCACTGTAGATATATTTTCTGATTCGGGTGGAGTGCATGCAGCAGCCTGTTTACCTTTGGCTTACATGCGTCATTTTATGTTGAGCACTACTACCTCTCTGGAAAGTAAAAACGATTCATTTGAACCCAATCTTTATTATTTCGATTTTAGGAGATATTTAACTTACGCTGGAGTATTAATTTTGGTGCACCATAGCATTGTGTGTTTCATAGAGGTTTTTGAATTCAGTCATATTTTTAGTACGCTCTTAAAAATTATAGGCAGTACTATTTTCACTTTAACATTTGTGGTGTTAATTCAATACATCTTCTTCAAGAAAAAAGAGAAATAGCGATGAAGAGTAGCAGCGATCGTCAATACATTATCACTGGTATTTTTTCTACCATCGCTTTCATCTTCATTTTTCGTTTGTTTTATTTGCAGGTGTTGAATCCCGATTTTCGTGAAGATGCCATTAACATGGGTCGAAAGGTGGTGATTGAGTTCCCTATGCGCGGAACGATTTACGATAGAAACGATAAAATTTTAGCCCACAATCAAATTGCTTTTGATTTAATTGTTTTACCCAAAGAGGTGAAAATTGACACCTTTGAGTTTTGTAAGCTTTTGAATATCGATACAGCCGAGTTCAATCGCCGAATGAAGGTGGCCAAAACTTATCCGAATGCAAGCTATAAAGAATCGGTTTTTCAAGAGTTAATTAGTGTGGAAGATTATGCTCGAATAAGTGAGCAGTTGTATCGTTTCAAAGGTTTTTCTGCGCAAAGAAGAAATGTGCGTTCTTACCCCAAACCAATAGCTGCGCATCTTTTGGGCTACATGCAAAAGGTGAGTCCGAAAGACAAGCACCGCGATAAATACTACGTTAACGATGATTATATCGGCCGAAGCGGATTGGAAATGTACTATGAAGAATTCCTTCGTGGTATTAAAGGAATTAAGAATTTACGCCGCGATAGAAGCAACAATATTAAAGGTTCTTATTTGCATGGAGAACTCGATCAAAAATCGTTTCCAGGTAAAGATTTACACACGTCGATCGATGCTGATTTGCAAGAATATGCAGAATCTTTGATGCATGGAAAACGAGGAAGCATAGTGGCTATCGATCCATCAACAGGAGAAGTTTTGTGCATGGTATCGGCACCAACTTATAATCCGAGTGATTTGGTGGGACGATACTTTAGCAAGAATTACGATACTATTTTTAACAGTGCGGGTCAGCCTTTGTTTTTTAGAAGTATTGCTGCCACACAGCCTCCGGGTTCTATTGTAAAAACCATGCAGGCAGCCATTGCTTTGCAAGAAGGAGTTGCTACAGAAAACACGCGCTACCCTTGCACTAAATCGTTGGTTGGATGTCATGATCACCCCAATCCGCTTACCCTTCCCGAATCGGTAAAAAGCTCTTGTAATCCCTACTACTACATGTTGGTGAAAAGTATTTTGTACAAAGATGGTTCGATAGAAAGCGGATTGAATCATTGGGAAAAGACAGTGCGTTCTTTTGGTTTTGGGAATCCTTTAGGCATTGATTTGCGTGGTGAAAAAGATGGTAATGTGCCCGATTCCAGAGAGTATAATGCTACCTACGGCAAGGGACATTGGAATTATAGAACCGTTTATTCGTTGAGTATTGGACAAGGAGAGTTTGCTATGACGCCATTGCAAATGGCCAATTTAGCTGCTATTCTGGCCAACAAAGGAAAGTATTACACGCCGCACATTGTGCGCGCTATTGGTGATTCGGTGTTGAATTATAGAGATTCATTGCATAAAGTATTAGTAGATCCGCAGCATTTTGAAATAGTGCACAACGGCATGCAATGGGTAATTGAAGAGCCGGGAGGTACGGCAGGTAGAGCAAGAATAGACACACTACATTATTGCGGAAAAACTGGAACATCACAAAATCCGCATGGTGAAGACCACTCTGTTTTTATTGCTTTTGCGCCACGGGAAAATCCTAAAATTGCCATTTCGGTGTATGTTGAAAATGCAGGTAAAGGAGGTTTGTGGGCAGCACCAATAGCGAGTTTGGTAATTGAAAAATATTTGCGTGGAGTGATAGGCAGAAAAGAGTTGGAAAAAAGTATGATAGAAGGGGTAATAAAGTATTGATATGAAAAGAACGATGTTCGGCTTGATACTTATTTTATTTTTTGCTTTGAGCATTCTGTTTTTTCATTTTCGTGGGCAGATCTTTGCTATGATTGAATCTCCCGAATTGATAAAACAATTTCTTCTTCTTCGTTTTAACAATCTTTTCGCTCTAGTAGATATTTCTTTGGTGCATGTATTTATTGATTTAGGCATTGTGTTATTTGTTTTAGGCATTGAGTATTTAGTGGTAGGATGGCAATCGTGTTCTTTAAAAAAGATAATTTCTTTTAAGTCTAAATCACTCTTCAATGATGTGTTTTATTTCGTTTTATCGCTTGCCAACTCCTTCAAATTTTTTACCGTCATTTTTACATTTGGGATAGGGTATTTCGCATTCGGAATTGTGTCGGATCTTGCTCAATTCAATCTTGGCAGCTATATCGAATCACCCCTTCTTCAATTTGTTGCAGTTTCTATTTTCGGCGAATTTTTGGCCTACTGGGTGCACCGCAGTTCGCATTATTTTTCATTGTGGTGGTTCGCTCATAAGGTGCATCATTCGGCAGATGAAATGAGCACTATTAGCTATTATCGCATTCATTTTATTGATAGTGCATTGGCGCAGTTTTTTAAGGTGATTCCCTTTGTGGTTTTCGGCCAGCCTTTGGAGAATTATTTTATTTACTATGTCATTAGTGAAATACACAATTTGTTAATTCATTCGGAAATTCGTTCGAACTGGGGTTGGGTGGGCAAATATGTTTTTGTTTCGCCCTTAGCTCATCGCGTTCATCATGGGGTTAGTGAAGAATATCACAACAAAAATTTTTCGAATTTTTTCATTGTTTGGGACAGATTATTCAACACTTACAAAGAAATTGATGCTACAGATTTGGTTGGAATATCACCCAACTCTTATAATAAAAGGGGTATCTTATATGATGTTTTTCAACCCTATAAGGATATCTTTAACAGTTTGTTTAATAAAGGAAGTAAATAGAAATTGGCAAAACGTAACGACATAATAGGTAACATCGACTGGGTTATTGTAGGAATTTTTCTTGCGTTGATGTTGATTGGTTGGGTGAACATCTATGGTGCGGTGTATGATGAAGCGCATGCCAGCATTTTCGATATGGAAATGCGTTATGGTAAACAATTGATGTGGATTGGTGGGGCGCTGTTTTTGGCTTTTTTGATTTTGATGTTAGAGAGTAAAATATTCTCTGTTTCGGCCTATTTCATTTACGGTATTAGCTTGGTCTTGGTAGTGATAGTGATGATTGTGGGTAAAGAGGTAAATGGCGCGCGTTTGTGGATTGAGATCGGAGCTTTTAAATTACAACCCTCTGAGTTTACCAAATTTGCTACCAGCTTAGCTTTGGCGAAGTATCTTTCTTCGTTGCAAAACATAAAATCTAACGAAACTTCTTTGCTCGATTTGGGCCGACAATTTAGTAGAATAATTACTGGTAAAGCTATTTTTCGATTGAGTCACATAGATACTAAAACACAGGTAATGCCCATGGCCATTATCCTGTTTCCAATGGTGCTCATTTTGGTGCAAAACGATACAGGTTCGGCCTTGGTGTATTTGGCCTTTATTTTTGTGTGGTACCGCTCGGGATTTTCGGGAAGTATTTTGCTGGTTGGCTTTTATTTGATGGTGCTCGCTACGCTTACGTTGATGGTAGAACCGCAGCCTGTTGTTGCGGCGATTTGTTCTATAGGATTGTTGCTTTACGCCTTGTACATGAAGCAAACCACCACAGCTATTTTCTTAATTGGTGGATTGCTCTTCTATTATATTTTGTATTTCATAGTGGGCTGGAATGATGCTATCACCAATTACTTATTTTATGCTGTGATGGGCATCTTTTTGATTGTCAATTTTGCATCGGAAAATGTGTGGCGCAAATTCGAAAAAAATCTTGTTTTGTTTTCTCTTTTGGTGAGTATTCTATTCATTGGTAGCGTTCAGTTTTTGTTTGAAAATGTGTTGCAGCCCCATCAAAAAGACCGAATCATGGTGTTGTTTGGTAAGAAAACAGATATTCACGGCGTGGGTTATCAGGCACACGTAGCAAAAATTGCTATTGGTTCGGGCGGATTTGATGGCAACGGTTTGCTGGAAGGAATTATCACCAAAGGAAATTTTGTGCCCGAGCAAGGCACAGATTACATCTTTTGCACAGTAGGTGAGGAGTGGGGCTTCTTGGGTTCTGCCTTTGTAATTCTTCTGTTTTTAGCCCTCATTCTGCGCATTATCCAACGCGCCGAAAAACAACGAAGTGATTTCACTAGGATTTATGGTTATTGCGTGGCTTCCATCTTGTTCATTCATTTCATGATTAATATTGGAATGGTGATAGGATTGGCCCCCGTAATTGGTATACCACTTCCTTTTTTAAGTTATGGAGGTTCATCTTTGTGGGCCTTTACTATCTTGCTTTTCCTCTTTGTTAAATTCGATTCAGAGCGTTTAGAGATCTTGTAAACTCACAGCGCATTGTTTATAAATAGGCATTGCAAGTGAATAATGTGCCTTAATCTGCAAGTACATTTAACCGTACTAAAATCATTTGTATGCGAAAGATTATTATTTTTTCAGGAATAGCTTTGTTAGCCGCTTGTGTTCCTGCCCGTAAGTTTGATGAAACCGTAGCCAAGTATGAAACTTCGGTGGCAGAAAACAAAGTGTTGAAGGAAAAGGCCATGACGGCAGAAGAAAAGTACAATGAGCTTACGGTGAGCACCGATCAAATGAGAAAAGACATGGAAGCCGTTAAAAGAGATACTTCTGTGATGGGACGTTCATTGCGCAATTTAACCGTTAACTATGATCAGTTGGATAAAACCTACCGCGAGTTGTTAGATGTAAACGATCGTTTAAACAAAGGAAACGCCCAAGATGCCGAAATTTTGCGCAAAAAATACGAAAACAAATTAAGTGAATTGCATTCTTTGCAAGACCAAGCGAATCAGCTTAAAACAAGTCTGGGAGAGAAAGAGCAGAAATTAGTGAAGATGGAAGGTGAGCTTCAAACGCGTGAGAAACGTGTTAAAGAGTTGGAGTCGGTAATCAATAGAAAAGATTCTGTTGTGCGCGAGTTGAAAAATAAATTATCTGCTGCTTTATTGGGTTTCGAGAACAACGGTTTAACCATTACGATGAAAGACGGAAAAGTATATGTGTCTTTAGAAAATCAATTGTTGTTTAAATCGGGAAGCTACGAAGTAGATGAAAAAGGGAAAGATGCTTTGCGCAAATTGGCGAAAGTGTTGGAGCAAAATCCCGATATCAATGTAACAGTAGAAGGGCATACCGATGCAGATAAATTTGCTGGGTCGGGTTCTTTGAAAGACAACTGGGATTTAAGTGTGATGCGTGCTACACAAATTGTGAAGTTATTATTGAATTCAGCTACGATAGATGCTAAGCGAATCACTGCATCGGGCCGAGGCGAATTTTTTCCTTTAGATCCATCTAACAGTGATGCGGCTAAAAAGAAAAACAGAAGAACAGAGATTATTTTAACTCCGAAATTAGATGAGTTGTATCAAATGTTGAATGAAAAGTAATTTTTTTTGTGCGCTATAACTAATTCTTTTAATATTGCTTTTAAATATATAAATCAAATAATTTCTCGTATGAAAATGAATAAAATTTTACTTGCTATTGTTGCTGCATCAGTATTTGTTGCATCTTGTAACACTTCATTAACTGTGCAAAAGAGACAACACAGTAATGGTTATTATGTAAGCGTGAGTTCAACTGACAAGAAAGCTCAAAAAGTTGAAAATACTGTAGTTGTAAAAAAAGAGAACAGCAGTCTTTCTGCTAGAGAAGTTGCTGTTGCAAATGCAGAGACTAAAGTTGTAGAGGTTAAAGCTTTAGTGGCCAACCAAGCAGCAGTTGCATCAGTAGAAAACAAGAATGTAGCTCCTAAATCAGTAAGCATAAATAATGAAGTGAAATCTGCTTTGGGTAAAAAAGCAACTCAATCGAAAGCAACTGAGCAAACAATGAAGGTGCTACAAGCACCTGCTAAAAAATCTAGAGGTATTGTTGATGATCATGCGATTTTGTTAATCATCTTGGCTATTTTACTTCCTTTTGCAGCGGTTGGTATCGTTACTGACTGGGATCTTAACGATGTTTTGATCAATGTGATATTGACTTTATTGTGCGGTATTCCTGGTATTATCCATGCTTTCTATATCTTAAATAGAGAAGGTGTTATCTAAGAGAAAGATAATTTCACTATTAATATTTTGCGGGTACATTAGCCTACCATTGGTAATGCTGGTGCTACCCGCAAATTTTTTTGATGACGGCGAAAGTATTTGCCTTTCTAGAATCTTGTTGCAAAGAGATTGTCCGGGTTGCGGATTAACCCGAGGCACACAGCATTTTATTCATTTAGATTTTGCTGCCGCTTGGGGATACAACAAGCTTACTTTTTTTGTTTTTCCTGCACTTGTTTTTTTCTGGGGAAAGTTTACCTGGCAACAATGGAAGAAGTTTAGATCCCTTTAGTAGGGGCGAGCTGTGCTCGCCCACTCTGTGTAATATCGGGCGAGCACAGCTCGC
>CAMBXP010000035.1 GCA_945871895.1 Chryseobacterium gleum | reverse complement strand
CCTTTAGTGCCTTTGCTGTATTTTGTTTGGGCAGTTCTTCATTGTACATTCTTAACGACATAATGGACAGAGAAGAAGACCTGCTTCATCCCCGAAAAAAAATGCGTCCCATTCCAAGTGGTAAAATCTCGGTAACCATGGCAAGTATTGCAATGGTAGTGTTGTTTACCCTTTCTATTTGCGGAGCTTTTTTTCTTTCCACTGATTTTTTAATTGTTGTGTCACTCTTTCTTCTAAATAACGTATTGTATTCTTTTATTTTGAAACAGGTCAATTTACTGGATTGTTTTTCTGTAGCAATAAGTTTTGTTTTGCGTACTATTGGCGGTTGTTATGCGATCAACGTGCTGCCCTCCTTCTGGATCATTGTGATTACTTTTACCACTGCACTGTTTTTAATTTTTATCAAAAGAAAATCGGAAATTATTATGCTGGGTGACAAAGCTGTTCAGCACCGCAAAGTGCTGGTGAATTATAATATTACGATGCTGGATCAATTTATATTTATTACAGGTGCCATCACATTGACAGGATATATCATGTATACCATCAATGAAAAAGTGTTGGAAATTTTCGGCACCCATCTTTTAGTATATTCCTCATTTTTTGTGTTTTTAGGCATCTTCCGCTTTATTCAGATCAGCAACTCCAATTCACACAGCAATGAAGGTGATCCAACTACTTTGATTTTGAAAGATAGATTTTCGCAAGTCAACCTGATGGCCTATGCGGTATATGTGATAACGATTATTTATATAAAATAATCTTTCCGTTTTCATGATTAAAAATAATCACCAGCGGTTTAGAACTCGCCATTCTTGTGGCAATCTTTCCTCTGTAGAACCAAAATAATCTGGGTGTAAATATTATTAATTTCTTTGGTAAGCTATTATTTCAAAATTATCAGTCACGCATTCTTCTCCTTTGTCATTTAATAAATAAACTTTTAAAAATAATTTACCTTTGTCGTTAAAAGTGTGGGGGTCCATTTCAAAATAAGTAGATGCATCACCCCATTCGTTCGCTTTAAGTTTATCTCCCAGACCGCTGGATTTCCAGTAGACACTTCCTTTTTCATTTTCTACAGATGCAATAAACCGCATGTCTTTCAAAGCTGTTTTTGAAAGCAATTTACAGCGGACTTCTAATTTATTTATCTTTTTTATTATCTGTAAAGAATCGCTGAAAAAGGTAGGGCCGTACAAATTGTCTTTGGTGATTATGGCTGAATGATTGCCTTCAAATTTAATGGAATCGTGAGGGATAAAAGATACTTTACCTGGACTTTCGAAATCGGCTTTATATTGGTATATCGTGATCCAGTCGTCCTTTATTGCAAGTCGTTCATTGTTTTCATTACTCTGACGGATAACGTAGTAAAAAAGAATAATAAGTACCAGACCCAGAGGTAATAATTTCAGCATATTTTTTTTCATATTACTTTTTTTGCAATGATAGTAAAATGCGGATAACAAAACATAGTTTTTTTAGATGTTCGCTCAATAGAAAAGCCCATATTTTTAAATATATCACGGGTTTTGGAAGCACTCAGTTCATTGCCGATTTCCCGTGCAAAAACCAAATCGTGCATTTTATTGGCCAGTACCAGTGGAGATGCTGCATTGATGTCCTTGTAAATAAAGGTGCTGCCTTTTCTCATTTTGCTGTACAACTGGGCAAAAAAATCTTCCTGCAATTTTTTAGGAATATGATGGCCTACATCCACCATGGTAACATAGTCATATTGAGCGATATCCACAGGAATATCATCTCCTTTATACTTTTCAAACTGAATTTGTAAGGAAGCAGAATAGTCTTTCAAAAGTTCTCTTGCATTTTTAATCAGTTCTTCGGAAATTTCTATGCCCTTAATTTTAGAGGGTTTGCAGAATTCTGCGATCAGGAGCGCGAACTGGCCTGAGCCACAACCTACATCAAACACGCTTTTTCCGGGTTCAATTTCCATTAATAAATCATCAAAAGGACAGATGTACGGACGGTAAACAATTTTTAATTTGTCGACAAACTTAGCATCAGGATCTTTTGCCTTTAAAAAATTGACCAATGTTTTGGTTTTAATTTTTTCTATCATACACGCTGTAATTTTCTATGGGTAATTTTAAAGCTTTTTCTTGCGTTTTGCAAAAGTATATCGTCATCATGATTATCGGATACGGCATATTCCATTACAAATCCGCCGGTAAATTCCTGTTGAAGTCGGGTCAATTTTTCGCCGGCGCGACAATTTTTGCCAACTATTTTATATTTTCCCTCCTGATAGCTTGTTTTGGTGGAAATCCATTTTGAAAATCCTAAATCCTGAGGCAGCAGGGTGAACATAAAATCGGGAGAAGCTGTCACGGCTATAAGCGCTATGTTTTCTTTTTGGATGGAAGCAATCAGTTGCATCACCTCCGCATTAAAATTCACAGTTTCGGTTTTCCAGAAATCCTTTACATATTCCAGCAATTGCTCCTTAGGAATTCCTTTCAGATAAATTAAAAAGCGCTCCTTAAACTGAGTGGTGCTGATTATTTTTAACTTGTGGGCCACTAAGGCAAAAAACTGAATGAATAAATAGCGTAATCTCAGCGGATGCTTTTTGTAAATGAATTTGCAAAATTCTATCAAAGAATCTTTTGTATAGATAGTTCCATCAAAATCAAATACAGCTATTTTCACCATGCTTATTTTATTGAATTTAAATTAATATTTTTGGTCTAATCAATTATCTCCTAAAATTATGATAAGAAATACAATAATAAAATATTACCAACAATATAAGCACATAAAACTATTCAGCATAGCTATGTTTGCTTCCATTGCTGTTTATTTGTTTACAAATTCCTTATCACAAAGCTGGCCTTATCCTGTGGGCGATGCTGTGGAATATCTCTTGGTATCGGAGGCCATAAGCAAGCATGGTTCTCCAGAAGTGCATCCAGAGGATGTGCAGAATTTTAAAAACGAGGTACAGAAAACAATGGGCTGGGAAGGAATGGGAAAGCACGAAGTGTTTGATGAGTTTTCACATAATCTGGAAACTGTTAAGTTCAAGCACATGGATCAAACGATGGGTTTTGCGGTGTCTGAAAATCAGAAATTTTACAGCATTCACTTTTTCACCTACCCTTTGTTTACAGTTCCCGTAAAACTTCTCTTAAAACCCTTTAATATACACCCTTTAAAAGTTTTTTTTATAGCCAATGCGCTCTTTATTTTAACCGCTTTGTACTTTGTATTGTTTTTTTTTCCGTTTAAAGAGATTTACAATTGTTTGATTGCCGGATTCTTTTTTTATAGTACTACCCAATGGTACATGATGTGGCCGCATGCAGAGGTGTGGGCTTCCAGTATGATTTTTATTGGAGTTTTACTGTATTATTTCAAGAGGCCTTATTTAGGTATTTTGTTGTGTGCACTTGCGGCAACGCAATTTCAACCCTTATCGGTACTGGTAGCGGTAATGGTAATTTTTAATTTGTTTGAAAATAAATTCAAATTAAATGCTATAATCAAATCCGGGTTAAGCTCTTTTTGGGTAATTATCCCTTCTCTTTTTTACTACTATCATTTTGGTGTGTCTAATCTAGTGAATCAATATGGTTTTTTGGACGACAAGTTCGTTACTTACGATAGGGTATTAGGTTTTTTTATCGACCTTAACCAAGGCTTGATTGTAAGTTTTCCGATATTGTTTTTTGTTTATCTTCTTTTTTATTTTCTTGATATATACACCCGCGTGACAAACAGAGCGTTCAAACTTTCTTTATTTGACATTGTACCATTTGCCATGATTGTTATGGTTGCCATTGCCTCTTCTATGGGGAACTGGAATCACTGTCATACAGTAAATAGCCGTTATGTAGCCTATATCGGAACGGTAATGCTTTGTCATTTTATTGTTTTGTTTTTATCTGTGAAATCAAAAAAATGGGTACAGGTAACGTCAGTTTTTATTGTAATTACACAGTGTTTTGCCATCAATGAGTTTGGCGGACCGGCTCCCGATTTATGGTCGGCAGAAAGACACAAAAAAGGAGCAAGATTTGTTTTAAATAATTTTCCGGAATATTACAATCCCGACCCTATCATTTTTGGTGTACGCACATTAGGCACTTACAATTTAGAGCATGATTATTACAAAGGCGTGGTGTATTCAGATGGCTGTAAAAACTTCAAAAAGGCAATGGTAAACAAAGAGCATCTGAAGGAAGTGACGATGGGAGGACTAACAGCAGAGCAGCTGGAGCGTTTGATTTCGTCGAAACACGATCAATATGGATGGGTGTATGTTAATGAATATGATATCGAAACTAAATTAAACAAAGAAGAGAGTCAGAAATTTTTTGCTGAAATGAAAAAATAGTTATTTTCCCTTGATTTATTCCATGAAAATGTTCGACCTTCTTTCTATAGAAAATTCTATTATTGCCTTTTTCACTTTCTGTTTAACTGGTTCTGCACTGTACATTATAAACGATATTAAAGACAAAGAAGAAACGCATGGTTTTTAGTAGTATTACATTTCTTCTCTACTACCTTCCATGCGTCTTGTTGTTATATTACATCACTCCCAAACCCTTTAAAAATGCACTGCTTTTAATCGCAAGTATCTTCTTTTACTGGTGGGGCGCACCAAAATTTATTTACGTTATTTTAGGCACTACCCTTCTCGATTTTTTGCTGGTACAGCAAATGGCAAAAAGTGAAAATGCCAAAACACGAAAACTACTTTTAATTCTCTCGCTCAGCATCAATCTCTCGCTTCTCTTTTATTTCAAATACTCTAATTTCTTTATCGACAACCTTAATGTTTTATTGCAAAGTGTAGGAATAGAATCTATTTACTGGACCAAATTGATTTTACCCATAGGCATCTCCTTCTATACTTTTGAAAGCATTACTTATGTGGTAGACGTATATAGAAAAGTACATAAGCCGCTTTATAACTTCTGGGATTATCAATTGTACATTTTATTCTTTCCTAAATTAATTGCCGGTCCCATTGTGCGCTTCCATGAAATAGGAGATCAGATAAGCGATCGTTCTTCTCAGGAAAATGATGAAAATCGTTTGCTGGGATTTTATCGCTTCTGCTTAGGGTTAGCCAAAAAAGTATTGGTTGCCAATCAGCTTGCTCCATTGGTAGATATTGTTTTTGAAAGCAATATCAGTGAGCTTGGTACTCAAGAAGCTTGGTTCGGAATTCTTGCTTTTTCCTTTCAATTGTACTTCGATTTTAGTGGCTATTCAGATATGGCTATCGGACTGGCAAAAATGTTCGGATTTAAATTGCCGGAGAATTTTAACAACCCCTATACCTCGCAAAGCATTACAGATTTTTGGCGTCGCTGGCATATCACTTTAGGTAGCTGGATGAAGAACTATTTATACATTCCATTGGGAGGAAATAAAGTAAATTCACAACGGCTCTACCTCAATCTAGCTCTGGTTTTTATCGCCTCCGGCCTATGGCACGGAGCAACATGGAGTTTTATTTTATGGGGCGCTTACCACGGATTATTCATTGTTTTGGAAAGATTGTTTCTTTTAGATCTCTGCAAGAAAATAGGAAAACTACCGAGAGTCTTGCTCACTTTTTTTATTGTGGTGATAGGCTGGGTTTTCTTTAAAGTGGAGAAATTATCAGATGCTTTTATTTTCATTCAACATCTTTTCTCCTTTGATAAATTGAAAACGGCAGGCTTCGATTTCCAATTCTATTTCTATTTTTTCATCGCTGTTTTTTTTGCATTTTTCACCTTATCGAAAAGAGGTGAGAAAATTCAACTTTCCGTTTATGGTGACCATTACAACAACAGCAAACATATTTCCATGACGATTATTAGCACTATACTTTTTGTATTATGCGTAAGCTATATTGCCGCTGCCGAATTTAACCCTTTTATCTACTTTAGATTTTGAAAGTGTTGCATAAAATATTATTCGGATTCTTGCTCATCCTGTTGTTGTTCCCAATGATACAGGGCCAA
The DNA here is from genome assembly GCA_945871895.1 of Chryseobacterium gleum. Taxonomy (GTDB): domain Bacteria; phylum Bacteroidota; class Bacteroidia; order Flavobacteriales_C; genus JAHEZL01. The sequence goes on along the minus strand of CAMBXP010000035.1, from coordinate 19,472 downwards.
TTCAATATTTTTAAGATCAGAGATTTGAAAGGTGCAGTAGAAAAATCGGAAAATGTTGAATTCACCACCGACAGTCTTTTCAGTACCGGCTACCAAGAGAAAAAAGAAAAATATTTGTGTGAGAATTTCGGATTTAGAAACGACGCCATTCGCATTAGAAATCAAATCTCTTTCTCTCTTTTCAATAAAGCAAAAGCCAATGGTGTTATTATTGGGAAAGAAAATTACTTGTATGAAGAGAATTACATCAAAGCTTATTTCGGACTAGATTTCGTTGGCGAAGACTCGATAAAAAACAGATTGGGAAAATTAAAAGTGGTTCAGGAAGAATTAGCAAAAATGAATAAAACATTGATCTTCATTAACGCTCCGGGCAAAGGAAGTTTTTACCCCGAATATTTTCCAGATGAATATCAATCGGTGAAAAAAGGAAAAACCAATTATGGATATTTTGCCAAATATTTGAAAGAATTAAATATCAATAACATCGATTTCAATGCTTATTTCTTACAACACAAAAAAGACAGCAAGTATACTTTATATCCGAAATACGGAATTCACTGGAGTCACTACGGGTCTTGCTTAGCCGCCGATTCCATCATTCGATACATCGAGAAAAAAAGAAATATCGATATGATGAACCTGCAATGGAAAGAAGTAGATATAGAAAATGCACACAGTATTGATGTAGATATTTCTAAAGGAATGAATTTATTGTTCGATACTAAATTGGAGAAAATGGCTTATCCGAAAGTATACTTCGAATCGGAAAAAGGAAAAACAAAACCTCGATTGGCATTGATTGGTGATAGTTTTCACTGGACATTGATTGACATTGGTTTCCTCACTCCTTTTGCCAATTTCAACTATTGGTATTACAACAAAGAAGTGTATCACGATAAATTTGAAAAGCCCACTCCTATTGAAAAAATCAACTTCAAAGAGCAAATACAAAACAACGACATATTTATTATTCTCTGCACCGACGCCAATTTAAGTAAGGCCGGCTGGGGATTTATAGAACAAGCATACCAACAATTGAAAACAAAATAGTTTACCGTATTTTAGCCCCAATGAAAAAAAGCTTCCTCACAAATATCCTCCTACTGGTTTTTCTAAATTTATTGATTAAACCTTTGTGGGTATTTATTGAAGTAGAAGTGCAAAATAAAGCAGGTATTGAGCAGTACGGACTCTATTTCGCGCTTTTCAATTTATCGCTTATTTTAAACATGATTTTAGATGGTGGTATTGTCAATTTCAACAACAAAAAAATTGCTGCAAATCCATCACTCGCCAATCAATATATCAACAAACTAATTCCTTTAAGATTTCTGTTGGGTTTAATCTATCTCGTTTTGCTTATTGTTGTAGGCCTAGCGCTAGGATACAAAACCTCCTCTATTCTATTACTAGCAACACTGGGTTTTAATCAGTTTTTACTAGCTGTTTTGATGTTTTTACGATCAAATCTTCAAGGCCTTCATTTCTTTAAAAGCGACAGTATTATTTCTATAACAGATAGAGTAATTATGGCCTCACTGGTGCTCTACATGTTTTACACAATATCAGCAGCAGAATTTAACATTAGGTGGTTTGCTTACATCCAAACTGCTGGTTATGCTGTTGCTGCTTTATTGGCTTTTGTTTTTCTGGTTTTTCATTCCTCGGTAAAAATAAAACCTCAGTTTAGTTTGCGCTTTAGCTTAGCTTACTTAAAAAAATGCTTTCCTTATGCACTCATTGGAATTTTTATGCTCTTGTATTCGTTTAGTGACAGCGTTATTCTAGAAAGGTACAGAGGAGATACAGAAGCGGGGATTTATGCTCAATCTTCGCGATTACTGCTCGCTCTCATTAATTTCTCGTATCTTTTTTCTGTACCCTTATTACCCATGTTTGCGCGTATGATTGCCAAAAAAGAAAATGTAAATGAGCTGGTTCAACTTTCGGGTTCAATATTGATCTTAAGTTCTATTTTTATTGCATTTAGTTGTGCCATTCATGCCGAAAACATTATTAGTGCGTTGTATGCTCAAAAAGAGGATTTATCACTCGTTCAAAAACTTGTACTCTCCTTTAAAGGAGAATTAACCAATATCGAAAACGCGCGCGAAATAGCCCTGTCGTCTAAGGTATTCTTAGTCACTATTCTAAGCTTCATACCTATGAGCGCCATGTACATTTATGGTACATTCCTTACTGCTGCTGGTGAAATGAAACTGTTAAATATTACAGCTGCCTTGGGCGTAGTACTAAATTTCACTGCAAACCTATTGCTTATTCCTCATTATGGCGTTGAAGCTGCTGCCATAGTAAGTGTTATCACCCAAAGCTTTGTGTGCCTATTTCAAATTATTTATGCTCGAAAAAAATTCAAACTGCATATCAGTCGCTCCTTGTTTATCCGCTATTTACTAAGCTTTAGCGCTTTTGCTATGGCAACCTACCTTTTACAGCTAAGCAATCTTTCATGGATAATTCAAGTCTTTGCAGCTATCCTTTCAGGAATCGCATCGGCCATTTTCATAAAAGCCATACCATTACCTAGCATTTCCAAGGTTTTTCTGCGAAAAGCAGAAACCTTAAATTAATTGCGATTTTTAGCTAAATTGATTAGATTCGCGACTCTTATAAAATCAATATGGCTTCAAACGAAAATTTCAACGATTCAACAAACTTAGTAGGGTTTATCTACAAAAACATCAAACCTATTTTAACCATCACCATTGTTGCTGCTGTTATTTCTGCTATTGTTTCTTTGTTTATTACCAACAAATTCAAATCTACAGAGGTTCTTTATCCTTCTAATACCAGCTCAATTTCTAAAGCGCTTATCAATAGCTCAAATGGTATGAAGGGCGACTTGTTAGAATTTGGAGAGGAAGAAAAAACAGAGCAACTACTACAAGTTCTTTCATCTGACGTGATTAGAAATGAGGTAATTAAGAAGTTCGATTTAATGAAGCACTACGAAATTGACACTGCTTCTGAAACAAAATATTCTCAGTTGATCGATAAATTCGAAAGCAACATCAAGTTCAGAAGAAATGAGTACATGGCAGTAGAAATTATTGTTATGGATGAAAGTGCCGATTCAGCAGCTAAAATCGCCAACGGTATTGCTGAAATTCTTGACAAACGAATGAATACCATTCAAAAAGAAAGAGCCTACAAAGGTTTTGAAATCATGGAACGCACCTACAACAATTACTCAGCGTATGTAAAAGGTTTAGAAGATTCTTTGCGCTTCATCATGAATTTAGGTGTACACGATTTTGAAAAACAATCTGAAGTTTTAACCCAAGCCTACGCCGAAGCGGTTTCTAAAAACAACAAAGCTGCTATTGATGCCATCAACGAAAAATTAGCCCTTATCTCTAAATATGGTGCGCAACAATACAACTTGAAAGAAAAAATGAAAATTGCAGCAGAAGAATTCGGACTGCTAAAAGGAAAATACGAAGAGGCTAAAATGGATGCCAACGAAAACATTACGAACTTCTTCGTAGTAAACCACGCTACACCAGCAGAAAAGAAAAGTTACCCCGTTCGCTCTATTATCGTGCTTGTAACAGCAGTATGCACCTTCGTTTTTTCACTAATGTTTTTACTCGTCTTTGAAAAAATTAAACATTTTAAATCCTCACAAAAGTAATTTATATGGAAAGTATTTTTGACCTCAAAAAGTTTTTTTCAGTTCTCAACCAATGGAAAAAACAATTGATTTTTATTTTTGTTGGATCACTAGTTTTATCGGCTATTTTCTCTTCTTCATTTTTTATTAAGCCTAAATTTAAATCTACTGCCATACTATATCCTGTAAACACCAAACCTTACGGCACAGAAACTCCAGTAGAGCAAATGCTACAATTGCTGGAAGCCAATGAAATTAGAGATGAAATCATTAAAAAATATGATTTATTAAAACACTACGACATCGACTCTAGCACCAATAAACATTTCTATTCTGATGTGGTTTTAGAGTTCGCAGAAAACATTTCTTTTACCAAAACAAAATACGAATCAGTAGAGTTAGAAGTGAAAGATATAGATCCAGAAATGGCTTTAAATATCACCAATAGCATCATAAAAATTTACAACCAAAAAGTGAGAGATATCAACAATTCTTCATTAATTGAAGTAGCGAGAACACTCAAAGATCGAATGGTTTTAAAAGCAAAAGAATTAGATTCTCTAGAAAACAAAATGAAAGACATTCGCGTTCAATACGGTATACTCGATTACGAAAATCAAATACGCTACCTCGGAGAAAATAAAAAAGTAACCACGCAATTAAATAGTCCGGGTACCGATGCCCCCTCTTCCTCATTAATAAAAAACCTTAGAGAACAAGGGGGTACTTTCATCAAACTAAGAAACGATATTGAACAAGCTCGATCGGTATACAACAACACAAAGTATGAGTACGAAAGCGCTATTAAAGAATTAAGCAGAGACCTTAATTATACGCAGCTAATAGTAAAGCCATTTAAAGCCGATAGAAAATGTTATCCAATAAGATGGCTCATTGTAGCTATTAGTGTTTTTGCTTCAATGACGTTAGCCTTAATTCTCATCTCTTTTTACGAACAAAATAGCTTACAGAATAAGAATGCCTAAGTTGTCTAAATCTTCTTGGTTGTATATCTTTTGCGGACTCTTCTTAACAATTGTTAGCGTAGGTATTTTTTTGGAGAGATTTGAAGTTTTACTCATCCCTTTCATCTTGCTATTGGTATACCTGGCGGTGTTTCACTTAAATATTCTTTACCTCAGCCTAATTGTCCTCACGCCCCTCTCCATAAATATCGCTGATATTGGCATGGGAGTAGGCTTATCAATACCTACCGACCCAATTCTAGTGGGACTTCTACTGTTCGTGATTTTCAAGACAATTTACAATGATGGCTTCGATAAACAAGTATTACTGCACCCTATTTCTGTGCTACTTATTATTCAACTAGGCTGGACACTTATTTGCTCATTCACTTCATCTTTTCCGCTTATCTCTATCAAATATTTTAGTTCTCAATTGTGGTTCATAGCCACCTTCTATTTTATTGCTACACAAGTATTTAAAAAATTAAGCAATGTACCTAAACTATTTTGGTTGTACATCATTCCCTTTTGCGCTGTAATAGCCTATACCCTCACATTACACTCACAGCATGGTTTCGACCAAAAATCGGGAAACTGGGTAATGAATCCATTCTACAGCGACCACACTTCCTATGGCGCTGCTCTCGCTTTCTTCTTTCCTTTTCTTGTTGGTATTAGCTTCGGCAAAAAATACAAGGGCACAATAATTCAGCCCTTCATCTTCTTCATTCTTTTATACTTCTGTATTGCCTTAATTTTTTCATATACTCGCGCAGCTTGGCTTAGTTTAGCTGCAGGTTTAGTGGTGTTCTTCATTTTGAAACTGAAAATTAAATGGCAGGTGATTACCATAGTAATATTATCTCTACTTGTAACAGCAAAAATAATGGAAGACGACATAAGAGATTACTTTATGAAAAACAAAGTGGCCTCTTCTACCGACATAAACAAACATATTAAATCTATGTCGAATGTGTCATCAGATGCCTCCAATAAAGAGAGAATCAATCGGTGGAAATCGGGCTTTCAAATGTTTAAAGAAAGACCTGTTTTTGGCTGGGGACCTGGTACTTACTCTTTGAACTATGCAGGTTTTCAAATGAGCGGTGATAAAACAATCATTAGCACCAACAGTGGTGATATGGGGAATGCCCATAGCGAATATATCGGTCCGCTTTCGGAAGGCGGATTGCCAGCCCTTATTATCGTGCTAATCTTATTCATCACCATTATTAGCACAGGTGTTAGAGTGTACAAAAAATCTACAACTTGGCACTTTCGCTTTTATTCAATGACTTGCCTCATTGGCCTCATCACGTACATCATACACGGCTTTCTAAACAATTTCTTAGATACAGATAAAATAACGGCGCCATTCTATGGAATGACAGCTATTTTGGTAGTGATGGATTTGTATCAAAAAGGGAAATATCCGAATGAAAAAATGGATGAGCAGTTATCAGTCATCGAGAAAAAATAAGCATCAACCCAGCAAGTCTTTGCTAGTATCCTTCAGCTGACAGATTCTCACAAAGACGCACTGGGTTGATAAGCAACTAAAAAAACTTACAGCTTAACAACGCAATATCATCAGCATAATTGGTTCTGCCTTTGTAAATCTTTAAATCGTTCAATACGTTGGTATTGATTTCACCTGGCGTTTTGGCTCTGTTTTTCTCTAAAGATTCTTCCAATCCTTCCATGCCATATTCTTTGTTTTGTTCGTTCTCTGTTTCTACTAATCCATCGGTGTAGCAAAACAATGAAGAACCAGCAGGAATAGATATTCTACCTTCAGTAATTAATGGAATTTCATCGAGCATGCCTAAGCCCGGACAACCAGCTTTCAGCAAAGTAATATCGTCGGAAATGAGGAATGGCGGGTTGTGTCCGGCATTCACGTAATTCATTTCACGCGTTTTAATATTGTATTTAGCAACAAACAAGGTGATGAATTTCTCACCTTTTGCGCTCTCTAAAACTTTTCTATTCAAGGCATCAATCAACTCGCCTAAAGTAGCTGAGTAATGAACCAAAGCACGCAAGTTCGCTTGGAAATTCGACATCAACATCGCTGCTGAAACGCCTTTACCAGAAACATCGGCAATGCAAAAACAAACCTCGTCGTCGCTCAACTCAATGAAATCATAATAATCTCCTCCTACTTGCTGATGCGATTGATAAAACACCGCAATATCTAAATTGTTATTGCTTGGCAATGAGGTTGGCAAAAGCATCGCCTGCATCTCTGAAGCAAGCTCTAACTCTTTCTTCATACCTTCTTGTCGGAGCGATTCGTTCACTAAATTTTTATTCTCGATGGCAACGGCAATGATGTTGGTTAAAGTTTGAACGAAGGGTAAATGTTTGATAATCGGACTCACCATTAAAGCCTCCTCCATCACATCGCCAATAAGCAGGTAAGCCAATGGTTTTGTTTTATGGTAAACAGGCACTACAACATCAAATTCTTTAAACGCACCCTCTACTTTTGAATTCACCTCGGTGATTTCCGTGATAGGTAATAAATCTCTTCTAACGTCAATATCCACATCGCTATCTGTCCCAAATTTCAAGGCCATATCCCATTCTCCTTCATTCAAGAAAAGCACCAACTTCCCAATGTTCAATTGCTCGCGCAATACAAACTCGTAAATGGCAAATAATTTCGATTTGGATAGATTGCTGTTGATGGCATTGGTAATTTCCAACAAAGCACCAAGCTTTTGATCTCTAATCAAAATCTTTGCATCTGCGCGCTTTATCGATCTTATTGCCATAATTTATTTCAATTTTTCTATTATGCTAGGCAATTGTTTAATCATTGCCAGCTCTTTCCATTTCGAGCGGGCATCTTCTGCCGGACTACCGAAATAAGTTTTGTTTGCTTCTAATGATTTACCCACGCCTGATTTACCCAACACCACTACATTATCTCCAATTTCGATACCGCTCACAACCCCTACCTGACCCCACAAAGTTACATTCTTTCCTATTGTAACGCAACCCGCAACACCAACTTGTGCTGCAAAAAGACACATTTCACCGATAATTACATCGTGTCCGATTTGCACCTGATTGTCGATTTTAGTTTCTCTTCCAATCTTCGTCAATCCCGAAACCCCTTTATCTATAGTACATCCAGCACCTATCTCCACATTATCTTCTATCAAAACAGAACCCGTCGACCACAACTTTTCTCTTGATGTTCCTCTATTTTTAAAATAAAAAGCATCGCTGCCAATAACGGTGTTCGCTTGAATCACCACATTGTCGCCAATCACCACATCATCGTAAATTGAAACATTGGCGTGAATCAAACAATTCTTGCCAATTTTCACATTGTTACCTAAAAAAACATTGGGCTGAATTACTGTACCTTCGCCAACCTTTGCAGAATCGGCTATTGCTTTCGACGCCATTAAAAAAGGCGCATATTTTTTTCCTAGCTTATTGAAATCGGCAAATGGATCTTCACTAATCAATAAACCTTTGCCTTGCGGACAGTCAACTTCTTTGTTGATGATGATTACCGTTGCCGCAGAATTAAGGCATTTATCGTAGTACTTAGGATGATCAACAAAACAAATATCGCCAGGCTCTACTTGATGAATTTCGTTGATTCCTGTTACCAATAACGCAGAATCGCCGATAAACTTTATAGAAAGTAAATCGGCGACTTCGCTTAATGTTATGGGTGAAGAAAACTTCATTTAGTATTATACTCTCTCACTGTATTCTCCAGTACCAGTGTTTACTTTAATTTTATCTCCAGTGTTGATGAACAAAGGAACACGAATTTCAGCACCTGTATCGATAGTTGCTGGTTTCAATGTGTTGGTTGCTGTATTTCCTCTGATACCTGGCTCAGTGTAGGTAATTTCAGCTTCGATATACACAGGAACCTCAGCAGATAAAAACTCTTCAGTTTCAGCGTGCACTGTAGCTTCCAACTCCATTCCTTCTCTCAAATATTTTGGATAATCGATCAATGTTTCTGGAATCACCACTTGCTCGAAAGACTGTGTGTGCATGATGTTATAGCCCATATCGTCTTTGTACAAAAATTGGTACGGACGTCTTTCAATTCTTACAACATCGATTTTAACTCCCGATGTGAAAGTGTTGTCTATAATTCTACCGTTTTCTAAGTTTCTTAATTTGGTGCGAACGAAGGCCGGACCTTTACCCGGTTTCACGTGTTGAAACTCTACAATTTGCATAAGTTTCCCGTTGAACTGGATACACATGCCATTTTTAAAATCTGAAGTATCTGCCATAAAAATTTTGAATTTGCACGAAAATACGAAAAAAATATTCGTCGCGAAAGTGGAAATTACGCAATGTATTTAAACCAATAAGGCACTGGCGGAGCTGAGCTAAAAAAAACAACACACATGTCTTCGTAGAGCCAGATAGAATCTGGCTTAAAAAGATTATTACCATTTCATTTTAATCGGATTTTTTTTCTGTTTTAAGCCAGATTCTATCTGGCTCTACGAAGACTCAACAGTCGCGAAATCCTAATGGATCTAAAAGCTCCTCCCCTTCCAAACGGGCTTTACAAACATCGATAAAAGCGCTGTGCCCAAAATATAAAAAGGATAAAGCAAAGCCACGGGAATCAAATACTTCATTAAATAAATCTGATTCGTTCGAAGCAAAACAGGCAAAGTTAAAATGGTATCGGCCGCCAATTTTAAAAAGAACATGGCAAATACAAAAGGAATCATATGCGGCTGAAAAATAGCCAAAAGAATAAGCAAGGCCATCAAAATATTAAAGCTTCCCAACAACAGGGTGGCGAACTTTCCTGAAAAAGAATATGCCTTTGATTTACCCGCCCAACGGGCTCTTTGGTGAAACAATGCATTTAAACTTGTTACACCTTGCGTGGCCACAATCGATTCTTCTTCGTTGTTAAAACCTATTCTGCTGGCACCATATTTTTTAGCAATTTTTTGTACCAAAAAAACATCGTCGCCTGATGCGTATCCATCACCTTCATAGCCTTTCACTTCTATAAAAGCTTCTTTGCTAAACATAAAATTGGTTCCATTGGCCAATAATGGTTTTTTGTTGTTGATTCCTCCTGCTGTCATACCCATTAACGAACACATCTCAACGTTCAAAAATGCGTTTAAAAATCCTGCTTCTTTTTTGAAGACTACCAATCCGCCAACTGCCAAATAATTTCCATTTTGCATGGTTTTCATCATTGTATTTAACCATTCTGCGTTTACCACGCTATCGGCGTCGAGGGTTAAAATAGTGGAGAATTTTGCTGCTGTTATTGCTCTGGTGAGCGCTGGTTTTTTGCCCGATTCATTGTCTTCCAACTCCAGTAAAATTTCTCCCGCAGATCTCGCAGATTCCGCAGAGGCATCGGTGCTATGATCGTTTACAAATATGATTTCCAATAATTCTTTTGGGTAATCAAGTTTCTTTAAGGAAGCAATACATGCTGGTAAATTTTTCTCCTCATTTCTAAACGGCACAACTACCGTTACACCACACTCACTCCCGCTCTCACTCTTACCCAATCTCGCTCTTCCCTTGCTCCATCCTTGCCAATACAACAGCAAAACAGAAACATAAGCAAAAGCCCAAATAAATATGATGGCAAAAAATGGGGTCATTCTTCTTTAAATATTTTTACGCTGTACATGAATATTGCGCCAATAATGGCTGGCAGCGCTAAGTTAATCAACCAAATTAAAGTAGAAGCCAACCATATTTCGGTGGTTAAATTATCGTGCTGAATGTTTTGCGCAGCTAAAAAAGCAGTGGTTAAATTCCAACAGATAAGCGTTCTGGTAAAACCCAATTCCATTAAAGCTGAAAGAGATAAGAAGGAGAGTCCGAGAAAAGTCACCGACACAATGGCCATCCCTTCCCAAAAAGGAAGTTGCACGCCAAAAATTTGTAAAGCCCAATAAAATTGAAGTGAAAAAACAGCGTAGCGCAGCAAAGAAACCAACATGCCTTGCGTAAGCAATTGCGGCAAATTGAAATCGGCCAGTACATTAAAATAGTTTTTCCACTTATCGGGCAAAGGCGTTTTTTTTACCAAAAACAGAACCCACGTTGGTTTAATCAACGCCAAAAACATGATAACTACACTCAACACCAAACCTATATTGAGCAAGACTTTCCAAATAAAATCCCATTGAAATATCTCACTAGAAAAATACATCAAACCTAAACTTCCGCACAAAATGGTGATGAACAATTGTATCATACTTCCATAAACTGAAAGTACGCTTCCACCAATTCTGTTATCGGGTTGTAAATGCAGGCATCTGCCAATGTATTCGCCTGTTTTGAGGGGAGCGAAAATTGAAATAGTTACTCCCGATAACACGCCTTTATAGCTTTGCCAAAAACTTACCTTTTCTACTTTGGTAACCAAGAATTTCCACTTCAAAGATTCAAAACCCCAATTGAAGAAAACTAAGATGAGAATAATGCAAAACAAGCCTGTAGATTGCTCAATATATTTCCATGGATTTAAGTCGCTAATATTCTTGTCTTCCCACTCTCCAACTATTTGATGGTAGATAAAAGCAAACGACAAAAGCACAATCAAAAATTTAATTGCGCGACTTACGTACTTTATTTTTTTACTTTTATCCAAGCTGCAAGATTACTTTAAGTTATTCAATTTGGCAAAAGAGAGCATCATATTAGGTATCGACCCCGGAACAACAGTGATGGGTTATGGCATCATCAAAATAGAAGGAACTAAGATTTCTTTACTCGATGTAGGTGCGGTAAAGATGAGCGCTTTAAAGACCCACGAATTGAAATTGAAACAAGTTTTCGATTCTATGATAGAATTAATCGACAAGCACCATCCCGATCATTTGGCCATTGAAGCGCAGTTCTTTGGCGAGAATGTACAATCGATGCTAAAACTAGGAAGAGCGCAAGGAGTGGCCATAGCTGCCGCCTTATCGCGCGACATTCCATTTACCGAATATGCGCCCAAGAAAGTAAAAATGTCGATTACAGGCAGCGGAAATGCTTCTAAAGAACAAGTAGCTAAAATGCTGCAGACAATATTAAACACCAAAGATTTACCAGTATCTACAGATGCTACCGATGGATTGGCGACAGCGTTGTGTCATCATTTTCAAGGAGGTAAGCAAAGCACTGGCAAGAGTTATAAAGGCTGGGATGCTTTTGTGAAGCAGAATCCTGATAGAAAAAAATAAAACCACTTCGTAGGGGCGAGCTGTGCTCGCCCACCAAATCATAAGAAATCGGGCGAACACAGTTCGCCCCTACAAGAAACAAAAAAGACTTCCGTTTTTCAACGAAAGCCTTTTCTTATATTCTTTTCAATTATTTGTGATCTGTAGAATCTGTGCAAAAAGATTTAACTTCTCCTTTGCAACAAGCTTTTTTCTCAGCACCTGCATAACACTCTTCAGCTTTTTTATCGCAAAAAGCTTTAGTAGAATCAGCGTGACAAGCTGCTGCATCTTTAGCACAGCATTGCTCAGTTTTAGATTTATCACAGGAAGCAGCAGCTTCAGTAGCGCCAGCAGCGTGACCAGAACCTAATATCGGAGCGATTACCAATCCGATCAAACAAGTTAATTTAATTAAGATGTTCATTGACGGACCAGAAGTATCTTTGAATGGATCACCTACTGTATCTCCAGTTACTGCTGCTTTGTGGGCATCAGAACCTTTGTAAGTCATTTCACCATTGATCATAACACCTGCTTCGAAAGATTTTTTAGCGTTGTCCCATGCACCACCTGCGTTGTTTTGGAACACTGCCCAAAGAACACCAGATACAGTAACACCAGCCATATAACCACCTAACATTTCAGCAATCAATTGGTTGTTTTCTCCGTAAACCAATTTACCTAACAATACAATAGCGATTGGGAAACCTATAGTTAAGATACCCGGCAACATCATTTCACGTAATGCAGCTTTAGTAGAAATCTCCACACATTTACCGTATTCAGGTTTTCCTGTACCTTCCATGATACCTGGAATTTCTTTGAACTGACGACGTACTTCGTACACCATGTCCATAGCAGCTTTACCTACAGAGTTCATCGCCAATGCAGAGAACACAACCGGAATCATACCTCCAATAAACAACATCGCTAAAACCGGAGCTTTAAAGATGTTGATACCATCGATACCTGTGAAAGTAACATAAGCAGCAAACAATGCCAATGAAGTCAATGCAGCAGAAGCGATGGCAAAACCTTTTCCTGTTGCAGCAGTGGTGTTACCAACTGAATCTAAAATATCTGTACGTTGACGAACTTCTTTAGGCAATTCGCTCATTTCAGCGATACCACCAGCGTTGTCAGAAATTGGTCCGAAAGCATCAATTGCTAACTGCATAGCTGTTGTAGCCATCATCGCAGAAGCAGCCAAAGCCACACCGTAGAAACCAGCTAAAGCGTAAGACGCCCAGATAGCACCTGCGAAAATCAATACTGTAGGGAAAGTAGAAATCATACCTGTTGCTAAACCAGCGATCACGTTTGTTCCTGCTCCTGTTGAAGATTTTTGAACGATAGCTAAAACGGGTTTTGTACCCAATCCAGTGTAGTATTCAGTAACCGATGAGATAACACCACCTACTACTAAACCAACAATCGTTGCGTAGAAAACACGCATTGAAGAAATTTCTTTTAAGCCTTCGCCGAAGAAAGTCATGTTCATTGTCTCAGGCAACATATATTGTACTAAGAAGAAACAAGCAACCGCAGTTAAAGCGATAGATATCCAGTTCCCCATATTTAAAGCACCTTGAACTTGTTTTTCTTTCGCGTTATTGTCTTTAATTTTAACAACCAAAGTTCCAACGATAGAAAACAAGATACCAAAACCAGCGATGGCCATTGGTAATAAAATCGGACCGATTCCACCGAAAGCATCAGTGATTTGTCCGCCCATATCTTTAATTACATAGTTACCCAATACCATTGCAGCCAATACAGTTGCAACATAAGAACCGAACAAGTCAGCACCCATACCAGCAACGTCACCTACGTTATCACCTACGTTATCGGCAATAGTTGCAGGGTTTCTAGGATCATCCTCAGGAATACCAGCCTCAACTTTACCTACTAAGTCAGCACCAACGTCGGCAGCTTTAGTATAAATACCACCACCCACACGAGCGAACAATGCAATTGATTCAGCTCCTAGAGAGAAACCAGCCAATGTTTCTAAAACCACAGTCATGTCGCCACCGTTAGTCCAAGCACCACCCATAAAATGTTGGTAGAAAATGATAAAGAAAGCCGTTAAACCTAAAACAGCTAAACCAGCAACACCTAAGCCCATTACTGTACCACCACCGAAAGAAACTTTCAATGCTTGTGGTAAGCTAGTACGAGCAGCTTGTGTGGTTCTAACGTTTGTTTTAGTGGCAATTTTCATCCCCATGTTTCCAGCTAAAGCTGAAAAGAATGCTCCGAAAATAAATGCTACTACTATTAATATAGAAGAAGTCTCCACAATTTGAGAAATCGCTGCCAACACAACACTCGCAATAACTACAAAGATTGCCAGCAATTTGTACTCAGCTTTCAAGAAAGCCAAAGCTCCTTCATAGATATAATCTGAAATTTGTTTCATTTTTCCATCTCCAGCATCTTGCTTTAAAACCCAAGATCTTTTGATAGCCATGAAAGCTAATCCTATTAATGCCATTACTATTGGCACGTAAATCATCATTTGTCCCATAATCTTAATTAGTAATTAATCGTTTTATAATTGGTCGGCAAAGGTAAATATTTAATGCATTTTCGCAAATCGAGTCAAAAATTTACTTGTACAACACTCCTTTTACAGCAGCAACGATACGTTCGATATTTGGCAAAGCCTCGTTAATAAGGTTTGGTGCGTAAGGAAGAGGAACGTCTCTTGAAGTTACTCTAGCTACCGGAGCATCCAAATAATCGAAAGCTTCTTTTTGCACTTTATAAGTAATCTCACCAGAGATAGAAGCCAAAGGCCAAGCCTCTTCTACCACTACTAAGCGGTTTGTTTTTTTAACCGATTCGAAGATAGCATCGTAGTCAATCGGACGAACAGTTCTTAAGTCAATCACCTCAACACTAATATTTTCTTTTTCTAATTCGGCACAAGCAGCCAAAACCACGTGAACTATTTTACCAAAAGTAACGATGGTAACATCTTTACCTTTTCTTTTAATATCTGCAACACCTATTGGAATGATGTATTCTCCTTCAGGCACTTCACCTTTGTCGCCATACATTTGTTCCGATTCCATGAAGATAACAGGGTCGTTATCACGAATAGCCGATTTCAATAATCCTTTAGCATCGTAAGGAGTAGATGGAACAACCACTTTCAAGCCCGGAGTGTTAGCGAACCAATTCTCAAAAGCTTGTGAGTGCTGCGCGCCAAGTTGTCCGGCAGAAGCCGTTGGACCTCTAAATACTATCGGACAGTTGAATTGGCCGCCCGACATAGAATATATTTTAGCAGCACTGTTGATCACCTGATCGATGGCTACCAATGAAAAGTTGAAGGTCATGAACTCGATTACCGGACGCAAGCCGTTCATCGCCGCACCAACACCAATACCAGCAAAACCAAGCTCGGCAATAGGGGTATCGATAACACGTTGTTCACCAAATTCCTCTAACATTCCCTGACTCACTTTGTAAGCACCATTGTATTCAGCAACTTCTTCACCCATTAAGAATACAGATTTATCTGCTCTCATTTCTTCGTTTAAGGCTTCGCGAAGTGCTTCTCTGAATTGTAATACTCTCATAGATTATTTTTTATGCGGGGCTAAAATAAAAATTAATCTCGTATTATAATAGGTAAAATTGACATTGATTTTTAAATTGTAACAACTATCTTTGATACAAATGAATAAGCTCGTTTCAGATAAACTTCAAGACATCACTCAACTTTGCCAAATGTATTCGGTGAAGTCGATGTATCTTTTTGGCTCAGCAGGAAAGGAAGAGTTTTTTAACGAGAATAGTGATATCGACTTTTTGATTGCTTTCAAAGAAATAAGCGTTGAAGAATACACCAATAATTATTTCGCCTTACAATATAAATTACGCGAGTTATTTAAAAGAGACATTGACTTACTTACCGAGAATTCTCTTTCAAATCCCTATTTCATCAAAAGCATAGAGCAATCAAAAGAACTTTTGTATGCAGCTTGAATCGAACAAATACCTTTTCGACATTCAAATTTCTGTTGATTCTATTTTCGAATATATTTCCAACTGCGGAACGCTGGAACAATATAAAAACAACAAACTCATTAGAAGAGCTGTTGAAAGGGAATTGGAAATCATTGGCGAGGCGATGAATAAGTTGCTCAAGCTTAATCCCGAATTAAAAATTAACGAATCTAGAAGAATTGTTGATTTGCGTAATTGGATTATTCATGGTTACGACAGAGTAGATGACATTATTATTTGGGGAATTATCTCTAAAGATTTACCCGCTTTGAAAGAGCAAGTTAGCATTCTGTTAAAGAAATAACTTCCTTTCTCCTAAACCTTTTCCTCCTCCCCACGTAAAGCCAAAACTTTAAACTGTTTAATACTTTAATCTAGAGTGAACTTATGAAGATTCTTGTTTGTATCAGCAGTGTTCCCGACACCACGACAAAAATTACCTTTGCCGCCGGCAACACAAAATTCAACACCGCAGGTGTACAATATGTTATTAACCCTTACGATGAATTTGGTTTATCTAGAGCAATGCAGCTCAAAGAAACTTTAGGCGGAACCATCACTACCATTACTGTTGGTAGAGCCGATACAGAGCCTGTCATTAGAAAAGCTTTGGCCATTGGTGCCGATGATTCTGTTAGAGTGGATGCGGACCCTACTGATTCTTTCCAAGTAGCCAGCGAAATTGCGGCTTATGCAAAAGATAAAGGATTTGATTTAATAATAACCGGACGAGAATCTATCGATTACAACGGTGGTGCAGTGCCTGGAATGGTGGCTGAATTACTGGGTATCAACTCGGTTTCTCCTTGTGTTAAAATAGATATTAATGGCACCGAAGCAACCATGCAAACCATGATTGATGGCGGTAAAGAGGTGGTTAAATCTGCTTTACCAGTTGTTGCAGCAGCTCAAAAAGGAATGGTGGAAGAAAGTGAATTGCGTATTCCCAATATGAGAGGTATCATGGCCGCAAGAACAAAACCTTTAACGGTTATAGCTGGTTCTGCAAGTGGCAACACTTCATCTAAAACCTTCGATTTACCTGCGCCAAAAGCAGCTTGTAAAATGGTAAGTGCCGACAATGTAGAAGAGTTGGTGCACCTATTACACACAGAAGCAAAAGTTATTTAATTCAAAATATTTAGAGATATGGCAGTTTTAGTATTCGCTGAAAATTGGGAAGGTTCATTTAAGAAATCAACTTACGAAGCCGTAGCTTACGCTTCTTCCCTTGCCGCATCAGTGGGCGGTTCTGCAACAGCAGTAGTTATTGGTAATGTGGGCGACATCAATGCTCTTGGAAAATATGGTGCAACAAAAGCACTTCAATTTGATGGCGATGCAAATCACCAAGGTGTAGCAAGCATTTTAGCGCAAGCAGCTCAGGCTACAGGTGCTAAATATATTGTGTTCAATGGTACTTGGAAAGCCAAAGGCGCAGCGCCTCGTTTGGCTGTAAAACTTAATGCTTCTATCGCCAGCGAAGTGGTTGAATTACCTTCTTCTACTGCACCTTTCGTGGTTAAGAAAAAAGCTTTTTCAGGTAAGGCCTTCGCTCATGTTGAATTGTCGGCTGACGTAAAAATCATCGTGCTTTCTCCAAATGCTTATGGCGTTCATGAAAATGCAGTGTCTATCGCCGTTGAAAAAGGAAATGGTTCTGCTAGCGACAAAGACAATTCATTGCAACATGTTGAATTCCAAAAAACAGCTGGTAAAATTAATTTAACTGAAGCCGAATTGGTAGTAAGTGCTGGTAGAGGAATGAAAGACCCCAGCAATTGGGGCATGATAGTGGCTTTGGCCGAAACCCTTGGTGCCGCTACTGCTTGCTCAAAACCCGTATCTGATATTGGTTGGAGACCTCACCACGAGCATGTTGGACAAACAGGTATCGCTGTTGCGCCTAACCTATATATAGCTATTGGTATCTCGGGAGCAATTCAACATTTAGCGGGAATAAGTTCTTCAAAAAAAATTGTAGTGATCAACACCGACCCTGAGGCGCCTTTCTTTAAAGCAGCCGATTATGGTATCGTGGGAGATGCGCTGCAAGTGATTCCCAAACTAACGGAAGCTATAAAAAAATTAAAAAGTTAAAAGACAAATTTTATCCGTCCACCGACGGAAGCCAAAAAGAGAACTGATAGCCCTTAAATTCTAATCAGAGCATTTTTGGCTTTTTACTTTTGGGTTTTTACTTTACTTTTGGCTTTTAACTTTCCGCAAGGAGCAAATGAAGAAGATAAATTTAGACATCATCGGACTATCCTACAGTCAAACACAAACAGGAGCGTACGCGTTAGTGCTGGGGGAAAGAAATGGGAAAAGAAGATTACCCATCATCATTGGAGGCTTTGAGGCGCAAGCTATTGCCATCGAACTTGAAAAAATGACGCCAAGCCGTCCACTTACCCACGATTTATTCAAAACGTTCGCTACGACTTTCGGTATCGAAATCAAAGAAGTAGTGATATACAACCTTGTGGAAGGTATTTTCTTCGCTAAGTTAATTTGCGAAAAAGACGGCAAAGAGGTTGAAATTGATGCAAGAACATCTGATTCTATAGCCTTGGCGGTGAGATTTAACTGTCCGATTTCCACTTTCGAATTCATTCTTTCTTCTGCGGGTATTCTTTTAGAAGACGAGCAATTGAATGAAGAAAATGAAGGTGACGACGAGGAAGAAGATTTAGAAGACCCGGTTGAAGAGCTTCTAGAGCCAAGCACAAAAGACATTACTACGCTTAATTCTAGTGAACTAGAAAAATATTTAGAAGATGCCATCGCGATGGAAGATTACGAAAGAGCATCTCGAATTCGTGACGAAATAAGCAAACGCAAAAAATCTTAATCGACTCAAATGAAGCAATACCTTGATCTCCTGCAACACATTGTAAATAAAGGAGCGAAGAAAGAAGACCGCACTGGCACAGGAACTATCAGTGTATTTGGCTATCAAATGAGATTCGACCTTAACGAAGGTTTCCCTTTAGTTACTACCAAGAAATGTCACATGCGCTCTATCACCCACGAATTATTGTGGTTTTTAAAGGGCGACACCAATATTAAATACCTCAAAGAAAATAAAGTAAGCATTTGGGATGAATGGGCTGATGCAGATGGCAATCTCGGACCCGTTTACGGCCACCAATGGCGCTCTTGGCCAACGGCAGATGGTCGTCACGTGGACCAAATCAAAAATGTAATTGATCAAATAAAGAAAAATCCCGATTCACGAAGATTGATAGTAAGTGCTTGGAACGTTGGCGAAATTGAAAAAATGGCCCTTCCTCCTTGCCACGCTTTCTTTCAGTTTTATGTGGCCGATGGTAAATTATCTTGTCAGCTTTACCAAAGAAGTGCCGATGTGTTCTTAGGTGTTCCTTTTAACATTGCGTCATATGCTTTGCTTACTATGATGATTGCTCAAGTTTGCGATTTAAAACTAGGCGATTTCGTGCACACTTTTGGCGATACACACTTGTATGTAAATCATTTGGAGCAAACAACTTTGCAGTTTACCAGAGAACCTCGTTCGCTCCCTCAAATGAAAATTAACCCTAACGTTAAAGATATTTTCGATTTCAAATTCGAAGATTTTGAATTGGTAGGTTACGATCCGCATCCGCATATTAAAGCGCCGGTAGC
>CAMBXP010000034.1 GCA_945871895.1 Chryseobacterium gleum | reverse complement strand
AGACTGTGAATGAGTACGTTAACTTATTGAAACAAAAAGGCGCTGAGGTTATCCACCAAGATAACTGGGGTTTGAAAAAACTTGCTTATCCTATTAAAAAGAAATCAACTGGGTTTTACCACCTCATTGAATTCAAAGGAACAGGTGCTGTAATTGCTGATTTAGAGTTGGCTTACAAAAGAGATGAGCGTTTATTAAGATTTATGACTGTTAGTTTAGACCAGCATGGTGTAGCTTTCAATGATAAATTCAGAGGAAAGTCTCAAAAATCAAAGAAAGAAGAAGTTAAAGCATAATATATAAAGTAATGGCAGCAGACGACATCAGATATCTAACACCTCCTTCGATTGAGGTTAAGAAAAGCAAATATTGCCGTTTTAAAAAGAGCAAAATCAAACATGTGGATTACAAAAATCCAGATTATTTGATGAAGTTCTTGAACGAGCAAGGTAAAGTTCTTCCTAGAAGAATTACTGGTACATCTTTGAAATTTCAAAGAAAAGTATCTCAATCAATTAAAAGAGCAAGACAATTGGCTTTGTTGCCATTTGTTGCCGATAACTTAAAATAATTATTAGCCATGGAAGTAATCTTAAAAAAAGATATGCAGCCTCTTGGATTCCAAGATGATGTAGTGGTAGTTAAACCAGGCTACGGAAGAAACTTTTTAATCCCACAAGGATTTGCTGTTTTAGCAACTGAATCAGCTAGAAAAGTGCACGCAGAAAACGTTAAACAACGTGCTAAGAAAGATGAGAAAGCGAAAGCAGATGCCAACGCTTTAGCAGAAAAATTAGCTTCTTTAACTGTTAAAGTTGGTGCTAAAGCTGGTGAAACTGGAAAAATATTTGGTTCTGTAATCAACGTACAAGTTGGTGATGCTTTGAAAGCTGCAGGAGTAGAAGTTGAAAGAAAAAACATCAAAATTTTAGGTGGAGGCATCAAAACTTTAGGTACTTACGAAGCGGAGTTGAAATTACATCGTGAAGTAACTGCTAAGTTCTCTTTCGAAGTTGTTGCTGAGTAACACAACAACTACAATAAAAAAATAGAAGACCCTTCGTTGAAAAACGAAGGGTTTTTTATTTATTTTTTTTTCTATCTTTCTCCCACAGTGCGTCTTTGCGAGAATTTTGTACTCAAAATTGAAGCAATCTCATCAACAAGATTTAACAACCAGTACAATAGTTCCTTCGGGGTACCTTTGGATGACATACTGGGTAAGTGCTACTTTTAAGCGTGCTTGTCATCCTGAGGTACCCCGAAGGAACTATTGTCATAAATGTGTCCAGCACTAAGAACAAGGTTAGCATTAAAAATATTATATTTTTACCCCAAGCATTACAACTACTATGAAAAAACTAATCGTCCTCTTCCTTTTATCCTATTCCATTTCTTTTACTCAAGATATTCAAATCACCAATTGGTACAACAATAAAAAATGTGCAGTGGTGATGACCTTCGACGATTGGCTGGAAGGCCAAGAGAAAATAATTGTTCCTGAACTAATCAAAAGAGAATTAGCAGCGACCATGTTTGTAACAGTGCAAGTTGCGAACTGGCGAAAGACTGCTTTCCCTGTAATGAGATTGGCACACGCCAATGGAATTGAAATTGCCAACCACACAATAACTCACCCAAGTTTAACAGATATTCCTTTTGAGAAAGCTAAAATTGAAATTGATAGCGCGCGCAAAGTGATCATGGATTCTGTGCCTGGCGCACAATGCTTAACCTTCGCGTACCCTATGGGAACCAAGAATCCCGAAGTAATTCGCTACATTGAAAGAGAGCATATCGCTGCAAGAGCTGTAAATGCCGCCGATGAGAAAGGAATAAAGTACGATTTTGATTTAGATAGCGCCGATTATTTCAAAATTCCGACTGCGAGAATTTGGCATATAATCACGCTAGAAAAGGTATCGAGATGGCTAACTTACGCCGAAAATGGTGGAGGTTTACTCACATTTATGATGCATTCTGTTTACGATGATTCTCTTGTAACAACTAAAGGTTGGGATGCTATGCCAAAAGATTACATGCTTGCTATGCTAGATTCAGTAAAATCTCGCGAAGATTCTATATGGATTACAACTTTAGAAAGTGCAATTAAATATCATAAGGAAAAGAAAGCTTCTACCATTAAAGTATTAAAAGATAAGAAAGGAAAGATGGAAATCGATCTTGATTGTCCTTTAGATGCCGCCATTTACAATCATGAATTAACTGTAAAATTGAAGAAAAAATCTAATAACATGACTGTTATTCAGAATGGAAAAAAACTTTCATTTTCAGAATCAAAAGACGGACAGTGGATATTCATCAATGCTTTGCCTGGCAAATTAGAAGTAAGCTATTCTGAGTCGTCAAAATAACATGCCGAAAACAACATAAAAAAAACCGTAATCACTTATTATAAAAGTAATTACGGTTTAATTATGTGCCCATGAAGGGACTGACCAGCATAACCTCCTGTAACCCTCGTGAACACTAAACATTAACATAATAATACCGTTATAATTTCACTCGTGCAAATGAGTTTAATTTACACTCCCTTTATCATACAGGCGGTGCACTCACAGTTCTTTATAAAACTTTACAATAAGAAACTTCACTACCAAAAAAAGGGATTCAATATTGAGCAAGAAACTTTGCGTTTTGAGATTAAATACAGAAAAATGGAAAAACTTAATAAAATCGGAATCTACAACCTACAAGAATTGATTGAATATGGTGTGCAAAATTTCAAATCGAATCTTCTTGATGAATGGAGCAAAATACTATTCTTTGACAAATCAATAAACCACAATAGCAGTAGACTAACCAACTACAAAAACCCTTTATACTGGCAGGGATTAACGAACAGAAAAAACAATTCTAGTTTCAACAAACACAAAAAAATACTTCGTGAAATAACTTTGCATTATTCGCAAAACATTCAAGACGAAGTTTCTCAAATCATAGCGCAAAAAGTTGACGAATTATTCCCAAGGGGTAGCCAAATTGACGGTTTATATATACAGTCAATTCAAACACCCCCTACCTCAACAAACAAGGAGAATAATTTAATGCGACTTAACCTTTATAATCAAATATATAAATCCAGCAATTAGCCCAATAGTGGCTAAAATATATAACGCTTGTTTTGTATAATAAAGTGCTGGAGAGTTCTGTCTTTCTAACTCTGCTTCTTTCTTTGCATTGTCTACTTTCTTTCTTTGCTCGTCAATCTTATCTTGTTTCGCAGTTTCAAGAGCCTGAATTTGCGATAATCTATCGTTTATATCAACACTTATGCTTTTAGAAAATAGTTCGGGGATTTTCGCTAAATGTGAATTTGCAAGTGTTACCTCGTGGCTTTGATTAAAAGTTCCGATTTTTCTTCTGATTTCAACAGTTATTTCTGTGCGAATTTCATTTATAGAGAAACAAGATATGTCTATATAGACACCTGCGCTTAAAAATTCTGTTGCTTCGTATGTAAACAAATTTAAAACGGAATTCGACTTAAATAACTTGTATTCCGATGTAAATAAATGCATATGCTCAATTGCAGATTTTACCTCGTCAACACTTTTTTCAATGTGAAAACTCTTTTTTGGATTTGGAATTACGCCTATCATTTAATTACTATTGTTTTGTTATTAATAAAGACCATTAATGGCTCTCTCGCAATAAAATTCATATTGATATAAGTGCATTAAAAAGTAACGTGCCCTGCAAATTACTATTTTTATTCAATAACTAAAGTAGTATCAAATAGAATTAATTATGGCAAGACCGAAAGGACAACCAAAATACGGGGGAAGGCTGAAAGGAACAATAAATAAAACAACAAGAGAATCAAAAGAACTACTTACAACTATAATTGAAGGACAGATACCCCATATCAAAACTGCATTGGTTGAGGTTTTTGAAAAAGATAAGGCATTATACCTCAAAAGTATTGCGGGTTTGCTACCATACTTTCTGCCTAAGAAAACCGACATAACTTCTAATGATGGAGAACTAAATCATTTACCCATTATTATAGATTGGAGTGGAACTACTGTTTAGGTTAATGAGCTAAACGCTATTGCGTAACAAAATATTTGTACTTTGCACCAAAATATTACTTTATGAAATATATTATTCTTTGCGCCCTCATAGTCGTTTCAACTTTTTGCTATAGCCAAGAAATGAGAAAAACCATGTCTACTAAACAGATAGGAAGGATTACTTGCAAGCATGACTTAAAGATTAATTTGGAAACAAAAGACACCACTGTTTTAGTCTACCTAGGTTTTCAAAACCTAGAATACACATCTATCACCGATATCGCATCGATTATATTCATTCCGAAATTAGACAGCACCGCATTACCTATGTTCATTGCGGACTTAAAAGCCGCATCCGAATATATAGGAACAAAAACAAGTGTTAGATGGGACAAAACTTACTATTCGATTTACCTATACGACTTTACTAATAGTCTATACCTTGCTGAAAGGAAAAAATCAGGAGGTGGCTACACCACTTTATCCAAAAAAGAAGTTACCAATTTACTTCTTTGGTTAGAATCTCTAAAATTATAAAAAAGACAAATTGTTTGTCAAATGTTTGACATTCATAAAACAAAAAAACCGCAAACAATTCATTTTCAATTGTTTACGGTTTTTTGTTGTGCCCATGGAGGGACTCGAACCCCCATGCCTTGCGGCGCCAGATCCTAAGTCTGGTGCGTCTGCCAATTTCGCCACATGGGCAATGAACGGGCGTCAAAGATAGGTTTTTCCTTCAAAACCGCAATATATTTCTCAATCTGTTTATAAGATGTTATAATCTTTCCATTGGTAAAATTGCGGGAGTGGACTTAGGCGCCTATTTTTACAGCACTAAATTTAATAACATGTCATTAAGCGTAAAAGGTAGAATCAAGGTAAAAATGAGCGAACAGAAAGTGAGCGAAAAGTTTAAAAAGAGAGATTTCGTTTTAACCGATGAATCGTCTCAATATCCTCAGCATTTGTTGTTCCAACTAACACAAGACAAAACTTCATTGATTGATCAATACAATGAAGGCGATGAAATAACTGTACACTTCAATCTTAGAGGTAGAGAATGGGCTGCTCCAACAGGAGAAATTAAATTCTTTAACACCTTAGAAGCTTGGAGAATTGAAACCGGTGCTGGCGTAGCTCCAAAAGCGAATGCTCCCGCAGCTGTGATTGAAGCGTCACAAGAAGACGATCTTCCTTTCTAATTCAATAAAACCTTAAGAGAAGCGCAAAGAAGAAATTCTTTGCGCTTTTTTATTTTCTAATGATGTAATCTTCTATGTTGAGCGACTGAGTGCAAAACTGAGCATCAACCAAAGGACTATTAGAACACACTACAATGGTTTTTGTGTCAGCAAATTGCTTTACTAATTCATGGTACCATTGAGTGCCCTTTTCATCTAAATTAGCTGTAGGCTCATCTACTATCGTTAATGGAACATCACTTAATAAAGAAACCAATAATTTTACACGCTGCTTCATTCCCGATGAGAAATTACGAATGTATTTATGTCGGTGTTCAACGAAATAACCCAATTCTATAAGTTCATTTACAGAAAGATGAAATGATTTGAATTTAGTATGGAAATGAAGAAATTCCTCGAGCGTAAAGTCTTCTACTAAATCGATATATGGACCACTCAATTGAATGCTTTTATAAGCATTGTCTTCAGTCAAAATATCCGATTGAATTTTATATTGAATCTTTCCTTCTGAAGGTAAAATCAAGCCTGCTATTGTTTTAGCCAATGTTGATTTTCCTGAACCGTTTTTTCCTGTAATGAGCAATCGAGAGCCCGAAGGAAGAGATAGATTTACATTTCTGAAAATCCAATTTCCTTCATACTTCTTTCCTAGATTCTCAAGAATCAGTTCCATTGGTTTTGGTTTGGAAATAACCTTTCATAATACCTCGTTTCGACTCCTGTATAAATGAAATAATTTCATCACGCTCGGCTGTTGCAGATAGTGAAGCTTCAATTAATGATATAGCCTGACTGTTATTGTATCCCTTGAGGTATAAGTAACGGTAAATCTCTTGAATAGAACCAATTTGCTCTGAAGTATATCCTCTTCTTCTCAAACCCACTGAATTTACCCCCACATAAGAAAGCGGCTCACGAGCTGCTTTAGTAAAAGGAGGCACATCTTTTCTTATTAGAGAACCACCAGAAACCATAGCATGTTTGCCAATATGCACAAATTGGTGAACTAAACTTCCACCACCCAAAATTGCATATTCATCAACAACTACGTGTCCGGCTAAATTCACTGCATTCGCTAAAATTGAATTTTTTCTAATGATACAATCGTGTGCAACATGCGAATAAGCCATTAACAAAACATTGTCTTCTATTACAGTCTTGTTTCGGTCTTTTGTTCCTCTATTCACTGTAACACACTCACGTATAGTAACATTATCACCTATTTCAACAGTTGTATCTTCACCATCAAATTTTAAGTCTTGGGGTAAACCAGCAATCACCGCACCTGGAAAAATGCGACAATTCTTACCAATTTTAGTACCCTCCATGATGGTAACATTAGAACCTATCCAAGTACCCTCACCTATTTCCACATTCTTGCTGATGGTAACGAAAGGTTCGATTACTACATTTCTTGCAATTTTTGATTGCGGATGTATGTATGCTAAAGGTTGATGCATATTACTTTACTTTTGCTAATTGAGCCATCATTTCTGCTTCTGAGACAATTTTATCGCCCACATAGGCATAACCTGCCATATGTACGATACCCCTTCTGAAAGGAGTAACAAACTTAAGTTCGAAAACCAAGGTGTCACCAGGAACAACTTGTTGTCGAAATTTAACTTTATCAATTTTCATGAAGTAGGTTAAATAATTTTCTGGATCGGGCACCTGACTCAAAGCCAAGATACCACCCACTTGAGCCATAGCCTCTAGTTGAAGAACTCCAGGAAATACTGGTTGTCCGGGAAAATGTCCTTGAAAGAAAGTCTCGTTAATTGTTACATTTTTGCTACCAACAATTCTTTCTTGTTCCATTTCTAAAATCCTGTCAACCATAAGGAATGGCGGACGGTGAGGCAACAAGGTCATGATTTTGTTGATGTCGTAAAGCGTTTTAGTTAAATCAAAACGCGGAACAGCATTTTTTTCAGCTTCCATTTTTTTTCTAATCAATTTAGCGAATTCAACATTTGCGGCATGGCCGGGTCTTTTGGCAATTATTTTTCCTTGTATAGGCGCACCAACTAACCCTAGATCACCAACTACATCTAACAGTTTATGGCGAGCAGGTTCGTTTTTATGACGCAATTCCAAGTTATTTAAATATCCTTCTGTTTTAACTTCCACTTTTTCGCGGTTAAACAATACAGCAAGTTTATCAAGTTCATCCTGACTCACCACTTTATCAACTACCACAATAGCGTTGCTCAAATCACCGCCCTTAATTAGGTTATGGTTTAACAACAATTCTAATTCGTGTAAAAAGCAAAAAGTACGAGAAGAGGCAATATGATCTTCAAAATCCTCAATCTTATCTAAGGTCGCGTGCTGCGCACCCAAAACCGGTGAATTGTAATCAATCATAGCAGTAACGCTATAGCTATCATCGGGAACAACCATTAATTCAACACCACGAGCTTCGTCTCTATAAACAATGGTTTCTTTAACCTTATAAACTTTACGGTCTTCGTTCAAAAACTTCACTCCTGCAGCTTTCAGTAATTCCACAAATGGTTTGGAACTACCGTCCATTATCGGCACTTCTTGTCCGTTCAACTCAATCAAACAATTGTCAATTTTAAGAGAAACCAAGGAAGCCATTACATGTTCAATAGTATTTACTTTAGCTTCTTTCTTCTCGATGGTGGTACCTCTTTCTACTTCGGTAACGTTATCAGCAATAGCCTGAACCTTAGGCTGGCCCTCTAAATCTACTCTTTGAAAAACGATACCATGATTATCTAGGGCAGGTTTAAAAGTTAGTTTTACTTTTTGTCCCGTGTGCAAGCCCACCCCTTCTATGGATGTTTCTTTTTCTATCGTGCGCTGTTTCTCCATACTCAAATTTGATAGCGCCAAATGTAAAGAATTTAGGTGGTTTAGCCTTGTTTTGCGGACGCTTTTTCCAAATCGCTTATTCTACCTGCTAGTTCGGGTAAATTTCTAAACATCACGTAAGAGCGTTTGTAGTCGCCGATATCAAAAGCAGGTGAACCTTGATAAATGGCATTTTCTTCTAATATATTGTGTCCGATACCAGATTGCGCAGCGATTTTAACACCATTGGCTATAGTTAAATGTCCAACGATACCCACTTGTCCGCCAATCATACAATTTTTACCAATTTTAGTCGACCCAGCAACGCCCGTTTGTCCGGCAATTACCGTATTCTCGCCTATCTCTACATTGTGCGCAATTTGCACTAGATTATCTAACTTCACCCCTTTGCGAATAATGGTAGACCCCATTGTAGCTCTATCAATCGCTGAATTGGCACCGATTTCAACAAAATCTTCAATGACTACATTACCAATTTGAGGAACTTTTTGGTAGTTGTTGTTTTGATTTGGAGAAAAACCAAAGCCATCTCCTCCTACTACCACTCCTGCGTGAATCATACAATTTGCGCCAATTTTACAGCTGTCGTAAACTTTCACTCCCGCATAAATCACCGTATTATCACCAACCACACAATTATCACCTATGCTTGAATGCGCATGAATTTGAACATTATTACCCAACTTCACATTGTTGCCAATAGCTGCAAAAGCACCTAAGTAAATATTTTCGCCGTAAGTTGAGTTTTTTCCAATGTGGTGCGGACCCTCAATGCCAGTGCGAGTTCTTTTTATTTTGTCGTATTGCGCCAAGAGCATCGCAAAAGCTTCATAAGCGTTTGCAACGCGTATTAAAGTTGCTTTTACAGCTTTCTCGGGGTGAAAATCATTATTCACTAAAACCACTGAAGAATTGCACTCATAAATAAACTGAGTGTACAATGGATTTGCTAAAAATGATAATGCTCCAGGATGCCCCTCTTCAATTTTAGCAACAGTATTAACTTTTGCGTTGCTATCTCCTTCTATTGTCCCGCCAAGCATCGCGGCAATCTGTTGCGCTGAAAATTCCATACATTCAAAATTAGGGTCGACACAAATATATGCAAAACTTAAAAGTTATTTATTAATTTGGCTACTCATTTCCATATCCTTGAAAACGTTTATCAAATCAAGCTTTTGGTTCATCGCAATATCTGCTGATTACATTGTAAAAGTAATTCAGGAATATTTCATTATTCGTTTCTATTTAAAACCGCTTGTAGAAAATGCCTGTGAAAAAGCGCAGCATACTTTAACAAAAGGCGAGCGTAAAAAAACCTTGAAGTATTACCCTTTGCTTACCATTTGCGGAAATGCCGACAATTATGTTTTGCTGAAACAAAGACGATTGAACAAAGATGAAAAAAGAAAGCTGAGTTTGATGAGTGCCATGGCAACACTTTTCGATGATTTATTAGACGAAGAAGGATGGAATAAAGACAAAGTAAAAAAATCGTTTGGCGAAGGAAAAGCCTTGGAAGAAAAATCGTCAAAAGCACGATTGCTATTTTATTTAGAAGAAGAGTTTAAAAAATTAGATATTCCATCTGACTATAATTCTGCTTTAGAAAATGCACTTCAAGCACAATATGATTCATTACAACAAGTAAACTCAAATTTAAGCAAAGAAGAAACGCTTACTTTATCGCGAAATAAAAACGGCAAAACATCTGTGCTAGTGAGCTCATTAATTGATGGGACTTGGAATGAAAATGAAAAACAAATCATTTATCAATCGGGTGTTCTCGGACAATTGATGAACGATATTTTCGACACTTATAAAGATCACAAAGAAGGAATTTACACCATTATGAGTAAAATATCTTCTGTAAAAGAACTCGAAGAAATTTATTGGAATGAATTAAATCTACTTTTCAATTCTCTAGCGAAAACAGCACTTTCCAAGAAACAACAATATTATTTGGTTCGACGATTGGCTCCTATTTTTGCTTTCGGTTTAGTTGGTATTGATCGTTTGTTCGAATTAGAAAACAAATATGGAAGTGTAGATAAATTCGCATCTCTTAAAAGAGAAGAACTCATATTTGATATGGCGAAGTGGGAGAATAGATTTTTGTATATGAAGAAGATGGAGGAGATTGCTGAGAAGTTCTAATTTTTTCTTTTCAAAAGAAACAAAGACTTCATTTTTGTCTTGAAACAAAAACGAAGCAAAAAATTCAATGCCCGTCAGCTGACGGGTGCCCCCGCTCTCTCCAAAAATTTTCATCCTCCTTTTATCCGGATGAATTTTTGTTTCACAGGCTTTCTGCAGCCTCGCCTTTTGCACTGGCCAACGCACAATAGTGACCCATACTTTAAAAACAAAGCACGAACATATCTTCTCTTTTCGTGAAGAAATTAAAATTATTTTATACATTAGCTATATGGAAACTCTCAAATACAAAGTCATCGCTACCGAAAAACAATATTTCAAATATTGTGATATACTATGGGATATTGTAAATAAAAAAGGTAAAACAAAAAACGACAGAGATGAAATCAGTTTGCTAACTTTGTTGATTGAAACATACGATAGACAAAAGAATCCTCTCCCTGAATTAGACCCTGTTCAATTTTTAAAACTATTAATGAAAGACCATAAACTAAAAGCTATCGATATCGCCAAACTTCTTAATGTTAGTGAAGGATTAGTTTCTGATATGCTGAAATACAAAAAAGGATTTTCTAAAGAAAGCATTAGAATTTTAGCCGATAGATTTAAGATGAGACAGGAGGCGTTTAATAAACCGTATGAATTGAAAACTAAAAAAGCGGCGTAGGCCACTAACAAACATCATCCGAAAACACTCCAAATAATTTATGGGACAATAGTTCCTTCGGGGTACCTCAGGATGACAACCACTCTTATCAGCTAGCACTTACCCAGTATGTCATCCTGAGGTACCCCGAAGGAACTATTGCCCTAATCTTTTAAATAACTTACAAAATACTTCTCCACTGGCCTCACCAAATTTGCCACATTGAACAAATCGAAAGTTTCGCTTATTTCTTTTGTTGAGCCGTCTTTGTAGAGAAGGATGATAGGTGATTTCTCTTTGTTGTAAATTTGATTTCTGATGACATCGGTAAAAACGAAATATTCTAAATCACTTGCATTTACAGAATAATTGGATTGCAATTGTTTAAGATAAGTAGCGTCAATTTTTTCTGAACCCAGCTCGACTTTGTATAATTTTCTGTTGATGAGATGGCGACACAAAGTAGATAAAATTGGGTCTTCATGTTGTTGCCAAACTTTGATTGATGTAAGAATATCGTAGTCGTCTAATTGTCCGAAATTATTTAGCAATTGTGGATTCTTTTCAAAATCAGAACTATTGAAATCATTGTACAAAAACATTTTAAAAGCGGGCGTACAAAACAAGTCGACTTTATTTCTTGCTAGTTCTTTAGCTCTCTTCAAAGCTTTAATTAACAAGAACTCCGCAGCGATTACTGTTTTGTGCAAATACACTTGCCAGTACATGATGTGGCGCGCAATTAAGAATTTCTCAATAGAATAAATTCCTTTGGCTTCTACCACAATATTATCATCTTTAACATTAAGCATTTTTATGATTCGTTCTACGCCTACTACACCTTCGCTAACACCAGTATAGAAGCTATCGCGCGTAAGGTAATCGAGGCGATCAACATCTAGCTGACTAGATATCAATTGATGTAAAAAACGTTTTGGATATTCATCTTTAAAAATGGCGATGGCAGTGGTAAGCTGACCGTTAAACTCGACATTCAGGCGATTCATGAAAAGCATCGACAATTCTTCGTGGCCGGTGCCCTGAACGATCGTATTTTCTAAAGCGTGTGAAAACGGACCGTGACCAATATCGTGCAACAAAATAGTAATAGTAACCCCTTTCGCCTCCTCTTCGGTAATTTCAATTCCTTTGCTTTTCAAGGTAGTTAAAGCCTCGGTAACCAAATGCATCGCTCCTAAAGCATGATGAAAACGCGTGTGGTAAGCACCAGGATAAACCATGGTAGTTAAACCCAACTGACGAATTCTTCGCAAACGTTGAAAATACGTATGTTCTATTAAATCGTAAATGATTTCATAGGGAAGTGTAATAAAACCATACACTGGATCGTTGATGATTTTTCTTTTATTTACTGAAGAGTTCAATGTTCAATGTTTAATGTTCAAAGTTAGCAAACAATCCTTCCAATTTGCTAATTTCGGAAAGAATACAACAATGAACATTGAACATTAAACTTTGAACTTTTAAAATGGACAAGATAAAAATACTTTGGGCTGATGATGAGATTGATTTATTGAAACCTCACGTGCTTTTTCTCACTGCAAAAGGATACGATGTCACTACAGTATTGAGTGGCAACGAGGCTTTAGAGAAGGTAAAGCAAGAACATTTCGATATTATCTTCTTAGATGAAAATATGCCCGGTATTACCGGAATTGATACTTTACAGGCCATCAAAAAAATTAAGAAGTCGGTGCCAGTCATCATGATTACCAAGAGTGAAGAAGAGATGATTATGGAAAATGCCATAGGAAGTGAAATCTCCGATTACCTCATCAAGCCAGTCAATCCGAACCAAATATTACTTTCTATCAAAAAGAATTTAGACGAGAAAAAGTTGGTGAGAGAAAAATCGGTGACCGATTATCAGCAAGAATTTCGCAAGATTGGAATGCGCTTGGGCGACAGAATGAATCACCAAGAATGGATTGAATTTTACAAAGAATTGGTGTACTGGGATATGCAGTTGGATGTGGCGAAGGAGGCAAGCATGAACGAAATTTTCGACATGCAAAAAACAGAAGCCAATCAGCAATTCGCCAAGTTTGTAGAAAGAAATTATGTGGATTGGTTTAAGAATCCGAAGGAAGCGCCTTTGATGTCGCATAACCTTTTTAAAAATAAAGTTTTGCCTCATGTCGGCAAAGGTCAGCCAGTATATTTTTTATTAATCGACTGTTTGCGTTACGACCAATGGAAAGTGTTGCAAGAAGTGTTTAGCGAATATTTAAGTGTTACAGAAGATCAGTGCTACTACTCAATTTTACCAACCGCTACTCAGTTTGCGAGAAATTCAATATTTGCGGGAATCATGCCTAGCGATATCGCAAAGCTATTTCCAACCATGTGGAAAGATGAAGATGAAGACGGAAGTAAAAATCAGTTTGAAGAAGAATTTATTGCCGCCTTTTTAAAACGCAACAACCAAAACATCAAATGGAGCTACACTAAAATTGCGCATTTAGATCAGAGCAAGCGCTTGGTAGATAACATGAATCAGATTGAAAACAACGATTTAAATGTTATCGTTTTCAACTTTGTAGATGCACTTTCACATGCGAGAACCGACATAAAAATATTGCGCGAATTGGCAGAAGATGAATCGGCCTATCGCTCGCTGATTCGTTCGTGGATTAGCCATTCTCCTTTGCTCGAATTGATTAAAAAGATAAGCGCTAAAAAAGCCACTATTGTAATTAGCACCGACCACGGCACTATGCGCGTTAAAGAACCTGTAAAAGTGGTAGGTACGAAAGAACTTACTACCAACTTGAGATACAAGCAAGGGCAAGGAATGCAATACAATCCAAAAGACGTTTTTGAGATATTAAAACCAGAAGAAGTATTCTTACCAAAAACGCATATTAGTGCGCGCTATATCTTTAGTAAAAATGCCGATTTCTTCGCGTATCCAAACAATTTTAATCACTACGCCAAGCATTATAAAAATACTTTTCAGCATGGCGGAATTTCGCTGGAAGAAATGATTATTCCGGTAGTAACGTTGACCAGCAAATAGCCTGTAGGGGCGACCCTTGCGGTGGCCCATTGTATTAAAATAGTTGGGCGTCCGCTAGCTGACGGACCATCCCCTACTTGGTGCATTTCACAAACTTAAAGTAAACTGGTGAAGCATCAATTTTCACCATATATATTCCGTCGTTTAATTCGCTGATATCAATAGTATTGTTGCTAGCTTGTTTTACTTGCATACCTTGAACATCATAAATTACAGCTTGATAAACATTTCCTTCAATGTGCAATTCGTTAACTGCTGGATTTGGATAAATTTTTCTTTCAGTTACTGAATTTTCATACACAGAAACCAAGGAGCTTTTAAAGATTTGTAGCGAACCAAGATGAGGATAAACATTGATGTAAAGTTTGCCATTTTTCTTGGTAAAATCAGCAATACTGGTGCTGTTTTGCATCACCACCCAGTCTTCATCCATACCATCCATATCAACAACAACTGTTGCAGATGTTTTTACATCTAAAGGCGCTAAATATGCAGCAACATCCACCTTTATTTCGGCATGTGCAGCAGCGAAAGTGACTGTGGTTATTTGTGAATTGGCGTCGTAAGAAGCATTAGGCGTAAACTTCAATTTTTGTATTTGGTAAGTCAGTACTTCAGATACAGTACCCACCCATAAATCGCCACTATTCACTTTTGTTTTTAGATAATTCAAGTGATTGCGATAAGGAGTAGTTCGAACGGCTCCCCAACCCGAATTTCCAACATTGTGCAGCTCTCTGTTTCCCCACTCATTATTAGCAATAGCCGCATCTACTGCAGCATTAAGTGTAGATAACTGGCCGGCATCATTTTTTGCCCTATCCACATCATCAAACACTTGCACTGCTGTGCGAAAAAAACCTTTGTTAGAAGGGAAGAAATCAACTTCATCATTCATTTCATAGCCATAACGATGAAAGGGTTGGTGCACACCATCGGCATGCCATCCGGTGCGAGAACCGATATAACCCATCGCATGCAATTTAGCATTAGCCGTATCTGTAAACTGATCGTAAGGATAAATGTAATAGCGAGGCGTAACACTTGTATTGCTCAAAATAGATTGATGAGACGTAAGCAATTGCGCATTCCAATCGGAAGAACCAACACTTTCGCCCCAACCCTGAAGCTCGCAAGGCGACCATCCGCGATTCACAGCACAAGTATGGGTGTGAGAGTGATTAATAATTTCATGATGGTGCTGACCAATCATTACTGTTTTTGCGTAGTCATAAGGAGAAATATAGCCGTTAATATTTCTAGTAGCCTCACATTGCGAAGAAATAGCACCAAAAGTAAATTTAAGAGAACGATTGTAGCACATGGTATCGGCATATTGCCAAATACCATCTACTCCAACATCACCATAATCATCGTGAATTATGGAGTAAGCGCCCTTAGCATCATTTTTCCAAGAAGCAATAGTAGAAGATGGATTTTGAGCTTTTGCAGCAAATGAAAACAAGGCTACGCACATTAATAGGTAAAAGTTTTTTCGCATGGTGAATACATTAGCAGGTGAGGGTAAGATAAAAATATCATTGAAATAAAAAAAAACAAAATATCTTTAAGCAATGAAATTTGAAGTACAGAATTTAACAGAATTAAAAAAAGTAGCGGAGGAAATATTATCTGTATTTCCGTCACACAAACTATTTCTTTTGTGCGGTGAAATGGGTGTAGGCAAGACAACTCTAACGAAAGAGTTTTGCAAAATTCTACAATGCGAGGGATATGGAAGTAGTCCGACTTTCTCCATCGTAAATGAATACCACTCCCCTCTCCACAAAAAAATATATCACTTTGATTGTTACCGATTAAACAATGAAAACGAAGCCTTCGACATAGGCATAGAAGATTATCTCGATTCAAATTATTACTGCTTCATTGAATGGCCAGAAAAAATATTTAACTTAATGCCTGCAAAGCATATTTGCATCAGCATTAAGGAGGAAAATTTAGTAAGAACAATTACTGTAAGTGAAGAAAAATGAAGTCATCAGATGATTTATTAAGAAACTTAGCGAAATCGGCATTTATGCCACAAGAAGAAATGCTTGAAATCGCTAGCCGTCAAAGCTCACTGTATATTGGAATACCCAAAGAAAGTGCAATTCAAGAAAACAGAGTTCCTTTGGTTCCCGATTCTGTAGCGGTTTTGATAAACAACGGGCACCGCGTTATTGTGGAAAGCAAAGCAGGAGAAGGTGCTAATTTTAGTGACAGAGATTACAGCGAAGCAGGAGCAGAAATAGCCTACAACCGTGAAGATGTTTTCAAGGCCGATGTACTTCTAAAAGTCTCTCCTCCTACTCTTGAAGAAATCAAATTTTTAAATCCCTCTTCTAAACAAATTCTTTTTTCAGCCTTACAACTTCCTGTACAACCGAGAAATTTCATGCAACAGCTGATGTCGAAAAAACTAACAGCTATCGCTTTCGATTATATTAAAGATGAAGATGGAATTTATCCTATCGTGAAAGCGATGAGCGAAATTGCTGGCACATCATCTATGCTAATTGCAGCAGAGTATTTAAGTAAGGCACATGGTGGCCACGGACATATGCTGGGAGGAATATCAGGGGTTAAACCAACGGAAGTGGTTATTATTGGTGCCGGCACAGTGGGTGAATTTGCCGTAAGAGCTGCCATTGGATTAGGCGCATCGGTTCGAGTTTTCGATAATAATATTTACAAATTGCGCCGATTACAAAATCATGTCGGACAGCGTTTAAACACATCTGTAATACATCCAAAAGTTTTATTGAAAGCATTGAAAAATGTGGATGTAGTAATTGGTGCATTGAGTGCGAAAGATGGCAAAACGCCTTGTGTGGTGACTGAAGAAATGGTAGAAACCATGAAAGAAGGAACAGTGATTGTTGACGTAAGTATTGATTCCGGCGGATGCTTTGAAACATCAAGAGTTACTTCGCATGAAAATCCAACCTACATCAAACACGGCATTATTCACTATTGTGTGCCCAACATCGCAGCGCGCGTTTCGCGAACGGCATCTTACGCATTAAGCAATGTGTTCACTCCATTGATTTTAGATATTGGCAATCATGGTGGAATTGAGAAAATGGTTAAAAATAACAGCGGCTTGCGTCACGGCGTATATATGTACAAGGGCATCATCACCAACAAAATATTAGGCGAAACTTTTTGTTTGCCTTACAAAGACATAGAACTATTAATGGCAGCATTTTAACCCATGACCAGAAAAAGAAGATTTTTTATATTTTTCATGAGCGCAGGCTTAATGAGTATTTTACTATTCATCTCGTTGCTTTTTAGAAACGATGACCCTTTGCACAACACTGCTGTAAGCTGGCTTCCCGAAAACAGAGTGAAAGGCTTTATTTTAGCTAAAGAAAACAAATTAGATTTTACAGATAGTGTTGAATGTTTGATCAATTGTCATCAATTAAGCAAACAAGGGGTGGTGGATGGCATTGCCGATGGCGATGTAGAATTTAGTCACGACTTAACCAACATAGACAAAGCACCAAAAACATATTACATCTCCTTTGAAGCTGGTACAAAAAGCTACTATGTTTTGGTAGACATGATGAACGAAAGAAGCGTCATTAAAGACCTTTCGTTAGTAGAAGGAAACAAAAACTGTAGCTGCAATCAATAGGTTAACAATCCTTAAAAATTAGGAAGAATCACAGTTGTGTGCTAAATTAAAGTATGCGATTTTTTGCTTCTATAGTAACTGCGTTGGTCTTGCTTTTAACAGCTATGCCTGCTATAGCACATGCTGAAGAAATTAAAAAAGAAAAGCATTGTTGTAAAAGCAAAAAAACAGAAGAAAAAAAAGACAATTGTTGCGACAAAGGATGTAATCCATTTTTAAGTTGCTGTGGAGGAATGGGATTTGTTTTACAGAAAATAGAAATTGCTTTGAAGAAAATGTATCCATCCAAAGAATCTGCAAATTATCATTACCAAACCATACATTCTACTTATAGTAATGATTTGTGGCTTCCTCCAAAAGTTTAATCTATTTGTCAATACAATCAAACAAGCTTCAAATCATTAATCAATAAATCATTTTTTATGAAAAATTATATTTCTATGCTATTGGTAGCATTATTCGCCTTTGTTTTTAGTGCTAATGCAGGAGGTGGCGATGGCTGCTGCAAAAAAACAGAATGTTGTAAAAATTGCACTGATGACAATTGCAAAGACACATGTACTAAAATTTCGAAGATGAGCAAAGAAGAAAAGAAAAGCGCAGAAGGGAAAAAGCTCATTATAGCATGCAAAGCAATGTGCGAAAAGAACAAATGTTGTTACAGCGACACCACTAAATCTTGCGAGAAAAAAGAAGGTAAAGAATGTTGTAAGCACTAAATGCACAACCCCTTCCGGTAAAAACGGAAGGGGTTTATTTTTTCACAGAAGATCTTCTTCTCCTTTCTGCCAAAATCAATCTGACTTCTCTACCAGTTTGGCCGGCTATTGATGTATTTTCTTTTGCCCTACGAATTAAATAAGGCACCAATTTCTCTACCTCACCGTAAGGCACGTATTTAGCAACATTGTACCCTTCCGCAGAAAGATTATAACTAATGTGATTACTCATTCCGTAGAGTTGAGCAAAATAAATTCTCTTGTCGTTGTTCTTAATTCCTTTTTGCTCCATCAAATGTACCATGTGCAAACAGCTGGTTTCATTGTGTGTACCCAAGCAAACATTTACCGAATCGATATTTTCTATACAAATGGTGATGGCTTTGTTGTAAATTCTATCGGTTTCTTCTTTGGTTTTATTAATTGGTGAAGGATAGGTATTCACCTCTGCACGTTTTCTTTCTTTTTCCATGTAGGCACCACGCACCAACTTCACACCAAAAGAATACCCTTCATTTCGTGCATCCAACAACTGTTCTTTTAAATAATTTATTCTGTCGTTTCTGTACAACTGAATGGTGGTAAAAACAATTGCTTTTTGTTTGTTGTATTTTTTAATCATCGCTTCTGCGATATCGTCTATCACATTTTGTATCCATGTTTCTTCGGCATCCATAAAAATACGCACATCGTTTTCAAAAGCAGTTCTACACAGTTCATCAATGCGCTCCTTTACTTTGTTGAACTCTTCTTGTTCCTCTGCAGATAGTTCCTTTTGCTCTTGCACTTTCACCAACAATTCGAAACGTGCCAAGCCCGTAATTTTAAAAACTGTGAAAGGAATTTTTCTATTGCCTTTTGCTAAGGCAATCGTTTTTAAAACTTCGTTTTTACAACATTCAAAAGAAGCATCATTGGCTTGTCCCTCGGCCGAATAATCCAAAATAGTTCCTACATGATAATTGCCAAACATTTCATTAATTACATGCTGGCATTCTTTAATATTTTCGCCACCACAAAACTGTTTGTACAAGGTATTTTTAATGATGCCTTTAATAGGCAAATGAATCTTAAAAGCAAAACGTATCAACCCTTTACCATACTTCACCAACCAAGGATAGCCCATCATTTTAAACAACCAAAAAGAGCGATTGAGTTCTCTGTAAGAACGTCCTTTAAAAGCTATTTCGGTGTTTAAAAAACTAAGCACAGTAATTTAGATTACAAAATGATACGGCAAAGAAGATACAGAAGTTTTATTTCTTTTTCTTCTTTAAGTTCAATTGATCGCCTTTTTTAGGAATGGCGCCTGGCGTGATATTATTCTTCTTGTACACATCTTTTAACCTTATGGCGTAGTCTTGAGAAATACTGCGGTAAGTATCGCCATCTTTTACTTCATACATTTTCTCTGTTCCTCTTTTTCGTTTAGGCTGAATAAACACCACATCGTCTTTTTTCAGCTGAAGGGTATCGGCAGCATCGTTGTATTTCCGTAAACGTTTAGCACTTAATCCAAATTCTATAGCAATAGATTCAAAATTATCGCCTTCTTTAGCCTTAACCAATTTCACATGATTTTTAGAAAGAAATACCACATGTTTCGTTGAATCTGTAAGGGGATTTTCTGTATCATAAATAAACAGTTGATAACGTTCTATTAAACTAATAAGCAATTGCGGATACTTAGGATTGGTAGCATAACCAGCAGCTTTTAAACCTTCTGCCCAACCTTTGTAATCGGTGATTTTTAAAGTGAATAAAGCAGCATATCTACTGCGTTTTTTTAAAAACTTGGAGTGGTCGCGATACGAATCTAAAACATGAGGATACTTTCTAAAACATTCATTTTTTGCATCGTCATCCTTGTGGTAAGTATCACCAGTCCAATCACTATGACATTTTATTCCAAAATGATTGTTGGCTTTAATCGCTAAAGTGCTATTGCCATTGCTCGATTCTAACATTCCTTGCGCCAAAGTGATGCTGGCCGGCACGCCATATTCTTTCATTTCTTTAATCGCATCGTTTTTGTACAAAGCGATGTATTGCTCGGGGGAGTTAGTAGCGAACATCGAAGAAAAAGACAATATGAAAGCGAAGAATTTCATGCGATAAAGATGAAGTACTGGACGATAGTCCCGTCAGCCGACGGGTGACAACCAGAACTCAGAGTGGGCATTGTATGTCACCCGTCGGCTGACGGGACTATTGTCCTACACATAAAAATACGCAATAACCTATCTAAAAGTATTTGAACAAAAATTCCTTTTAAACATCACATTGTTAGGTCAACACCAAAGCGCTCTTTCATTCCTTCATTTCCTTGCAAACCGCCTGTATGAATCATCAATATTTTAGAGCCGACAGGAAAAGCATATTTACCAATTAAATCAAAAACGCCATACATCATTTTACCTGTGTAAACTGCGTCTAAAGGGATTTTGTAACGTTGTTGGAAATCTAAAATGAAAGAAATTAATTCATCATTAATCTTTGCATAACCACCAAAATGATAATCAAAGATGAGCTGCCAATTCTTTTTATTGCTTGAAAAATATTGCAAATTTTTTTCTATATCCTTTTGTAAAAATTCCACTCCTTTC
Organism: Chryseobacterium gleum; assembly: GCA_945871895.1. Lineage (GTDB taxonomy): Bacteria > Bacteroidota > Bacteroidia > Flavobacteriales_C > JAHEZL01. Next base: position 4,772 of record CAMBXP010000034.1, on the reverse strand, counting down.
AACACTGGAAATCCTAATATTTTATGCTGCTCTTTTGAAGAAATAATCAATCCGCTTAATGTATTGGCAGTGCCACAGGGAGCAATAATGTAATCGAATTCGTTGGCACGCTCATCTAAAATTTCAGCGCAGCCTTTTACACCAAACTCATTGGCTCCTCCTTCTGGAATGACCCAAACCCCGCTCTCATCCGCAGGCTGCCGGACTTCACTTCGTTCGCTATTCTTTAATTTATATTCTTCTCGTGATACAAACCGCAAGCCCATTCCCTGCTCTTTACAAAAACTTAATGTGGCATTTTCCACCTCTTCTCCTCTAACTATCGCGATAGTTTTAAATCCGTGCTCCTTACCCGCAAAAGAAGTAGCTGCCAAATGATTAGAAAACGCGCCACCAAAGGTGAGCAGCGTATGTGCCTTTTGCTTTTTAGCCTCTTCAATATTGTACTTCAACTTCCACCATTTATTGCCCGAAATAAAGGGATGGCGTAAATCTTCACGTTGAATAAACAACTTTATGCCATTTAATTCGTCTATTTTTTGAATAGGAATTGTACCTTTAAACATCATATAACAAAGGTGAGCGAAATTTTTCAAAGCGGAAAACAATTTGACCCCGACGATTTCTATTGGGAAAACGGCTTTAGGGTTTTCACGGCAAAATATTTGCTGAAACGTGGCTATTGCTGTAAATCGGCGTGTAGACATTGTCCGTACGGCTTTAAAAAAAGCACACCAAAAAATGAAAATCTTAAATTATAACACCATGAAAATAAAAACACTTCTCATCCTCACTCTCTTCTCTGCTTTAGTTTCTTGTACAAAAGAAGAAGAAACCGACAAAGACATTCGCACCGATTACTTGGGGAATTGGAAATGCACGCAAACCAGCAAATACAATGGTATATCTGAGTTTACTGTAAACATTAAAGAAGATGCCACCAATGGTTCACGCATAGAAATGTATAATTTTTATGCTATTGGTGCAGCCAATTTCATTCATGCCAATATTAGCACTACTGCTGCCAATTCCATTAGCATTACCAAACAATCTTTTTCGTCCGATTTCATAGAAGGCAGCGGAAACGATGTAAGCATCAGCAAACTTGCTTTTAACTACACGGCCGACGATGGAAATGTGGTAGATACCTTAAGCGCTGTTTTCAATAAGATTCAATAACATATTTTTCTTACTTTTGCTCAAATTTTAAAAACTATGGCTTCAACAAATAAAATTGCAATTCTGGGCGGCGGTAACATGGGCTTGGCTTTTGCTCGCGGATTGGTTAAATCTGGAAAATTCAAACCAGAACAAATTACCATTACCAGAAGAATGCTTCGCAATGTTGAAGCTATTCAAGAAGAAGGATTTCCTGCAACACGTGATAATGCTGAGGCTATTAAAGATGCCGATGTAATTGTGTTGGCTGTTTTACCTCAACAGGTGAATGCCGTATTAGATGATATCAAAGCAACATTAGATGTAAACAAACAATTCATTATTTCTTTGATTTCGGGAGTTACCTCTACAGACATTAAAGGCTATTTAAATGCTAAAATACCTGTGGTTATCGCAATGCCTAACACAGCCATTGCTATTCAACAATCAATGACTTGCTTGGCTGCTAAAAACAGCGATAAAGAATACATCGATTTAGCTACAGAATTATTTAACACTGTAGGCGAAACAGTAACAATAGATGAAAGTCAGATGACCGCTGCAACAGCATTATGTGCATGTGGTATCGCATTTTTCTTGCGTTCTATTCGTGCAGCTTCTCAAGGTGGAACAGAGATTGGCTTCCATTCTCACGATGCATTGAAAATGGCGGTGCAAGTAGCAAGAGGCGCTGCTGAATTGTTATACCAACATGAATCTCATCCAGAAGATGAAATCGATAAAGTAACTTCTCCTAAAGGCTGCACCATTGCCGGATTAAACGAAATGGAGCACCAAGGATTTAGTTCTGCTATGATTAAAGGAATAATTTTGGCGAATGATAAGGCGGGAACGCTTTATAAAAACTAAAAAGTCAGAAGGCAAAAGCAAAAAGGGTATTGGTCAGCTAACTAATACCCTTTTTTATTGATCATGAATACCATCCACAGTTCGTCATTGCGGGGTACCTCTCAATGACGAACTATGCTTGAAATATTAACCTTCTATGATCACCCCCCCACTACAATCATATTTCGCTCCCGTTACAGAAGACAAGCAATTCGATAAATTCAAGGTTCGTAACACTCCCAAAAACGCAAAAATAATTGCTTCTTTAAAGTCGATTACTTCATTGGCTGGAACTACCACTTCTCCTTTATAGTGATGCTTTAAACGAGAAATTAAAAATGAGTTTTTTGCTCCGCCCCCTGTTACCAACACTTTTCCCTTTTGAAGATTGGATGCAATTTGCATGGCAATGTGTTCTACCATGGTGCACAATTTATCTTCAACAGAAACTTTGGAGGCTTTAATCAATGAAAAATAATTTTGCTCGATGTATTCTATACCTAATGATTTAGGAGCTTTTAGTGAATAGAATTCAACTTTGTTTAATTGTTCCAAAAGTGCTTTGTTCGCTTTTCCAGAGGCAGCAAACTTTCCTCCTTTATCATATGCCGCTCCTAATTTTTCTGCTAAAGAGTTCATTACAATATTAACCGGACAAATATCGAAGGCCAATCGTTTCCCTTTTTTGTTGTAAGATACATTGGCGATTCCACCTAAGTTCAAACAGTTTTCGAAATTGTGAAACAGCAATTCATCGCCTATAGGCACTAGTGGCGCGCCTTGTCCGCCCAACGCTACATCTAGCGTTCGAAAATCACCCACGGTTTTAATTTTTGTGGCTGCAAAAATTTCATTTAAAGAGCCAATTTGCACCGTAATTCCCTTCTCTGGTTGATGAAAAATGGTGTGTCCGTGCGAAGAAATCAAATCTACTTTCAACTTATTTTTAGCAATAAATTTCTTTACTTCGGCGCCCATCATTCTTCCGAAATTCACATGTAACTCGGCCAATTGCTCTGCGGTATAAGAACGAGCATTTTTAAGCTGTTCCTTAAATTCATTTTTATAGTTGATTGTTGTTCCGGCACCTGTTTTAAATTGCCATTTTTTTCCTTGTTGCGTAAATTCAACAAAGCAAATATCGAGACCATCTAAAGAAGTTCCCGACATCAATCCTATCACTTTAAAGCTTTTCATGCTGAAAAATACTAGAATAATTTTAAATTAGAACGAATACAAAAAAATAAACCCTATGGATTTCGAATTGAGCGAAGAACACAAAATGATTCAGCAAGCAGCGCGCGATTTTGCTAATACTGAATTATTACCCGGAGTGATTGATAGAGACGAAAAACAAGAGTTTCCTAAAGAGCAAATAAAGAAGTTAGGAGAGCTTGGATTTATGGGTATGATGGTAGATCCAAAATATGGCGGCGCCGGTATGGATACTGTTTCTTATGTTTTAGCGATGGAAGAAATTTCCAAAATAGATGCTTCGGTTTCTGTGTGCATGAGTGTGAACAATTCTTTGGTTTGCTGGGGATTGGAACATTACGGCAACGAAGCACAAAAGCAAAAATATTTAATCCCTTTGGCCAAAGGAGAAAAAATTGGCGCCTTCTGTTTATCAGAGCCAGAGGCTGGTTCAGACGCTACATCGCAAAGCACAACTGCTATCGACAAAGGAGATTATTATTTACTTAACGGAACCAAAAACTGGATTACCAATGGTAGTAGCGCATCAACTTATTTGGTAATTGCACAAACCGATGTAAGTAAAGGTCATCGTGGTATCAATGCCTTCATCGTGGAAAAAGGATGGGAAGGATTTCAAATCGGCAAGAAAGAAAATAAATTAGGAATTCGCGGATCTGATACACATTCACTAATGTTTACAGATGTGAAAGTCCCAAAAGAAAATAGAATTGGTGATGACGGATTCGGATTCAAATTCGCCATGAGCACACTCTCTGGCGGACGCATAGGCATCGCCTCACAAGCGCTAGGTATTGCCAGCGGCGCATTCGAACTCGCTACCAAATACGCTAAAGAAAGAAAAGCATTTGGTAAAACCATCGGCGAACATCAAGCCATTGCTTTCAAGTTAGCAGATATGGCCACACAAATTGAAGCAGCGCGCTTACTTTGTTTAAAAGCAGCACGCACCAAAGACAATCACGGCGACTATACAGATATTGGCGCGATGGCAAAATTATTTGCTTCTAAAACTGCTATGGATGTTACTGTTGAAGCGGTTCAAATACATGGCGGTTATGGCTTCGTTAAAGAATATCATGTAGAGCGTTTGATGCGCGATGCGAAGATCACTCAGATCTATGAAGGGACTAGTGAGATACAGAAGATTGTAATTAGTAGAGGGGTGTTGAAGTAACAACACTCTCACCAGCGATGGCGCGGGTCTCCAGACCCGCGACCTGCCTACTCCGGCATTTTCAATGCCTGTTCCAAAAAATTAATTAGACAATACAATTGTCAGAGTAAAAAAGTCACGGGTCGGGAGACCCGCGCCAGGTAGAAGACCCGAGCCAGAGAGAGGAAACCGTCACTGCATAAGCGTAACATTCACCAAACCTTTTTCACCACAATAATCACTAGCACTGCGATGCAAATAATTCTCGGGCAAAAAAACGATTTCTTGTTTTACTGGATTATTATGAATGTATTCTAACTTTTGCTCTAAGAGAAAATTACCTTGGCGCGGGTCTCCAGACCCGTGACCTGCCTACTCCGGCATTTTCAATGCC
>CAMBXP010000033.1 GCA_945871895.1 Chryseobacterium gleum | reverse complement strand
AATTTGAAATTACAGCATAAAACTCCCGTGAATCAACTCTTTCAGCAACATCATGTAAATGAAAATGAAAAGGAAAATCTCAATCAATTGATTCTCTTTTAATTATGTTAGGACGCTAGTGAGCGAAGCGTAATTTGAAATCTTCATTTATTCACTTTCTATTGTTTTTTTTGTGTTCATATGGGCTGCGCCGAACAGGCATTTATAATGCCGATGCGTATTGTTTTAAGTATTATTAATCGCGATTAAAAATCGCTGAAATGAAGATTTCTACCCAAAAGTACATTTAGTACTTTCTCCTCTTAATCTCAAATGCTTCGCTAAATTTGAAATCACAGCACTAATTTTCTCCACAAATACCTGTTAGAATCTAAAAAATAAATCAAAAGCTACACTCATCCTTAGAAAAGCCAAAATGTTATTGTATTTTCGCTTCATTCATTAAAAAACAACACTTTATAATATGCAAAGTTTCAGAACTGAATTAGAGAATCCGGTAGTTCAACAAGACATTATCGACTTAGAAAGAAAAATCGCTAAGTTCAAATTAGGTGAAATCGACGAAGAGAAATTTCGTTCATTGCGTTTAGCACGTGGTGTTTACGGTCAGCGCCAGCCTGGTGTTCAAATGATTCGTATTAAAATTCCTTATGGTAAAATGACTTCTGAGCAATTGCTTAGAATTTGTGATGTATCTGAGGAATATTCAATTGGTAGATTGCATACCACTACTCGTCAGGATATTCAAATTCACTATGTAAGTTTAGATAGAACTCCTCAATTGTGGGCCGACTTAGAGAAATCTAACATCACTTTGCGTGAAGCTTGTGGTAACACGGTAAGAAACATTACTGGTTCGCCAGATGCAGGTATCAATCCTATTGAAGTTTTCGATATTGCTCCTTACGCTCAATCTATGTTTGAGTATTTCTTGCGCTACCCTGTGTGCCAAGAAATGGGAAGAAAATTCAAAATATCTTTCTCATCTACCGATGCTGATGAGGCTTTCTCATACATTCACGATTTAGGTTTCTTGCCAAAAATTAAAGATGGCAAACGTGGTTTTAAAGTAATGTTGGCGGGTGGTTTAGGTGCTCAATCTTTCCACGCACATGTTGCTTATGAGTTCTTGGAAGAAGATAAAATCATGCCTTACACTGAGGCGGTGTTAAGAGTATTCGATCGTCATGGCGAGCGTTCTAAACGCCACAAAGCACGTATCAAATTCTTGGTTCACGATTTAGGTTTAGAGGCTTTCACTAAGTTGGTAGAAGAAGAATGGAAATCTATTCAACACAAAACTTATCCAATCGATTTATCTCAATACAAAGAAACTGAAGCACCGGTTGCTAAAGAACTTCCTGCTGTTGGCGAGATCAACCAAAACGAATACGACAGATGGTTTAAATCAAACGTTTTCGAACAAAAACAAAAAGGATTTTACGGAGTGTGGATTAAATTAACCAATGGTGATTTCTATTTAAAAGAAGCACGTGCTTTGGCAGCATTGGTTAAAGATTTCGCTGCTGATGATATTCGTATCACTGCCAACCAAGGCTTAATGTTGAAATATGTGCGCAAAGAAGCATTGGCTTTCTGGTTCCAAGAATTAACAAAATTGGGCATGGCTAAGCCAGGCTTCAACACTCCAGCAGATGTAACGGCTTGTCCGGGTACAGATACTTGTAACCTAGGTATCTCCGATTCAGTGCACACTGCAGAAGTAATCGAAAAAATGATTGAAGCTGAATATCCTGAGTTGGTTTTCAACCACAACTTATCTATTAAGATTAGTGGATGTATGAACTCTTGCGGACAACATGCTTTGGCTGGTATCGGTTTCCACGGAAGTTCAATCAACGTGAAAGGAAAAGTAATGCCTGCATTGCAAGTTCTTTTGGGCGGTGGTACTATCGGAAATGGTGAAGGGGCTCTATCTGAAAAAGTAATTAAAATTCCTTCTAGAAGAGTGTTAGATGCTTTAAGATTGTTGTTAGATGATTATTCTGCTAACCAAACTGAAGGCGAATACTACTGGGCATATTTCCGTCGTCAAGGCGAAAAACATTTCTACAATTTATTGAAACACTTAGGTGACACAACAAATGTTAGTGATGAAGATTTCTTAGATTGGGGACATGTTGAACAATATGTAAAAGCGATTGGTGTGGGTGAATGTGCCGGAGTGGTAATCGACATGATTTCTACTTTGTTTGCCGATGTGGAAGAGAAATTAGAGAACGCTAAAATCACTTTAGAGAATGGCAAATTCGCCGATTCTATTTATCATTCATACAGCGCAATGGTTAACGCTTCTAAAGCAATGTTAACTAGCGTTGGTAAACAAACCAACACACAACATGGTGTAATCAACGATTTCGAAAAAGAATTTGTTGAAACTGGTAAATTCACTTTGTACCCAAGTGTTAAAGAATTGATATTGACCATCAATAAAAATGAACCTACTAAAGAGTTTGCTTCAGCTTATTTAGTTGATGCCAACAAATTCTTCAAAGGATTGGTTGATTTAAGAGCAAAACAATTGGCGGAAGCGAATTAAAAAGGAAAAAGTTAAAAGGCAAAAGCCAAAAAATAATGCAAAAAAGAAAACCATATCTAACATTAGTAGGTGCTGGTCCGGGCGACCCCGAATTATTTACTCTTAAAGGAGTGAAAGCACTTTCTACTGCCGATGTGGTATTGTATGACGCATTAGTTAATAAAGATTTATTGGATTACGCCCCTGCAAAAAGTCAAAAGGTTTTTGTAGGCAAGCGTGCCGGTAAACACAGTTTGAAGCAAGAAGAAATAAACGAGTTAATAGTTGAGTACGCGTTTAATTACGGACATGTAGTTCGACTTAAAGGAGGTGATCCTTTTGTGTTCGGCCGCGGTCACGAAGAAATTGCTTACGCTGCTGCTTTCGGTATCGACAGCTCTGTTGTTCCAGGAATTTCTAGTTCTATAGCTGTTCCCGAATTACAAAAAATTCCGGTTACCGCTCGTGGTTATTCAGAAAGTTTTTGGGTAGTAACAGGCACAACTAAAGAAGGAGAACTTTCTAAAGATATTCACTTAGCTGCTCAATCTACAGCAACTGTTGTAGTGTTGATGGGCTTAGGTAAACTAGGCGAAATCATTAAACCTTTCGCTGAGTTTAGAGGCGCCGATACTCCTATCGCCGTTATTCACGCAGGTACTACCAAAAATGAAAAAACTGCCATTGGTACTTTAGATAATATTGAAGCCATGGTGAACGATAAGCAAATTACTACTCCCGCTTTGATATTGATTGGCGAAGTGGTGAATGTGCACCCTGAGATGGTGGAGAGGATAATAGAACGAGAATTTAGAAACGCCTAGTCTCCTCCTGGCGCGCCACTTCCAGTGCGTGCCTATTGTAATGGCGCTTGCAGCGCTTAAATCAATTACATTTAGGCGGAGCCTACAGCGAACGATCCATACAAACAATATTTAATATCGCCTGCCAAAAAGCCAAAATTTTAAAACCAGCAACGGTACATACTTTAAGACATAGTTTTGCTACGCATCTCTTAGAAAATGGAACCGATTTACGTTATATTCAGTCGCTACTAGGTCACAGCAGCAGTAAAACTACAGAGGTTTACACGCACGTTACCACGAAGGGCTTTAATCAAATAAAAAGTCCGTTTGATTTAATGTAAAAAGCCATATATTAGCAACAACTTATGCAAAGTACTGGATTAATGCCTCGTTAATATTTCGATTCGACTTTTCAAGAAGAAAAAAGCAAATCAGGTAATGGCGCAGTATACGCAATTCGTAAGTTCAAATGTTACCACCAATGCTAAAAAGACAGACGACACGACAAAGCAATGACTAAAAATGGACTCGACATACAGACCATATCGACCAAGCGGACAGACTTTCAAACTGACCGTGTTTTGCTTTTGGGACAAGTGACAGAAAAGGAAGAAAAAGCCCACCCTTCGCATTTTTTAAAATTTCTTTTTGCCAGCCGCACAAATGGCACATTTGGTTTTGCCCGACACACAAGCCAACGCTTCGCAAAACCAAAAGAGCCATTTTTTTGCCACCGCACCGACAATAATGACGATATTAACAGCCTTGAAAATATGAGAAATTAAATAATGGCCTTTAACGAAAATACAAGAGTAAAAATCCCTGCTATTCTGCATCTGTGCAGACTGGGGTACAAATATGTTTCGCTATCAAAGGCTAAATGGGATATTGACACCAATATTTTCACAGACATTTTTGAGGAAAGCATCCAACGTATCAATCCTGAATTAGTGGAAAGCGATGTAAAACGATTATTGGAAGATGTTTCTTTAGTTTTAGACAATGAAGATTTGGGCGAAGCATTTTACAATATGTTGATTGCTACTTCTGGCACAAGATTGATTGACTTCAAAGATTTCAATAATAACTCATTCCATGTTGTAACTGAACTCACCTACAAAAACGGTGAAGATGAATTCAGACCTGACATTACTTTGCTCATAAACGGAATGCCTTTGGCATTTGTGGAAGTAAAGAAACCCAATAACCAAGAAGGTGTTTTGCAGGAAAGAGACCGCATCAATGTTCGTTTTAAAAATAAAAAATTTCGCAAGTTTATCAATATCTCTCAAGTACTTGTGTTTTCCAATAACATGGAATACGACATTGAATCTATCGAGCCAATTCAAGGTGCATTTTATGCTTCCACTTCTTATGCTTCTGCAAACTTCAACTGTTTTAGAGAAGAAGAAAAGTTTGATTTAGCAAATTTGTTAAAAGCAGAAAATGATGATTTAGAAAACTTGGTTTTGAAAGACAATAATCTTTCAGCCATTAAACATTCGCCTGAATTTATTACCAACAAAGAACCCAACTCACCAACAAATCGCATTCTTACTTCGCTATTCAGCAAAGACAGATTTGCAATGATTTTGAAATACAGCATTGCATATGTGAACGAAGAAAAAGGTTTGGAAAAACACATCATGCGTTATCCGCAGTTGTTTGCAACCAAAGCCATTGAACGCAAACTAAATGATGGAATTAAGAAAGGAATTATCTGGCATACGCAAGGTAGCGGGAAAACGGCTCTTGCTTATTACAATGTAAAATACCTGACCGACTATTTTCAGCAAAAAGGAATTGTTCCTAAGTTCTATTTTATTGTTGACCGTATTGATTTAATGAATCAGGCGAAACGAGAATTTACAAGTCGTGGTTTGATTGTACATACTGTAAATTCTAAAAATGAATTGCTTCGCAATTTCAGAACACGACAAGCCATTCACAATCTGTCGGGCAAAAGGGAAATAACGGTTGTAAACATTCAGAAATTCAAAGACGATACTGATATTTTGAAGGCTAATGATTACGACATCAGCAGCCAACGGATTTATTTCTTGGATGAAGTGCACCGCAGTTACAACCCTACTGGTAGTTTCTTAGCCAACCTTTTCAATTCGGACAGAAACGCAATTATCATTGGCTTAACAGGAACTCCTTTAATTGGAAACGACAGAACATCTCGCCAAACTTTTGGTGATTACATTCACAAATATTACTACAACGCTTCTATTGCTGACGGCTACACCTTAAAACTCATTCGAGAGGATATTGAAACCACTTACAAGTTTCAATTGAAAGAAGCCTTGAAAGAAGTGGAAATTTTAAAAGGTGATGCCGACAAACGGGTGATTTATGCTCATGCAAAATTTGCTGAGCCAATGCTTGATTATATTGTTCAGGATTTTATCAAAAGCAGAATTCGTTTTGGCGACCACTCTGTTGGTGCTATGGTAGTTTGCGACAGTGCCGAGCAAGCCCGTAAATTATTTGAAATATTTATTAGCAAATATAATCCAACTCAAAAAACGGTAGAAACAGTTGAGCCTTATATGATGGCTGCCGAACCTGCTGTGGAATATGGCATGTATAAAGTTGACCAAAGCAAAAACTTGGTTGCTTCATTGATTCTGCATGACATTGGTTCAAAAGACGACCGTAAAGATGAAGTAGATGATTTTAAAGATGGCAAAATTGACATTCTGTTTGTGTACAATATGTTGCTGACTGGTTTTGATGCCAAACGATTAAAGAAATTATACATCGGCAGGGTAATTAAAAATCACAACTTATTGCAAACACTCACAAGAGTAAACCGACCATACAAGAAATTCCGTTACGGTTATGTAGTAGATTTTGCCGACATCACCAAAGAGTTTGATGCTACCAACAAAGCCTACTTTGACGAATTGCAAGCAGAATTGGGTGATGAAATGCAAAACTATTCCAACCTCTTTAAATCAAAAGAAGAGATTGAAGAAGAAATAAAAACCATTAAGGAAAAGTTGTTTCATTATGATTTGAAAAATGCTGAAGTATTTTCTCAACAAATCAGCCAAATTGAAGACCGTAAGCAAGTATTAGAAATTAAGAAGGCTTTAGAAATTGCGAAAAATATTTATAACCTCATTCGTTTAGAAGGTCATTTTGATTTGTTGGAGAAAGTTGATTTCAAAAAACTGAATCAACTATACAATGAAGCATCACGCCATTTAGATTTACTGAACCTGAAAGCCAACATTGAAAACAATGTGGACACGACCAATTTGCTGAATGTAGCTTTGGAAAATGTATTGTTCATGTTCCGTAAAATTTCGGAAGAAGAAATGGTAATTGCCGACCAGTTAAAAGATATGCTTCGCAAAACCCGTGAAGCATTGGGTGGCAACTTCGACCAGAACGACCCACAGTTTGTAAATTTATATGACGAGCTGAAACGCTTGTTTGACAAAAAGAATTTAGACGAGATAACACAAGAAGATATGCGAAACAATATTGGTTCGCTACAACAGATATACGACCAAGTAACCGAACTCAACCGCAAGAACAATTTGCTAAAAGCAAAATATGAGAACGATGCCAAGTATGCCCGAATGCACAAACGCATTTTGGAAAAAGGCAATATCTCAAAACGAGAAAGTGAAATTTGCGAAACTCTGATGGACATTAAAAAACAAGTGGATGAAAAGGTTTTGATTAATACCCAAATGCTGAACAACGAAAGTTATTTTGATAAACTGATGATTCAAATGGTGATTGGCAGTTTTGGAAAAAACAAAATAGAACTCGACCCCGAATCAGCAAAATACATCAACACCTGTTTGGTAAAAGAATATATGAACGAATATCAAGGAAATAGAGCATGGTAACACAAGATTTTACAGCACAAACAAAAGAGCTGATTGATAACCTGAAAGGTGTTTGTACCTCTTACGGATTAGGAAACGATGGCAATGAGTTTAAAATCATTACCCAAGTGTTTCTATATAAATTCATGAACGATAAATTCGGATATGAAGTAAAACAATTAGAACCCAAACTGGCAACCGCTGAAAGTTGGGAAAAAGAAATTGCCCAATACAGCGATAAGCAATACGAAATGCTATTGCTACGCATGAACCCAGACAGTGCCAAACTGAAAAGAGAACATTTTCTTTCTAACCTTTACAACAAACAAGACAAAGAAGAATTTGCGAAGTTTTTTGACGATACTTTACGGGATATTGCCATTTTTAACAATGATATTTTCTCTGTAAAAACTGGCACAGGTGCCAAAATTGTTTTGTTCGATGAAATAAGCAATTACATTACCGACAGCAGCCAACGAGACAATTTTTGCAAAGCAATCATCAACCAGTTGGTGAATTTCAGTTTCGAAAAAATATTCAATCAGAAATTCGATTTCTTCTCTACCATTTTTGAATATCTCATTAAAGATTATAACAAAGACGGTGGCGGGAAATATGCCGAGTATTACACGCCTCATGCCGTTTCAAAAATCATGGCTTCTATATTGGTAGATAAGCCCGTGAGCAATGTAACCTGTTACGACCCATCCGCAGGTTCTGGTACTTTGCTGATGAATATAGCCCATGCCATTGGCGAAGACCGCTGTACTATTTACTCGCAGGATATTTCTCAAAAATCGAGCAGTATGTTGCGGTTGAATTTGATATTGAACAACCTTGTACACTCAATTCAAAACATTATTCAGGGCAATACTATTAAAACGCCTTACCACAAAGTTGGCGAGAAGCTAATGGCTTTTGATTATATCGTTTCTAACCCACCGTTTAAGTTGGACTTTAGCGATTACGTAGCCGATTTGGACACCAAGCAAAACAACGAACGCTTTTTTGCAGGTTTTCCGAATATCCCCAAAAAGGACAAAGACAAGATGGCGATTTACCCATTGTTTATTCAACACATTATGTTTTCGCTATCGAATAAAGGCAGAGCAGCTATTGTGGTACCCACAGGATTTATTACTGCACAAAGCGGCATTGAAAAGAAAATACGTGAACGCTTGGTAGAACAAAAAATGCTTCGAGGCGTGGTAAGTATGCCTAGTAATATTTTTGCCACCACAGGCACTAATGTATCTATTCTGTTTTTAGATAAAGCCAATACCAAAGGCGACATTGTTTTGATGGATGCTTCTAAATTGGGAACTACAGTAAAAGAAGGCAAGAACCAAAAAACATTGCTTTCAGAAGATGAAGAGAAAAGTATTATCAATACGTTTAATAAACACGAGGCCGCAGAAGATTTTACCGTAGTGGTTTCTTATGAGCAGATAAAAGAAAAAAACTACAGCTTTAGCGCAGGGCAATATTTTGAAGTGAAAATTGAATACAATGACATTACGCCAAAGGAATTTGAAGCTAAAATGAACAGCTTTAAAAGCAATTTAGATAGCCTTTTTGTAGAATCCAAAACCTTGGAAAAAGAAATTCAGAAACAATTAAACGGGTTGGATTATGAAAACTAAAATTCAACAGCGTTCGTTAACTGATTGCTTAGATAATGTTATTGATTATCGTGGCAAAACACCAAAAAAACTTGGACTTGAATGGTGTAATGTGGGGTATAGGGCGATCTCAGCTAACAACGTGAAGTTTGATGGCTTAACTAAAATAGATTCAATCAATTGTTTAGATGAGGCTGGATATAAAAAGTGGATGAAAGAAGAAGTCAGAAAAGGAGATTTACTTCTAACTTCTGAAGCGCCAGCTGGTCAAGTGATGTTATGGATGAATGATGAAAAAATAGTTCTTAGCCAAAGATTATTTGCACTAAGAACTAAACCTGATGTTTATAATAAATATTTAAAATATTATTTACAGTCAAATGTTGGGCAATTTGAAATCAATAAAAACACATCAGGTAGCACTGTATTTGGCATTTCAGCCAAAATGTTTGACTTTATAAAAGTCAATCTTCCAGATTATGATTCTCAAATTTCGATAGGTGATATACTTTATTTAATTGATTCCAAAATCGAACTCAACAACCGCATCAATGCCGAGTTACAAGCGATGGCAAAAACTCTGTACGATTATTGGTTTGTGCAGTTTGATTTTCCTGATAAAAACAGCAAGCCCTACAAAACCAGTGGTGGCAAAATGGTTTGGAATGAGGAGTTGAAAAGGGAGATTCCGGAGGGGTGGGAGGTTAAATTTTTACGAACTGAAATTGAAATTCAAAGAGGTATTTCATATACAAGTAAAGAAATCAAAGGAGACGGAATACCTATGATAAATTTGAACTCCTTTAATTTAGACGGTACATACAAATCCGAAGGTGTTAAAAAATACTCAGGTAAATTTTCAGAAAAGAATATTGTAAAATCTGGAGACCTTTTAATTGCTGCTACTGATGTAACAAGAAACGCTGATATTATTGGCAAGGCAATTTTAGTTCCTGATTACTACAAAGAAGATTTAGTTTTTTCAATGGATATTGCAAAAATTATTTCGAAACACATTCCTTCTTCTTTTCTGATGATGCTTTTCAATTCTAATCATTATCATAATTATATTAAATGGTATGCAAGTGGAACAATCGTATTACATCTCAATCTTGATGGAGTTCACAGGTACCAAACCGAATTGCCTCCAACAATTTTAATGAAGCAGTACGATGATTTTTACTTGCCAATTGCGAATAGAATTTATATGACAGCAAAAGAAAACGAAAAACTAACCGAACTCCGAGATTGGCTATTGCCAATGTTGATGAATGGGCAGGTGAAGGTTAATTAAAATAAATAGATCATGAAAAATAACAATTCAGATTATAAAAAGACGTTTTTCTACCAATCATTTTTAGAAAACAATGTTGTAGTATCTACTTTGGAATATCCAAAGGCATTAGTTGAATATATTGAACTATTGATTTATGATGTAGTTGAAAAAAGAAATTTAAAAAATAAAAAAATTGTTTTTCTAACTGATAATTTATGGACGAAACAGTTATTGAAGTATTCACTAGAAAGTTGCAAAGTGTTAAAAAATGGCGTAATCCATGATACAAAAAATCAAATTGAATTTGTTATTATATCAGATGATTTAGATAATATAATTTACGAAACAATTTCCAATGAATTAAGTGAAAATCCTTGTGAGCTTGATACTTTTATATTTATCGACTTTGGCGTAATAATTAATAAATCATTTGATATTTTGGAAAGATTAAGAAATCATTGGAAAAATACACAATGGATAGGAGTAGAAATTTGCAACAAAAAAAATCAAGTGAGAATAGGTATGTTGGGTGATGAGAAAATAAATTACTTACCAAGTATACCAGAGACTTTTGTTGGTTTTGTAAATAATGAAGTTCTAAAAGGAATTGAAAGAATACTAAGTAATATTAGTGAAAATGATGATGTTGATGAATTTATAGATGAACTTAATGGAAACATTTTTGAAAATGAGAGAGATGGAATTACAATAAATATCGGCACGAGTGATTACGTAGCCAATAATGAAGAAGAGAATGAGGATGATTATGAGAATGACAGCAAACCATTTTTAGTAACTATAGCAATAAATAAAGTAGGCTTAGAATTTTCTATTGAAATGCAAGATTATAATATGGATGGTATTACCTATTTAAATTATCAAATGAATTTTGAAGAGGATATTAACGAAGAAGGTAATATCAATGACATTGATGATTTAATAGAGGATATTTGCGAACGAATCAACTCAGGCAAAATAAATACAATTTTACAATAATATTATATGTTTTATTTCAAGGATTAAATCGATAATAACCAACATGAATACTTAGGTGAAGGTTAATTAAATAAAAAAAATATGGAGGAAATAGAAAAACTACTTAACGAAATGTCTGAATTAGACAATCAATGGAAAAGTGCACAACAAAGTTCATTAGAAGGATTCAAAGAAAAATATGGTTTGTTTATTCCTAACACTTCATTACAAACATTAGGGCTTGGTAAATATTATGAAATTTATGAAGAAAAAAAACGCCAACTCGAAAACAAAATAAAAAACGAATATATCAAGTCGCTTAGTTCAATTGCTAACTCTATTGCAAAACAGAACATAAAACCACCTTTGATAGATTATAACATTCCATTTAAATTTATTGAAGATTCAGAAAACAAAGCAATTTATCCAACTAAGGATGAAAAAATAATATTTTATTTTTTAACAAAACCCGTAAATACTTTTCGAGGACTTCAAAGTATAATTTTATCGGAGCCTGGCTTTTTTAATCAGGCAGATGTTATTATTGAAAAAGGAAGAGCACCATATCAAACAACAATTAAATATACAAAAGCTAATTTGCAATATTATAACATATTTGATAAAAAGGGCAATATTACAATTTTTGGTAAAGGTGCTAGGTTTATGTTTAAAAAATTAGTAGCAGAGGATAAAACAATGCTAAACTACATTAATGAGAAATTTTCATTAGACAGTTTAGTAAGTTTAATTTCTAATTTCATTAATTCCAAAAATTTAGAAGAATGGTTAATAAAATTAGATGGCAAATCTAATTTAGAAAGCAATTTAAGTCTAATAAAAGACACATATAAAAAATATAAATCAAATTATTAGAAAAATAGATTAACCATAAATGAAATTCGGATTTCGCATACCATCACTCACTAAACGAATTTCTGCTCGCACATCCGTAAAGCGCATCGTACGGCACAATTTGGGGTTTAAAGCACCAAGAGGCATGGGTTGGATAACCGATCCTAAAAAAGCGTTGTATAATAAAGTGTATAACAAAACCAGTAGGGGCTGCATGGTAAGCTTTGCATTTTTGTTAAGCATGCCATTTGGTTTGGCTTATGTGGTATGGCAAATTTGTATGGCATAAACATACAAATGGATTAAAAATTTAGTTGTTTTTTTGAACCATTCGCGCAATGTATCGCACAAATTCTTTTGAACCTATCACTTCTACTTCCTCTAAAAAGCCCATTACGAAACGCCCTGGTGCTTTAAAACTTTGTACGTTGGCTTTAAAATAATATTTACCAGTATTAGGATTTGGCTTTATAAATGCAGCACTCATTGGGTATTCTTCTTTCAGTAATAAATAGGCTCTCATAGTCATTTCTAATTCTATTTCTTTATTCATGCTTTTGCCTTGAAAACCAAAAATATCAGGCTTGTAAAATTCATGCTGGGTTTCGTATTTCATTGGTGTTTGTAAAACTGCAACACTAGCCATACGCTCAATATTAAAGTACTTGTTGAGTTTTGTTTTTATTTCAAAAGCAGAAACAGCATCGTAATTATCGGTAAAGCAAGTAGGCTCTACCAACCTATCAGAAACACTTTGACTATTAGCAGAACTATACCCTTTTATTAAAAGTTGTTTTCCCTCAATAATTGCCACTGAAATTTGCTCCACAATTTTAGCGAGGTGTGCCTTGAACAAACTATCGGCTCCTAATTGTATTTCGCTAGATTGTTGTACTTTTTGCAAAACACTTTGTGCTAATTGGTTTGTTTTTCCAACAGATAAAATCAATTTTTTAAGGTAGTCTGCTTCTTGTGGTGTAAAGGGGATATGGTCGATGTCTGATGATGCAATAAATATTTTGTTGTTATCTTTCTCAATACTAAAGCCTAAGTCTTTTAATAAATCAAGGTAACGATATACCGTTCTTTCGGAAGTATCTAAGAATGTTTCGATACTTCGCACCGATTTAGCAGGTTTTGCTTTTAGGTAATTTATCAGCTGAAATAGACGGTAAATTCTATTTTGATTAAACATGTTTACAAATATTTTGACAAATAAAGTCAAATGAATTAAGCTTACCAAACGATTGACCTTACTTGGCAAAAAGATTGAGTTTATTTGCGTCTAACTTTAAAATATAACATCATGAACAAAAAAAACCTAATTATTATTGCAACAGCTTGCATGTTTTCTCTTCAGATACATGCCCAAGCTCCCGCAAAAGAAAAAGAGCAAAGTAATGCTGAAGTATTTTCCGCTAAGGCAGGAACGTTGATGCAAAAAGAATACATTGAAATTGGAACTTTAAAGAAATCTAAAATTCAGGTGATTTATTATACTGATCTGATTTCAAACATGAAAAAGTCTGCTTTAAAATTTGAAATGGATGTTGTCACCTCATATGCAACTGATACAAAAGTTGCAATGCTTGATGTCGATGAAATTGATGGTTTAATGAAATCAATAAAATTAATGCAAGAAAAAGTGATACCCACTATACCTGCAAGCGATACAGAAGTATATTACAGAAGCCGTGGGGGATTTGAAGGTGGTTGCTTCACAAGTAAAGGTGCTTGGTCTTGTTATTTAAAGCTAGAAAAATTTGACGGCAAAAGTTATGTTTGGCTGGAAAGTGCTGACTTAAGCACTTTATACGGATTGCTTGAACAAGCAAAAGCGAAAATGTAATTATCAACTGGAGAAATAAAAGGTTTTGGATTGTCGAGTGATGATGCTTTGGCACAATTAAAAAAGGGTAAGGATAAACTTGACCTAGGTTTAATTACGCAGGAGGAATATGATAAAATTAAAGCTGACCTAACAAAATATATTAAGTAATACTTTATTAATTGGAGGAAAAGAAAGGCCGGTGTTCAAAGCCTTTTTATCAGCTCTTAGTCTTTCAACATCTTGGATAATTTCTAAAACGACTTAAAGTTGTTCGGGGTTTTCGTCTGGTAGGCATGTATGGAATTTTGCTACTTGACCAATTTTGTTTGGTTTCATTTTAATTTTTGCAGAATTTATTTTGTTGACCCCGCTAAAAGTTATGGTTGTTAAAATTAGATGTTTACTTAACATGTGCAATATATTGAACCGTTTAATTATTTACAAAATAAATTTAATTTACATTAAACTCTTTTATCCTTAACTGAATTTTCAAAAGCAATTAAATTAAAGAGTTCACGCATGCGTGAACGGATGCGGTTGCCATAGCTGCTTTCAATTTCGGAAGCAGATAAATTGGTAGTGAGGTGGGTAATCAATTTTTTAGCTACAAATTGATCATATCTACTCAATAGAATTTCAGCCATAATATTACATTCGTTACCGTAATATTTAAGGTTGTTTTCTGTTCCTAAATCATCAAAACAGTAATGTTTTGGGATTTCATTTGTACCATTTCGGTAATAGCTTTGCCGGGTGTAACGGTGCACCACATCGTAACCCTCTTTTATAAATTCAAAACTTACATCTCTGCATGATTTTACTAAATAAATGCTTTGCTGTTGGTTATTAAAATACCTCATTAAGTGCATCAATGTTGTTTTTCCACAACCAATTGGGCCACTTAATAAAATACCTTTTTGTAATGAAATTTTGTGCTGTAAGCACATAAATTCATCTTTTAAAAAGTAGGCTACAAGCTTTGTAATAATTGGTTTATCAGCCTCTTGAATTACGAAACTTGCGCCAAAATCTTGTTTGCCTTTTTTGATTAAAAAATCAAAGATTTTTTCATAATCATAAGGCCCTTCGACGGGGCTCAGGGTTCCAGCTTTATTGCTAGAGGGGTTCTGAGAAATTTTTGTCGGTGCTGGCGTGGAGGTTACCTGCTTTGGAATTATTTTGCCCTGCTGCAGCACCTGTTTTACTTTCTTGTTTATGTGTTCCATTGTTTTTGAATTTATCAATGTTCATTATCCAATTGTTTGCTGCTGCATGCCAGTTTTTCATTGGTGTTTTGCCTCCAACTAACCAACCGTTACTCTCAAAGTAATTGAAAAACTTTTCACCTTCAATTGTTGAACACAATTTTGAGGCAAAGTAATTAGCAACTTCCTGGGAACTTGGGGCTTTGTTTTTGGTTTGACTTTGCAGTTGATTACTTTCTTTTTTTTGCGCAACTTTTTTTGAGGACACTTTGTTTTCTTTTTCTGTCGCGTCCTCGAATCTTCGATTTCTTTGTTTTGTTTCTTCTGTGTCATCACTTTTAGAAATTAAATTATTTTTTTTAGTTAATTGTGGAGGAGGTTCGTTTAAACTGTTTAATTGGTTTGTATTGTTTATAGTGTTTATAGAAGGTATCACAAGTTGTTTTTTAGTGTTACTATTAGTTTTCTCACTAGTTTTATTAAAGCTTTTATCGTTAGATATATCAATAGCATTATCGGTAGTATTATTAAAATTGTACAAGTTGACTAAACTCCCTTTCATTGGATTATGTGAAGGGATGTATTTGATGTAGTTCCATTTATCTAACTCTTTAAAATATTAGGGACAGCGCCCCAGTTTAAATAAATTAATAGTAACAGTTGCCATGTAATTTCTGAAAAAAAATGGTAGATGCCCCTCTAAATAATACTGGTAAGATAAATAGCCTTCGGTTTATCACTGCTGAATCTACATAACATTGCTTTTGTATTCTTCGGACTTTAGTATGGTGTGCTACCTTATCCACAATGATATGCCTCCTATCCAGTTTCTGTTCGTCAGTACAAACTTTTGTAGTCTCGCTTACTTCAGATATAACATTACTGTTATCACCCTTGCGACTTACTAATGCTTCGAGGTGTTAATTCGCGCATAAGAGATTTTCACTCTTTGGCTGCTTCTAAGAATTTAAAAGAACTATATTTACCATTCAGGGCACACACAGCACCTACAAAAAATTGGCGGTTCAGTGGTTACATGAAGCTCTGTGCTTCGTATCAAGTTCAGTGGTGGCAGACAGTTTTCGTCTCCGAAATCGCCAACTTCTTGTAGCTGCCAAACGTTAGCAGCAATATTATTACAACAGTTGTAAAATGAAACTACATGATGAAATAGAAGCTAATATCTTCCTACGGAACAACATTCCGGTGGTCGACTTTTTGGGACTATCACCAAATGAAATTCACCATTTACTATATGACACATTTGGCGACAAATCTCCTGTTCAATTGCTTGACGACTTTGACGAAAAAACGCTTGACAAAATTCCGCTTTTTAGAATCGTAGAAAATTATCTGAAAATCATTCAGCGAGACAAAAACATCAAGCTGACACCGCTCGGAGCATTGCCGAAAAAAGTAATGGTTGAACTTTACGACAAAAGATTTTTACTTGACGAACATATTGAAATTGGAATAACAAAACTTTGGAAAGAGGACGATTGTATTGCCATCAAAAGTGCAAGACTGACAGCAGAACTTGCAGGGCTAGTAAGAAAAGCAAACGGCAAGCTTACCATGACAAAGACAGCAACCAAACTTCTTGAGACAAATAATCGTTCGCAAATTTTTAGACAGTTTTTTCAAGCATTTACAGACAAATTTCTTTGGAGCTTTAATGATGGTTATCCTGAACAACCAATCGGCCAGCTTGGTTGGGCTTTTTCAGTAATTATGCTTCACAAGTTTGGTAGCCAACCACAGCCAGTTGACTTTTACGCAGAAAAATATTTAAAAGCGTTTCCAAAGTTCATTACGTTTTTCCAACACGACTATGCAACAGTAGAAAGACAGTTTTTTAGATGTTATGGAGTTCGGACTTTTGACAGGTTTTTTCTTTGGTTCGGTTTCGTGACAGTTGACAAACAGAAAAAATATCTAGATTTAGACACTGATAAATTTAATCGAACAGAATTGGTGAAAAGCATATTTAAAATTGACGTCCAATGCTGCAGATAGAAAATTATTGCAAGGAAAAATACATGCCAACAAACGAAGAAGATAATTAATTGGTGATTTGTAATTATCAAAACCTGCATTATTTTCATGTTTTGATAATATAATACATATCTTTGCTTTATGGGTATTTACACTAATCGCAAAGAATACATAGAGAAACTGCTGGCTTACAAAGATAAAGACCTAATAAAAGTAGTAAGTGGTTTACGGAGATCGGGCAAAAGCACCCTTTTAGAGCTATTCCGTGAACAATTACAAAAACAAGGAATTGGCAAACGACAAATCCAATTTTACAACTTTGAATTACCCGAAAATTACTTCAACAAAACGTGGAACGATATTTATTTCGAGATAAAAAAGAAACTGCAAACAGATAAGCCCAACTACATTTTTTTAGACGAAGTGCAAAACATTCCATTTTTTGAAAAATTAGTTGACGGACTTTTTGCTACTGAAAATACAGACGTTTATATAACAGGCTCAAATGCGTTTTTATTGAGTAGTGAGTTAGCAACTTTATTGAGCGGACGCTACATAGAAATTTCAATTTTGCCATTTTCGTTTAAAGAGTACTTAACTGCACGTAGCATCGACATAAGCAATAAATATCTCAATTACGAAGCCTTATTTTTTGATTACGCAAACGAAACATCATTGCCCAAAGGCGTAGAATTACGAGAAGCAGGTTTCGATAAAATACACGAGTATTTAGAAGCCATTTACAATACCATCATCGAAAAAGACATCACGCAACGCCATCAAATAAACGACAAACGAGCATTTAGTAACATTGTAAAGTTTGTGGCTTCAAATATTGGTAGTGCACTTTCGCCTAGCAATATTTCTTCAACATTAAAACAAGATGGGCAAAGAATACATCACGCGACAGTAGAAAAATATTTAGAATATTTAGTAGCAAGTTTTGTGTTTTATAAAGTAAATCGTTTTGATTTGAAAGGTAAAAAACAATTGGCAACGCAAGAAAAATATTATTTGGTAGACGTAGGTTTGTTAAACATTTTGGCTGGTAAAGAGCGCACGACTGATAGAGGACATGCATTGGAAAATATTGTCTATCTTGAACTGCTCCGCAGGGGCAATAAAATTTGGACAGGCACAAGTCGCAACACCGAAGTGGACTTTGTATGTAAAACTCCAATGGGCGACATTGAATACTACCAAGTAGCCTGGCAAATGACAAGTGAAAGCACCGTAAAAAGAGAGTTTGGGTCATTAGAAAAAATCAATGACAACTATCCAAAGTTTTTGCTTACGACTGATTCATTTACCCAAAACCAAAGCGGAGTAAAACATTTGAACGTTTTTAATTGGTTACTTAGCACCGATGAAAGGTAAATATAACCGCTATCTATAACACTGTGCTTAATAGAGCATGTTCATCGCTTCGGTTGACATTTAAACGTTTAATTATTAACAGAATACTTTAACTTATATTTGAGAACGCATGCTTTCTCAAGCACCACAACGCCATTATGTTTCAGTGTAAAAAGACAGTCGACACCGCAAATAGCACATTTGGTTTTTGCTTTCCCCTTCCAATTACAACACGTATCTTTACGACCAGAAAATCAATGAATAAATGAACAATCCAACGCCCCAAAATCCCCTCTACCCCATCTTTCTCCTCCCAGAAAGACTCAACATCCTTGTAGTTGGTGGTGGAAATGTTGGCTTAGAAAAACTCACTTCTTTGATCAAAAATTCGCCACAAGCCAATGTGAAAATGGTGGCGAGCGATATATTTGAAGAAACAAAAGCTTACACTTTAGAACACAACATTCCAACTACTCAAAAAGCATTTAGCGAAGATGATTTAGAAGGAATCAACATCTTGTTTATCGCCATCAACAACAAAGCTGAAAGCGCTAAAATTAGAGCCATCGCTAAAACGAAAAATATTTTGGTGAATGTTGCCGATACTCCCGATTTGTGCGATTTCTATTTAGGTTCGGTGGTGACGAAAGGTGATTTGAAAATTGGAATTTCTACCAATGGCAAATCGCCAACATTATCGAAAAGAATTCGTGAATACATGGAAGAAGCACTTCCCGATTCTACTCAAGATTTAATTGATAATTTAGGTAAAATAAGAAGTACTTTAACAGGCGATTTTCAAAGCAAAGTGGAGCAGTTGAATGCCATTACCAAGAATATGGTGGATAATCAAAATACTGCCAACAGCAATAAAAGCAGTATTTTTAAACGCATATTTAAAAGAGGCAAATAGAAATGCTAAGTCCTAAAGAAATACAACGCTACTCGCGCCAAACGATTCTTCCTGGTTTTAATCAAGCCGGACAAGAAAAGCTAAAGGCTGCAAAAGTATTGGTGATTGGCGCAGGAGGATTGGGGTGTTCGGCTTTACAATATTTGGCTGCAGTTGGTGTGGGACGAATAGGTATTGTGGATGAAGACAAAGTGGATATTACAAATTTACATCGTCAGGTTTTATACAACGAAAACGATTTAGGTAGAAAGAAAGCAGAAGTCGCAGCCGAAAAATTAGCATTGATTAACCCCTTGGTGAAGACCGATATTTACCCTGAATTTCTTAACACCAACAACGCATTAGAGATTATAGCATCCTACGACATAGTGTTGGATGGCACCGACAATTTTCCTACACGTTATTTGGTAAACGACGCCTGCGTGATACTAGACAAACCAAATGTTTTTGCATCTATCAATGAATTTCAAGCGCAGGTGAGCATATACAACGTAAGCAAAAACGGAGAGCGTGGAGTGAACTATCGCGACCTCTATCCTACTCCACCAGCACCAGGTGATGTTGCCAATTGCGCCGACAATGGCGTATTAGGAGTCTTGCCGGGTATTGCGGGTTCTGTTCAGGCCCTCGAAGCCATCAAATTAATTACGGGAATTGGTACCCCTTTGGTGAATAAATTATGGATTTACGATGCTCTAAATAATCATAGTACCACTTTGAATTTATCCATCGATCCAACCCAACAGTCTATCGAATTACTAGAGAACTACGAAGCGTTTTGCTCGATAAACAATGTTGACGTGCCATTAATCAGCGCCCACGATTTACAAGCCAATAAGAAGGAAATACAACTGATTGATGTGCGTACTCCCGACAAGCATCATGCTGGAAACATAGGCGGAATCAATATTCCCATAGATAAACTGCATGAAGAACTATCAAAACTAGATAAGAGCAAACGCTACGTATGCTACTGCAGTTCTGGGAATAAAAGCAAAACAGCCACTCAAATTTTAGTCGATAACGGATTTACCTCTGTGCAAAGTTTAATTGGCGGAGTGCTTCATTATCCCACAAAATAAGTATACTTTTGAGTACTGTGAATTACGACGAATTAAATATAAAATACGCTACCCTTTCTCCAGAGCAACGCATTGTGGAAATGTTTAAAGATTTCCCCTCTGAGAAAATATTGTTTACCAGTTCTTTTGGTACAACAGCGGCTATTTTATTGCACATGATTAGCAAGGTAAATCCCAACCAAAAGGTTTACTTTTTGGATACCACTTACCACTTCATGGAAACTTTGGATTACAAGAATCAGCTTAAAGAATTGCTGAACTTGAACATCGTTGATATTAAACCTGAAGATTGGAAAAATGATTTTACCACCAAAGACCAAACCTGGACTAAAGACCCCGATTTGTGCTGCTCGATCAATAAGGTAGAACCATTGGATGTTATTAAACCAAATTTCGATTTGTGGATTTCGGGCTTGATGAGCAATCAAACTTCGCACAGAAAGCAATTGGATATTTTCGAACAGAAAAGTGATATCACTAAGTTCTACCCAATTCTTGATTTTACTGCCGAACAAGCAGCAGAATACTTTGTAAAAAACAACTTACCTAAACATCCGCTAGAGCCTATGGGCTACAGCTCTATTGGTTGTGCGCAATGTACAGCCAAAGGAAAAGGTCGCGAAGGAAGATGGACCAACAAAAGTAAAACCGAGTGCGGATTGCATGGGTAACCGATTTGCTGTTTAACATTCCTTTTATATCTTCGCTAGATAACTAAAAACAAAATTTTTTATGGAACAAGTATTAGACAGTGAGGAATTGAACTCAACCCAAAATTTAGATTATGCAGGCTTCTGGATTCGCGTGGGAGCATATATAATTGATGGGATTTTGATGTGGATTGCGCAAGCAATCATCATGTTTGCTATTTTAGGAGGAATGATCTCTGGCGAGGATATGGCCGCAGGTCAAATGCCAGATACAGGAAAATTAGTACTTACCTACATTTTAATAATAGGGATTGGAGTCGCTTATTTTGTGGGAATGGAATCTTCTGCAAAACAAGCTACGTTGGGAAAGTTGGCTGTGGGAATTAAAGTAGGAAAAGAGAATGGAGAAAAATTAAGCTTTGGAAATGCTCTAGGGCGCTATTTATCTAAAATACTTTCTGCTATCACTTTATGTATTGGTTTCATGATGGTAGGTTGGGATAAAAAGAAACAAGGAATGCACGATAAAATTGCCGGAACTTACGTTTTCAAAAAATAATTTAATACAGTTGTATTTAATCAAAAAGAACTGTTGGCAGCGGCAGTTCTTTTTTTATTACTTAATCACCACTTTCACTTTCTGAAAGGAAACCACATCTCCCACCCTTAGTTTTCTTCTGATTCTATTCTCCACTTGGTTGTTTACTTTTACCTGATTATCCAAAATCATCATTTTAGCCATTCCGCCACTATCTACTAAATTCAATAGTTTCAGCAACACATTAAGCTCTATGTATTCTTGTTCGTTGAGTTGAAATTCCATACTATTTTTCGTAAAGTTCTATGGGTAAATTATCGGGGTCGGCAATAAAAGTAAATCGTTTGTTGGTGAATTCATCTGTCCTAATACGTTCTGCAATCACCATTTTATTTTTCAAGATTTGAACAACTTCATCTAAATCTTCTACTTCAAAAGCCAAATGGCGCAAGCCTGTAGCTTCGGGATATGATGGTCGGGCGGGCACATTTTCAAAAGAAAACAATTCTATAAGATATACTCCATTGAGCGCTAAATCTAATTTATACGATTTTCTATCGTCACGATACACTTCGCGAAGAGCAGTAAAGCCTAAAGTATCGATGTAAAAAGATTTCGATTTTTGGTAGTTGGAACAAATGATGGCAATATGATGAACACGCTTAAGCACTATTTAATGCCCCTTACTTTACCAATCAACTCATAAGCCTCTTGTACCTTTTGAAACTTTTCTGTAGCCGATTTAACATGTGCTTCGCCCAAACTTGCCACCTTATCGGGATGGTATTTAACGGCCATCTTTCTGTAGGCCTTTTTAACTTCATCGTCGGTGGCAGTAGCTTCAATTTCTAAAATGGTGTAAGCTGCTTTTGTATCCATTTGGTTAACGCGAACGCGCTGTTGTTGCTGTCCGCCTGCATTTGAATACTGCTGCTGCCCTCCAAATCCGCCAAACATAAACATCGCTTTTAAAGACTCGTAATCTTTAAAATGAATGTCCATGTAATTAGAAATAGTTTGAATCATGTCCATTTCTTGTTTACCAATCTCATCATCGGAATTGGCCAAGCCAAACAAACAGTGAAGCAATTGTAAACGAAGGTGGTAATCCATGTGGGCACCAATTTCGGTGCACACTTCTTTAATGGCAATATCTTGTTTAAGGAGTTCTCTTAATTCTAAAATTTGTTGTTGAGCATGGTCGGCACCAAACTGTTCGGTAAAAAAACGTTTCACGAAATCGAGTTCAGAACGCATAATTTTACCATCGGCTTTCATCACTGCAGCGCAAAGAATAAGCAAACTGGTACTAAAATCACCAACAGTAGTTTGACTGCCTCGAGAGCCACCCACCTTAATAGTTGTTCTATCTAACAAAGAACCTATAAACAAACCAGCTAACGCCCCCATCCAAGAACCTCCCGATAAAGCCCAACCTATTGCAGCACCAAAAATTTTTCCGAACATGAATATGTATTTGAAGTCCAAATTTATACATATTATTGCGGTGTTAAATTAATTATTGTGAAAATTGTACTATTTGATTTAGATGGCACCATTACCGACTCATCGGAAGGTATTGTAAACTCTATTAAATATGCACTTTCCCGACTAGGTTTCCCCGAAGAACCCACCGAAAAAATAAAACAGTTTATCGGTCCGCCACTGCAACAAACCTTTAAAATCAACTACGGCATCACCGATTACCAAAACGCTGTTGCCATCTACAGAGAGTATTACGCAGAAAAAGGAATCTACGAAAACCGATTGTACGATGGAATTGTAGCTGTTTTAGACCAATTAAAAAACGAAGGATACACGATTGGTTTAGCCACCGGTAAACCAACATACTATTCACATATCATCTTGAAGCATTTTAAAATCGATCATTATTTCAATGCTGTGGTGGGCAGTAACATGAATGGCACACGTGGCGAAAAGCCCGAAATCATTAGAGATGTTTTGGCTGAATTAAACTATGATAAAGAGCTGCATGAGGTAGTGATGATTGGCGACAGAAAGCACGATGTGCATGGGGCTCATCACCATCAAATCAAATGCATTGGCGTTACTTACGGCTATGCAGAAGGCGATGAACTTATAAAGGCTGGAGCTGCACATATTGTGCATCACCCATCAGAATTGCTTGCCTTACTTTAATCTTCGTTGTTTTCTATATGTAAGATATGCATGATTCTATGCACCGCTGGAGCCAACAACATGGCTATGGTTGTTAAAAACACCACTCCGCTATACAACGAATAGAAAGAAGCAAATAATTTAGCTGCATCATTAGTCATAAGGTTTACTGGCCCCATGCCCGTTAATATCATAGAGGCGTTTAGCAAAGAATCAATCCAGTTAAGTTCTCCAAAATATTGATAACCAGCCATTCCAATGAACAAAGAAAAAGAGATGACAACAAAGGCGTAGAAAAGAAAAGCAAACTGTCTACGAATAAAATACTTCACAGAGATAATCTCTTTCGATTTATGCTCAAATTTATTTACCGACTTCATTGTTCTAAAATACGTTTTATATCTAAATAGAAGAACACTTGAAACAAAAAGTTAAAAGTCGCCGTTCCATCGCACTCAAATTAGAAAAGATTGTATATTTGCAGCACTTAAGAGAATTAAACGTATAGATATGGTAAACATTAGAATTGAAGGAACACCTAAATCGCCAACAGTGATTTTCGATGAAGCAACAGGCTTGCTAGAGTTAAAAGGTCGCTCTATCCCCGAAGATTCTATTGATTTTTACGCTCCTATCATTGAAAGCATCACCAAGTATTCAAAAGCGCCACAAAATAAAACCACTGTTAATATTCACCTAGAATATTTCAACACCAGTTCCTCTAAATGTATTCTTGATTTGTTTAAGCAGTTAGAAAATATTGCTCGATTGGAGAAAGACATCGTTATCAATTGGTACTTTGAAGAAGACGATGAAGATATGCGTGAAGTAGGCATCGACTACGAAACCATCATCAAAGTTCCTTTCAAGATGATTGAGATTGAAGAGTAACATCTAAGTATTTTCCCCTTTACCTACTTCATATTTTCCCTTTTTAAAATACCAACAATCGCATATAGGATTGCGCACCTTTGTGCTGTACTTTAGTACTTCAAACAAACTAAATTACTAAGTATGATAAAGGCAGAATTAAAAGAGCGTTACATTCTAAGTGCCGGTGGCATTAAACGCCAAAGAGTTGAAGAAATAGTTCATGAAACTCGTTACTTCACCAACATGGATAAATTTCATGAATGGTACGACAAGTTTAAAGCGAAACTATGGGAAGATGATTCTAAGAAAGTCGATATGATTGAAGGAGTTTATGTGGTGACCGAAGAGTTAAAAACCAACGACAACTCAATTCCTGAAACGCTATCGAAATACGCATCCTTTAGAGATGGTGTATCTTATTACTACGCAGCTTAAACTAGCGTATTTTGCCCAAGAAAACCCTCTGAGTAACCGCAGAGGGTTTTCTGTTTTGTAGAGTCGGAGATTTACTTCCCTCCCGCTATCAACCTCACCATTTTCTCTTTCACCAAATACTTTTGCGCTAACAATTGCAAGTCTTCTGCGCTAATGGTTTTAATGGTATGAATGTATTTATGGTAATAATTATAGTCTAATTTGAATTGATGAATTCCCCAAAAACGATCACTAAGTTCAAACGGACCATCCAAATTTTTCAAGAATTTACCCAACATATAAGTGCGCACTTTTTCCAATTCATCGTGAGGAATTAATTCGTTGCGCAACTTATCCATTTCGTTGAAAATTTCGGCCATTGCTTTCTCGGCAATATCACCTTTCACTTCAGTAGAAACAATCAAGCAAGAAGCCACCGCCATCGATTCTATGTAAGAAGAAATGCCGTAAGTCCAACCCTTATCTTCACGAATATTGTTCATCAAGCGCGAACCAAAGTAACCGCCAAAAATGGTATTCAAAATTAACATTCCAAAGAAATCATCGCTACCCTTCAAAGGCAAATGAGTGGCCACTTTTATAGAACTTTGCATCGCATCTTTCTTCTCCACAAAATGATCTCCTGCTTGAATTTCAAAGCTAGCATCATAAGGTGCAAAGTTCTTTTTTTCGATAGCAATAGAACCTAAAGAATCATTCAACTGTTGTATTTCTTTGTCGCCAATTTTACCAGAAAGCGTTACTTGCGCTGCAGATAAATTGTAGAATTCATAAAAAGAAACAATGTCATCTCGTGTTATTTTATTGAAATCTTCTTCGGTAGATGA
>CAMBXP010000032.1 GCA_945871895.1 Chryseobacterium gleum | reverse complement strand
TTAATCGACCATTATGTGGTGGATTGCGTTCGCGAAAATATTGAACAAAGTAAAAACGGAGATTGGGTACAAGGCACACCAAAAGCCATTATGATGATTGAGGTGCACCGCGATTCTATGGAAGAGGTGATGGCAGTGATGAAAGATATGGAAGCCGATTTACGCGCTTCGGGCTATGGCTATTATTTCCCCGTTTTGGTGGGTGAAGAAACTAAAAAGCCACTGACTTTGCGTAAAGCAGGATTAGGTTTGTTGTCTAACATTCCTGGCGACGCCAAAGCGGTTCCTGTTATTGAAGATACCGCCGTTGATGTAAATGATTTGCCAGAATACATTGCCGAGTTTAACAAAACATTAGCCGATAGAGGTTTGTACTGTGTGCATTATGCACATGCTGCAACGGGTGAGTTGCACTTGCGGCCGATTTTGAACTTAAAAACAAAAGAAGGCAACGAAATGTTTAGAACCGTAGCGCAAGATATTGCTACGCTGGTAAAGAAATACAAAGGTTCGTTAAGTGGTGAGCATGGTGATGGTAGATTGCGTGGTGAGTTTATTCAGTTTATGATCGGACCGAAGAATTACGCTTTGGTGACTTCGGTGAAAAGAACTTGGGATCCTCAAAATATTTTCAATCCGGGCAAGATTGTAGACACTCCGCCAATGAATACTTTCTTGAGATATACAGTTGGACAGCAAGACCCAACTTTAGATACCATTTTTAGATACCCAGAAGGTTTATTGAAAGCTGCCGAGCAGTGCAATGGCTCTGCCGATTGCCGCAAAACAGAATTGTCGGGCGGTACTATGTGTCCGAGTTACATGGCTACCCGCAACGAAAAAGATACTACAAGAGCAAGAGCTAATATTCTTCGTGAAGCCATTACTTACTCGGGCAGAGTGAATCAATTCGATGCGCCAGAGGTGAAAGAAGTGATGGATTTGTGCTTGAGTTGCAAGGGGTGTAAATCTGAATGTCCGTCGAATGTTGATGTAGCAAAAATGAAAGCTGAATCGGCTTATCAATATTATAAAGTACACGGTGTTCCTTTCCGTTCTCGAATGATTGGTGATATAATGAAAACCAATGCCATTGGAGCGAAAGTGCCTGGCTTGTTCAATTTCTTTTTATCGGCTCCTGGTTTTTCAAATGCCATTAAAGGTGTGATGGGTATGGCGCAAGAACGTCCCATGCCTAAGTTGCACAAACACACTGTAGAGAAATGGTTCAAAAAAAATAAGTCGAATAACTTCGGTGTAAAAAATAAACCTACAAAAGGAAAAGTGTTGTTGTTCAACGATGAGTTTACCAACTACTATGATGTTGTTCAGGCAGAGAAAGCGGTGTTGTTGCTAACGCATTTGGGTTACGATGTAGAAATACCTAATCATACTTTTAGCGGTAGAACTTATTTATCTAAAGGTATGGTTGATAAAGCAAAAGCCTTGGCGAACGAGAACGTTACAATGCTGCAAGGCAAAGTCACCAAAGATGCACCAATGGTAGGTTTAGAGCCATCGGCAATTCTTACTTTTAGAGATGAATATTTAGATTTAGTAAATGAAAATCTAATTACAGCCGCGAAAGAAATAGCGAGCAATACTTTCTTCATTGATGAGTTTATTTCAAATGAAGTGCAAAAAGGAAATATCACTTCTGATTTGTTTAACACTGAAGAAAGAGTATTGAAGGTACATGGTCACTGTCATCAAAAAGCTTTGTCTTCTTTAACGCATACCAAGAGAATGTTAACGCTGCCTAAAAACTATAAAGTAAACATGATTAATTCAGGTTGCTGTGGTATGGCGGGTTCATTTGGTTATGAAAAAGAACATTACGATATATCGATGAAAGTAGGTGAGTTGGTGTTGTTTCCGGCAGTTAGAAAAGCCGAAAAGGGGACTATAATTGTTGCTCCCGGCCACTCATGTCGTCATCAAATTCACGATGGAACAGGCGTGAGCGCGTTGCATACTGTGGAGGTTTTGTATGATGCGTTAATAAAGTAGAATGAAGGGAAAGAAATTATTTTTTGGCTTTTGCCTTTTTACTTTTTCCTTGTTTGCACAAGATCGATTGGGCTTGGCCAATAGCAATTACATGCCTGTTACTACCAATCTTTTTAATCCTTCGTCTTTAGTTGATTCTTACACTTGGTTAGACATCAACGTGGTGGGGGCTTCGGTATTTTTTCACAATAATTTTTTATACATCCCGGGCTCTAAATTGGCTCCATCCGATAGGTTTACTTTTAATTTTAGTTTAGATGGAGAGCTCGGGCAATTCGATAATAAGTTCGATAAAAATATTTACGCGGAGGCCTCTGTTTTTTTACCATCGGCTTCGCTGGTGCTGGGCAGAAGTAGCGTAGCTATTAACGCCACCAGCAGAAACATTGTAGATATTAGAAATATTCCTTGGCAAGTAGCCAAAGGTATGTACAATGGTTTTCAAAACGAAACCAGCTTGTGGGGTGAAAAAATTGAAGCCGATAATTTAAAAGTGAATCAATTGTCGTGGTTAGAAGTAGGTGCCTCTTTTGGTACTTTTGTGTACACCTTTGACGAGCATGTTTTCACAGCAGGTTTAAGCATTAAAAAGCTTTGGGGAATCAATGGTTTTGCGGCTAAGGTCGACGATTGGGATTATACCACAGAAAATCAAAGCACCATGCACATCGATAAGTTTAAAGGTGTGGTAGCGCTTGCCTCTGGATTTGGAAGTGGCAAAGGGTACAGCGGTGATTTGGGTGTTACCTACAAAAGGTTTTTCAAATGGTCGAATCATTACCAACCCAACGATAAAAGAACATCATGCAACAGAATGCCTTACCGATATAAATTGATGGCGGCCATCACCGATTTAGGCAGCATTAAGTTTAGCGAAAACGCAACGCTTACCACTTACACCAGCTCTAATTCCGATTGGAACAATTACACGCACAACGACGTGTCGACGGTAAGCGATGTAACCAACTTCTTTTCTACCATGGGCGGCAGCGTTCAAACCGCGGTAGAGAGCTCTTTTTCTATGGGCTTGCCTACCGCCATTACAGCTGCTGCCGATTACAATTTAGGTTATGGTTTTTATGCAGGTGCTAACATGTTGTACGGCTTGCCTAGTTTCTTTATGTTGGGGCCGCAGCGACCTTTTCAATTGGCGGCGATGCCTCGTTTCGAAAGTCGTTTTTTCGAAATGTCTATTCCTGTCTCCACCATTAATTTTCAAGATCTTCGTTTGGGTTTCATGATGCGTTTAGGTTGGCTAACGCTAGGTACCGATAGGTTGAATACTTTCTTGTTTGGTGATGTTTATGCCGCCGATGTTTTTGTGTTGTTGAAGTTGCCTTTTTATACAGCGCCGCAATGCAAAGAGAAAAAATCAAGCGCTAAGAAAGCTCCTTTTTGTCCGAAATTTAGATAGCACCTCCTTGAAAAATTTTATAGCAATTATTGATGCTTATTTTGGAGAAAATTATTCTTCCACCTATTTGCATGGTGATGTTCTTAAATCAAATTTCAAGTCCATTCAAAATGAAAATGTATTATTGATTTATTCATCAATTGATGATAAATATTATTTGAATTTAATTGTAGCTAAAGAAAAAGGAAAGGGGCACGGTGCCAAAATGCTTGATGTGTTTAAAGAGATTATTGCGGCCGATTTTTATATAGAAACCTGGCTATACGAAGGCAACAAAGGTTTGATAAAATGGATTGAAGCGAACGATGGTGAAGTGGTTAAAGTGGTGCAGAGTTTTTGGCTTAAAGACAGTATAGAGGAGAATTATTCTTGCTCAATTTGCGGACATCCATGCCAGTGCACCATGACGCTTTACTGCGTTAAAAACAGTCGGAAAAAATAACAATTCCCACAAAAATTGATATGCTTAGTGCCGATTGCCAATGCAATTTATAACTCGTTTGGCGCGCATCTAAATTGATCACCTTTCTTTTGTGCAGCGCAAAAAAAGCAACACTGCTAAGCAAATAAAACAATACATCTATCTTGTCGAAAGTGCCGTCGGTCACCTTCTTTTTTTGTAAAAATTCTAAAACAAGGCAATATACTAAAGGCAACAAATACCAGTAGAAATTAGAGCGATTGATTTCAAAATTCCAAACTAACAAAAAGAAATTCAAGATGCTAAATAACCAAAGCGCAGAAGGGAAGGAGAAGCATAGAGAGTAGGGAATAAGAGTGTAGATGGGCGCAATCATCTTTCTGTAGTGGTTAAAAATATCACCCAAAAAAGATTTATCTATCAATAGATTAATCAATATTTTTTCGCTTCTAAAAGAGACATAAATTAACAAGGCCAATAGCATAGGTGCTAGCACGAATAGATAGAAATGATTTCTGTATTTCGAAAATGGCATCACAGAGCGCAAAAGTAAAAAAAAAAAGTAGCGGGCCTTCACTGACAAATTGAGTACTTTTAAAAAAATCAAAAATTTACTTCGTCAGTTTTTATTAAGGTTGTACATTTGCAGCTTATTCGTGTAAATTCTTTAAAACCCTTGCTATGATTGAGAAAAGATGGATTATCTCGTTTTCGTTAATTTGTGTAATTGCTGTATTGGCTGTTAGTTGGGAGTTTTTAGGCGGCGGCGTAAACACTGCAGTAACGCCAATGAGCGACCCTGCTATTGTTGGTGCCGATGTAGCCTGGATCTTAACTTCATCTTGCTTGGTGCTTTTAATGACGCCCGGCTTGTCGTTTTTCTATGGCGGTATGGTTGGTGCAAAAAATACCATTTCTACCATGTTGCAAAGCGTTATTTGTTTGGGTGTGGTAAGTATATTGTGGGTAACAGTTGGTTTTTCTTTGGCTTTTGGCGACGATCTTGGCGGTTGGGGTTTTATTGGTAGTCCGTCTACTTACTTTATGTTCGATAATGTAAACCAAGCAGTAAATAGTTCTTTAGCGCCAACCATTCCATTGATTCTTTTTGCTGTTTTTCAGTTGAAATTCGCCATCATCACTCCGGCTTTAATTACAGGTTCTTTTGCCGAAAGAGTTCGTTTTATTTCTTATTTATTATTTGTTTGTTTGTTCAGCTTGTTGATATACACGCCGCTTTGCCACATGATTTGGCATCCGCAAGGTTTATTGAAAACGCATTTTAAAGTGCTCGATTTTGCTGGTGGAACTGTTGTACACATGTCGGCAGGTTTTGCCGCTTTAGCTGGTGCTTTGGTGCTTGGTAAAAGAACAAAGTCGAATCACGCACCAACCAACATTCCTTTCGTGTTGTTAGGTACAGGTATGTTGTGGTTTGGTTGGTTTGGTTTTAATGCAGGTTCTGCGCTGGCAGCAAACGGTACTGCTGCTTTGGCTTTTGCAACAACCAATGCAGCTTCGGCAATGGCCATGTTAACATGGATTTTCTTCGATAGAATCAATGGTAGAAAAGTATCGGCCATGGGTGCTTGTATTGGCGCTGTAGTTGGTTTGGTAGCTATCACTCCTGCAGCCGGATTTGTTACTATTCCTCAGGCGGTGTTCATCGGATTTATTTCTAGTATAGTTTCTAACGTGTTGGTGAATTGGAAAAAAATGAAGAGAATGGACGATACTTTAGATGTCTTTGCTTGTCACGGCGTGGGTGGTATCATGGGTATGATTTTAACGGCGGTTTTTGCTAATTATGTTGATCCAGCAACCGGACAAAAAGTTGGTTTAATTTACGGTGGCTATCACGATTTTTTCTTGTCAATGCAGGCTTTGTTAATCGTATCGGTTTTCACTTTCGGCGGAGCCTTCGTTCTGTATAAATTCACCAACATGATCATTCCATTGCGTGTAACAGAAGAGTCGGAAAAAATTGGTTTAGATATTTCTCAGCATGATGAGTCGTTAGATATGACTCAAGTGCAGCATTAAAAAAAGTAAGAATTTGAAAAGCCTTTCGTTAAAAAACGAAAGGCTTTTTTTGTTCAGTTTAGCAGTAAGTTATTTGATCTGGAAATTAGGATACCTAATTTGAATCTGGCTGTAAAACAGAAGTGAATTTCTTCATTAAAGAGTTGGGAGACATAAGAATCTGTAAAAAAGGCGATGTCCCATTGCCGTCATCTTAATTTCGATAGTCTTCAAATTTAATTTTAATTCTCAAATAATTTAAACCTCTTATTTTAAGTGTTCATCAACTAAATAAAACACCCAGTGCGTCATTGCGAGATTTTTGTACCCAAAAATGAAGCAATCTCATCATACTTCCATATCTTCTGAATATAGCTCCAGCCATTGACTATTCATTTTTTCAATTCGTTTAATTTTCTTTGCTCGCGAGCCGCCTTTAATTTTCTTCTCTATTTCAATTGCTTCAACAATAGTATCGAAGAATTCGAAATACACTAATTTTCTTACATTGTATTTTGTAGTAAAAGCACTAGGGTTGACTTTGTTTTTATGTTCGTAGATTCTACTTTTTAGGTCAGATGTTACACCAACATATAAAACATCATTATATTGATTACTTAGTAGATATACCCAGCCTCCTCGTTCCATAAAATTAGATTAGTTAGTTAGCGCAAAATAAAAAAAGATTGATGAGATTGCTTCATCCGTCAGCTGACGGATCTCGCACTGGGTGTTATGCACTTCGTGAAAGAGAGGGGTTCAAAAACTCTCACGAATTCAACTGATTATGCAACAACCTGATCTTAATTTTCTTCAATGCTTTTTGGGCGTATTCAGGATGATTTCAAGGGGTCGCCCCAACAAAAAATCACTCCACAACAAAAACACTACTTCCCATCCTTTCATTGCTGCTCATTTGCAGCAAATATAATCCCGATGGTAAATCGTGATTTAGTAGAACAGAATTTCCTTGAATAATTTGCTCAATTAGCAACTGTCCGCTGGTGTTGTATATTTTTAGTTGCGTGTTTTCTTCGAAATCTCCTGTGATGTTTAAGAAAGAAATAGAAGGATTTGGATACAAGTTAAAATTTATTTTCTCGATTTCTTTAGTGCTTAGAGATGCGCCACCTGTGGTTGTTTTAAAGATGTTTCCTTTACTGCCTACAATAATTCCAACGGTGTTGCTTACAAAATAAATATCATTGAAATCATCTGTTGAATTTACTGTGATGGTGTTCCAGCTATTTCCATTGGCGGTGAACAAGATGGTAGCATTTTTACCCACCACAAAACAGGTGTCGGTATTGGGAACAGCTACAGCAGCGTTGAGCCATTGTGCCGAAATAGTGCTTTCAGAAATAGTAGAGAAAGAAGTGTCGGTGCTGATTTGTAAGCCATTAATACCTGCTGCCAGAATATCGGCGGCGTTAGGATAAAAGGCAAAATCGTTGATGTTTTTATTGGCCGATGAATTTTCTATCGTCCAGTTGTTTCCTGTGTCTACAGATTTTAGAAGGAGTCCGTTATTCCCCGAAATCACTGCCACATCATTCGTCACAAAACGCACTTTGTTGAGCAAGTAAATGGTGAAAGGAGTAAGGGCAGCCCATGCTGCACCATTGTTCACCGATTTCAAAATGGTGCCGTTGCTGCCTGTGATTAAACCAATATTGTTTTTAATGTCGATACTCATCAAATCGTTTGAAGTATTCGATGTAATTGCCGACCAGCTGATGCCTGCGTTAATGGTTTTTAAAATGGTGCCACCATCGCCCACAGCCAAGCCATTGTTGGCATCTAAAAAGAAAACATCGTTAAGGTGTTTCATGGTAGTCGACGAAACAATGGTGAAAGAATTTCCTGCGTTAGAAGAACGTAAAATCAAACCCGAATCACCAACAGCAACTACCGTATTTGAGTTAGAAAAAGTAACAGCGTTGATGTTTTTAGTAGTGCCCGAAATAATTTTATTCCATTGCGCATTCAGGCACAAAGAACAAAGCGCAAGGCATAGTAGAAGTGCAATTTTATTTTTCATTTTTAGTGGTGTTTATTTTTTCAAGCACCTTGAAAATAATTCTTCTGTTTTTTTGTCGGCCTTCTGGATTGTCGCTTCCATCGGGATTGTTGTTGTAGGCAATGGGCTGAGTGATACCATAACCTTTGGCAATTAAAGCATGTGAATTTACACCTTTGCTTATTAAGAAATTGGCAACACTTTTGGCGCGTTCTTGCGATAATTTAAGGTTGTAATCGGCATTTCCTTTATTGTCGGTGTGGGCTGCAATTTCAATTTTTAAATCGGGATTTTGCAGCATGAAAATGATCAATTGTTGCAATTCGTTTTTTGATTCTGAAGTGAGTTCGGCTTTGTCGTACTCAAAATATATGTTGTTAAGCGTGTACTCTTTGTTGAGCGCAATAGGCTCTAAGTAACATTTAATTTCGGTGGTATCGTTACTGTAATTTAGCATGGCAATTTTCTGCGTCGCCGTGATAAACCCTTTTTTAGAAATTTCTATGTCGAATTCTTGTTTCGGCTTGGCAGCGTAAAGCGCAGTCTCTTGAAGGATAGAGTCGCTGTTGCTACCGCAAATTATCATCGTTTCGTTGATGATTTGTTCGGTGCTGTCGTTAATTTTTTGATAGGCATTGATGCGGAAATATTTTTTCTCTTCTTTTTGAATAATGAAAATATCATCGCCTATGTTTTTTCTTTTGATATCGCTTCTGTTCGAAAGCATCAAGCTAATATTTTTGCCGTATTTCTTAAAATAAAATTCATCTTTTGAGGTGTTGAACGGCATGCCTAAATTCTTTGGTTTATCGAAGCTTTTTCCTTTATCGGTAGCCACAAAAATATCGTAGCCACCAATATTGTCTAAGCCATTGCTACTGTAATACAAGTTGCCTGCGATATCTATAAAAGGAGAAATCTCATTGTCGCTTGAGTTCAATTTTCTTCCCATGTTGTATGCTTTTTCAACATTGAGAGTGGCATCTATTTCGGCATACCACAAATCTAAACCGCCATTTCCTCCTGGTTTATCTGAGGAGAAGTATAAGATATCTTGCTTCGTTTTTTTGTCGTAAGCTACTGCAGGGTGGGTAGAGCCGTATTCGCCTGTTGGGTCGTTAACTAGCGGACCCAATTTTACCGGAACTGCCCATTCGTTATTGGTTAAAAGAGAGCCATACAATTCGCAAATTAATTTGCCGCTGGCGTTCATCTTACATTCGGTGAAATACAATCTTTTTTCGTCGGCAGAGAAAGTGATATCCGATACATCACCTTTGATATTGCTGAAAAATTGCGGCAGAAAAATTTGTGCTTTGCTTAATGAATCATGAATATTGATAGAGTAGAGGCGGTGTTTAGGATTGTTGTCTTCAAAAGGAAGCGTAATTAAAGTATCTGAATAAATGGTAGAGAAAATCAAGATAGAATCGTGAAATAGCGTAGGGTTAAGTTCGCTGTATCTTTTGTTGATGTTGTTAGGTAGCGCTTTTACTATTTGATTGTTGTCGCTTTTCATCTTCAAAGCCAAATCGCAATTTTTCAATTCATCTTTGGCTTTGCCTATATAATATGAAGAATTATTTCCTCTATAGTTTTTTCTAAAGTGTTCGAAATTCTCTTTTGCTTTTTCGTATTGCGCGAGTGTTTTTAGCGATTGCGCATAATACAATTCAACCAAAGGAAATTCTTTGTCGCCCAGTACAAATGCTCTTTCGAAACAGGTATGCGCCTCTTTAAATTCGCCCACTTTTTGGTAGGCATTCGCAAGCTGAATTAGCACATAAACATTGTTGCTGTTTTTTTCTAATTCTTCTTTGTACAAGTTAATGGCTTCGTAGAAATGACCTTCATAAAAGGAATGGTCGGCTACTTTCACGTTCGAACTTCTGCTTTGCGCAAAAGTATTGCTGCTTAGCAAAAGCAAGAAACAAAAAAAATATGTAAGTGCGCTCATTTTCATTTTAAAAGAGTCGGTTTGCCGGCACAACCCGCGTTTTATTTTTTTGAATATTAAATAAGTTGTGTGTGTAAATCATAGATATTTCTAAGGCACCTTGGTAGTTGCTGGCCACATGTAATTTTGAAGCATTCACATCATAAGTGAAATTGAATTGCCAGTTGTTGTGGTTGATACCAAACAAGAAGTTGAATGCATCGCCTACACGATACCACACGCCTGTTTTTAAGTAAATATTTTCTTTTAATTTTTTACCGAAGCCATAGTTGAGCACTCCACCAAAATTGAATTCTGTAGCTCTTTTTTGGTACATCACCAACACCGAAGGGGTTATAAATAGAAACTTAGAAATATTGTATTGTCCGTCGCCATGCAACACCCACTTCGTGGCTAAAATATCTTTTTGAGTGTTAAGAGATTGGTTCGGACGGTTGATATGCGCTGCCGATAAGCCACAATTGATATAGTATTTCTTGGTGCTCATCCAATAGCCAGCGCCCAATTGCACATCGGGTCTAACAATACTTTGTGTGCTGAAATTTTCACCGTTGCCAGTTCCGCTAAAATCTGATGCGCTATAATTGAACTGATTTTCGAATACCAAAACGTTGGGGTTGATAGATTTTTGAAAAGCACCCAACTGCAAACCACCGTAAACTTTTCTATCGAGATTTTTATTGAGATAATGGTGGTAGGCAGCATTCAATGAAAAGTGATTGGTTTTAATGGCACCATCGGCAGAATTATCGGCAATGATTTGAATTCCTCCACCCACAAAATCTCCTTTTAATTTTTCTTCCATGAACTTTTTATCGGCAAAAAGGCACGAAGTAACATAAGGCGACGAAATAGAATTCCATTGGTTTCTGTACAAATAACCTACTCTAAATTCACCATTGATATCGCCCGTTTGCGCTACATTGGTAAGCATAGGTGTGTTGGTGAATTGTGTGAAATGAACGTCTTGTGCATTTGAAAATAAAGTCAAAAGTAAAAAGGCAAACGCCAAAAAATGATATGTTGTTTTGTTCATCATTTAATGAGCGTGATGTTTCCTTTTTGGGTGCTTTCTTTGCCCGTTACATTATCGGTAGCTGTGATGTAATACACGTAAGTTCCTTCATTTTGAAGAGTTCCATTGAAGGTGCCATCCCAATATTTTTCAATAGTATCTGTTTTAAATACTTGCTGTCCCCAGCGGTTGTAAATGGTGAAATCTACCAAAGTAACATTTCCTGCATTTAATATTTTTGCATAGTCGTTGATGCCGTCGCCGTTGGGGGTGAATCCCGACATTAACTTAACAAATTCGCCTGCTGCAACGCGCACTTTGGCGGTCATGCTGTCTATACAAAGTCCTTCGTTCGATGCGTAAAGCGTTACCAAATAATCTCCGTTTTTAAAGAAATCGTGAGAAGGGTTAGGTAAATTAGATGTGGCGTTATCGCTAATTTTCCACAACCACTGCGTGGTGCTTTCACAAGCTTCGGTGAAGTCAACAGTTGTATTTACAGATGGATGATCGGGTGAAAAAGAAAATTTAGCAACTGGTGGAAGCAATGCTTTTAATATAATAAGAGAGTCGATCTGACATAGATTATTCGCGTAATCAACTTTGAAATTAAACGATTGAGCTCCCAAAGTATTTATTTTGTAGTTGGCGAATGTGCTTTCTTGAAGGTCGTTGTTGTGCGACCAATACAATTTATTGATGGCAACGCTTGGGTCGTTGTTGGTGATGTTGAATTGTGCATTGTAAGGAATACAAAATAGTTTGGTGAGGGTATCTAATTTTAAGTTCGGACTCTTATACACCGCTATTTCTCTGGTGATGGTATCGGCGCAGGCTTCAATCACCGAGGTGGCTATTAGTTTTACATTGTATTTCTTTTGAGCACCAAAGGCGTGCACCGGACTCTCCTGCGTGCCGAAGTTCAAATCATCGAAATTCCAATAGTAAGAAAGTGGAAATTGAGAAGTGGCAGTATTGGTAAATTGAACGCTCCCCAATGCACAAAGTAAAGTGTCGCTTGCATCGAAATCACTTATCACTTTTTCGGCATAAACATTTTCTAAATTCATCACCGACGAACAATTGTTGGTATCCAATAACTGAATTTGTGGTGCAAATAATCCCTTGTTGTTGTAGGTATGGTTGGTGCTGTTGGGGTTACTAAGGTAGTTGAACGATTGCACGTTGCCATCGCCAAAATCCCAAGTGTAATAATTGGTTTGTTTAAAATCTTGAACAAAAACAGTGTTTAAAGGAACGCAGCCCGAATCGTTTTGAATGGTGTAAGTTCCGTACGGACCGTTTACAGTTACGTAATTCATTTTGGTTAACGATGAACTACAGCCGTTTTTGGTGCTCACCGTAAGTTTTACATTGAACTTACCAGGATGTGTGTAATTGGTTAATGGATTTTTACTGAACGATACATTTCCTTCCTGAAAATTCCATTCCCATTGGGTGATATTGGTGATAGATGAATCAGAAAAAGTAGCCAAAAAGGGAGAGCAATCGCCTACAGAATCATTAATGCCAAACTTCACTTTAGGATAATTTTCTACATCAATTAAAGCCGTTTTTAATAAGGTGTCTTTACAGCCATAAGAGCTGGTGGTGACAAGAGCAACATTGAAAACACCGGCTTGATTGTAAATGTTTCTGGGGTGTGTGAGATTGGATGTATCGCCTTGGCCGAAATCCCATTTGTAATTCAAGCCAAGGCCTGTTCCAGTATTGGTAAATCGAATGGTATCGCCATAGCAAGCTAGCGTTTTGTTTTGTGTGAAATCGGCATTAGGTTTAGAAAGGGTAATTAAGTTGGGGAAGTACACCGAATCTTTGCAGCCAACACTATTTGCTAAGACATAACTCACATTGTACGATTTAATTTGATAGTATTTGTGTTGTGGGTTAATTTGCGATGAAGTTTTGTTGTCGCCAAATCTCCATCTTCTCAAAGTGTATGGAGTAGTAGAATAAGATGAATCGCTAAACTCAACCGTTTCACCTTCGCAATACATGTTTTTTGGCACAGAGAATTTGGCTTTTACACCATCGATATGAATGGTATCTGTATGCATTACACTGCACTGTTTATAATCGGGAGTAGCGCCATTTACCGAACCGTTCACCATAGAGAAAGTGTATGATTTAATTACAAAAGTACCCGTGTCGCCATAGACATAATTTACTGTATCAATATTGCTCCCTTCTATAGTTTCTCCATTGCCAAAATCGAACGCTTTTTTTGAAATTTGTCCGTACGAACTCGTGCTCATATTAATCAACTTAACGGGAGTATTCAAGCATCCCTTTTTTGGAATGTAAACCTTGTGAGTTATAGAATCTATTGCTATGGTTTTGCTATCGCTATTAGAACATTGCAGCACTGGGTTGCTCACGCTGATGTTAATGCTGTATGTTCCAGCTTTACTTAGGTTGATAAAATTGGTATCGCTACCCGAAATTTGGGTGATGGTATCATTCGTTTGGTTGTTCACCACATTGAAGTAATTGGTATTGGTGTATTGCGAAGAACCATTAGATAAACCAATGTTTAAAGGCGGATTGCACGATGCCAAGCTAAAGTCACCATTAGGGAAAACAAAATTTGGCGAGGCCATGGTGCCTTTAACAAAAAATGGTTTTTTCACTTCGGCGTAACAACCGTTGTTGCCCACTATCATGTGAATGTAATGCATGCCAGTATCGGGCATGGCATCGTAGGCATAAAGGGAACCTCCGTTTACTAGTGTTTTGTAGGCCTCTTTTTTATTGAAGTTTTTGGTTTGGGTTTTAACCGAAGTATAATTAGAATTCGGATTTGCATTGCCTGAATCGGGACAAGCCACGGGTTTTTTATTTTCATTCAATAAGATATTGGCATTGTCGCCATACCAATCCCAGCACCAATAATTGGCTTTTACCGATGAAGGGGTGTAGGTGCTTAAATCGTTAAAGTTTTTTGAAGTGTTGTAGCAAGCAGAATCATCACTCATCGAGAAATCTAAGCTACTTGGCTTAATACCCGTTTTTACCAATTTTTTGTACACAGTAGAATCTACACAACCCGAATCGTTTTGAACTATGAGTTTAACATCATACAATCCGGCATTGGCATAGTTATGTGAAGAGTTTTTTGTAGAAGCTGTATTGTTTAAACCACTCGTTGGATCTCCAAAATTCCATTTATAAGATACAATGTTTGAGTTGTAAGCATAGCTGTTGCTTTTAAAAGTAACTGTAAGTGGCGCGCATCCTGTGAAAGGGGTGTCGGGCACAACAACGGCGATGGGTAGTGGAAATGAAAAGTAAACAGTATCAATATCTGTACATCCCCATGTATTGGTTTCTGTTAAAATGGTTCGGGTGCTGTAGGGCGGCGTAGTGAAAATAGTGCTAGGGTTCTTAGCAGTA
This sequence comes from Chryseobacterium gleum, assembly GCA_945871895.1. Taxonomy (GTDB): domain Bacteria; phylum Bacteroidota; class Bacteroidia; order Flavobacteriales_C; genus JAHEZL01. Next base: position 11,527 of record CAMBXP010000032.1, on the reverse strand, counting down.
GATGTTTTTCCATCAGAGAAATTCCAATTAGAAGAAATTCCAGTTCCTTTACTGGTGTTGGTGTAGTTGACTTTAAACGGAGCTTTGCAAGGGAGAGGAGAGTAAGAGAAACTAGCTTTCGGACTCTCATATGTTTTAGCAACAGTATCAAAGCAAGTGTTGCTATAGGTACTTTTTAGAATGATAGTGTACTTTCCTTTTGTGTTGTAAACATGAGAAATATTTTTTGCTGTAGAAGTATCTCCATCACCAAAAGTCCATTCGCTTTTTATCACGGGATTACTCGTGTTGTTAAAATTCAAAGTGAAATTTTGCGCGCTGTTATTACAAGTTGCTGTGTAAGAGAAATCGGCTAAATAGCGAGTAATTCTAATGTCTTTGGTGATGGTAGAAGAACAAGTTGAACCAGCACTGCCGATGGTTAGTTTAACTGGTATGGTATCGAAAGCATTGTATGTATGAACGGGTGATTTCGCTGTTGAGGTGCTACCATCACCAAACTCCCAAAGGTAGCTAAGGTTGAGTCCGCTCGATTTATTAGTAAATTGAATGTCGGCAGGCACGGCACACACAAAAGAATCGGCCACGAAATTGGCTTTAGGCTGGTTGATATTGATGTAATTACTTTTTGTGGTAGAAGCTTTACAACCGTTGGCATCGGTAACCTGCAGGTAAACAGAGTATTTGCCATCTTGATTGTACAAATGGGTTGGGTTTTGCGCGTTCGATATTTGTCCGTCACCAAAACTCCAAAACCAAGCATTTACCCCCGCCGATTGCGCAATAGATAAATCGGTAAAAGTTAAAGGTTCATTGCCACAAAGGGCGGTTTTGTTGGCTTTAAATTCGGCGCTAGGCGGACCGTAAACAACGATGGTGGCGGTTTTAGTGTTTGGTGCGCCAACACCAGTTGCTGTTAGTTTAACTGTATAAATTCCGGGCTGAGCATACAAAGCGCCGGCGTGCAAAGTTGAGGCTGTTTTACCATTCCCTAAATCCCAGGCATACGAAGATGCATTACTAGAGGTGTTCGTAAAGTTCACCAAAACGGGCGCACATCCGCTAACAGCATCAGCCGTAAAGTTGGCTGTTACTTGGGCAAACAGAGAAATACTAGGTAATAGTAGAACTACCAAGAATAGTATCTGTTTTTTAAGAAAAGTGCTCGAACCCTTTGTATTCATAATTAAGAGCTGCGAAAATAGGTATTAAATGGGTTGTGGTCAATAAAAATTCTGATATGCTCTGTACTTTCTGTTTAGATTCTTAAATTTACCCCGCAACCAAAAAACACATTTATGTCGGAATTTATCTACCAAAAGCCATTTCCTTTAAAAAAGGACCCAACTCAATATAAATTAATCAGCAAAGAACACGTTTCTACTATACAAGTAGACGGAAGAGAAATCTTGAAAGTTGCTCCTGAAGCTCTAGAGTTAATTGCTCAGGAGGCGATGGTCGACATCTCTTTTTTATTGAGAACGGCGCACTTAGAAAAAGTGGCAAAAATATTAGAAGATCCTGAAGCGACAGATAACGATAGATTCGTTGCCTACACACTTTTACAGAACGCTAAAATCGCTGCCGAAGGTCAGCTGCCTTCTTGCCAAGATACAGGTACTGCCATTGTAATGGGTAAAAAAGGAGAGAATGTTTTCACAGGCGTAGATGATGAAATGTACTTATCTAAAGGGATTTACAATACCTTTAAACAACGCAACTTACGTTTTTCTCAATTGGTGCCATTGAGCATGTTTGAAGAGAAAAACACGGGAACCAACCTACCAGCTCAAATTGATTTATATGCCGAACAGGGCAATGAATACAAGTTTTTGTTTTTGGCTAAAGGTGGGGGTTCGGCGAACAAAACCTACTTGTATCAGCAAACCAAAGCGTTGTTGAATGAGAAAAGTTTAACAGAATTTATTACCGCAAAAATTAAAGATTTAGGTACTTCAGCTTGTCCGCCTTACCACTTAGCAGTGGTGATTGGAGGTACATCAGCAGAAGCAAATTTGAAAGCTGTGAAAATGGCGAGTGCTGGTTATTATGATGAGTTGCCAACAGAAGGAAATATTGGCGGACAAGCCATGAGGTCTGTGGAGTGGGAAGAGAAAATTCATAAAATTTGTCAGGATAGCCATATAGGCGCTCAATTCGGCGGTAAATATTTCACACACGACGTTAAGGTAATTCGTTTGCCGAGACACGCTGCTTCTTGTCCGGTGGGTATTGGTGTAAGCTGTTCTGCCGACAGAAACATCAAAGGGAAAATCACTAAAGATGGTATTTATTTAGAGCAATTGGAATTGAATCCAGGAAGATTTGTTCCCGCAAAAGCGCCTCATTTAGAGAAAGCAGTAGAGATTGATTTGAATATGCCAATGGCCGATATTTTGAAAATATTGTCTCAATATCCAATTAAAACGAGATTGAATTTGCGCGGGACTCTAATTGTGGCGAGAGATGTGGCGCATGCTAAAATTAAGGAGTTGATTGATGCAGGCAAACCAATGCCAGAGTACTTTAAAAATCACCCGGTGTATTATGCCGGACCAGCGAAAACTCCAGAAGGAATGCCATCGGGAAGTTTCGGTCCGACTACCGCAGGTAGAATGGATTCATACGTTGAGCAATTCCAATCTATGGGTGGTTCAATGATTATGTTGGCGAAAGGAAATCGTTCTGTGGCGGTAACCAACGCTTGCAAAAATCATGGAGGATTCTATTTGGGTTCTATTGGCGGACCAGCGGCAATTTTGGCTAAGCAAAATATCAAATCGGTGGAAGTTGTTGATTTCCCTGAATTAGGTATGGAAGCAGTGCGTAAAATTGAAGTAGAGAATTTCCCAGCGTTCATCGTTTGCGATGATAAGGGGAATGACTTTTTTGCGAATATTTAGATGGTAGGGGCGAGCTGAGCTCGCCCGCTATCGAAAAATTAACGGGCGAACTCAGTTCGCCCCTACACGTGATTCATACATGAAACTCCTCTTAATCACTCCGCCTTTCACACAACTCAACACGCCTTACCCGGCTACTGCGTATTTGAAAGGTTTTTTAAACACACAAAAGATAAATTCTTTTCAATGTGATTTAGGGATAGAAGTGATTTTGAAATTGTTTACCAAAGAAGGATTACAAAAATTATTCGCGAAGGTTAAGCCGAAAAATTTATCGGCCAATGCTTCGCGAATTTTTTATTTGCAAAACGATTACATTAAAACCATCGACCAAGTGATTTTGTTTTTGCAGGAGAAGAATCCTGCTTTGGCACAATTGATTGCCGAAAGAAATTACTTGCCCGAAGCATCTCGATTTAATCAATTAGACGATTTAGATTGGGCTTTTGGAACGATGGGAGTTAAAGATAAAGCGAAGCATTTGGCAACGCTTTATTTAGAAGATATTAGCGATTTAATTGTGGAGGCGATTGATCCTCATTTCGGTTTCAGTCGCTATGCAGAAAGATTAGGTCGTTCGGCTGCTTCGTTTGATGAATTGCACAACGAATTACAAAAAAAGAATACGTTTATCGACGATATTTTAATTGAGGTTTTAGAAAAAAAAATAGAGAATGAAACGCCGACTTTAATTTGTTTTTCGGTTCCGTTTCCCGGTAATTTATACAGCGCTTTTAAAGCAGCGCAATGGATCAAGAAAAATCAACCCAATGTTAAAGTAGCTATGGGTGGTGGCTTTCCAAACACCGAGCTTCGCTCATTAAAAGACAAAAGAGTTTTTGATTATTTCGATTTCATCACCTTAGATGACGGCGAAAGACCAATCATTAATTTGGTTGAATACTTACAAAACAAACGCTCTGTTGAAGAATTGAAAAGAACTTTTCTCTTGCAAAATGGAGAAGTGAAATTTATAAATGGAGCTAAAGAAAAGGATTTTGCACAAGCAGAAACGGGCACGCCCGATTACCGTGATTTGCTGTTGGATCAATACATTTCGGTAATTGAAATTGCCAATCCTATGCACCGCTTGTGGAGTGACGGACGCTGGAATAAACTCACTTTGGCGCATGGCTGTTATTGGGGAAAATGTACTTTTTGCGACATCACGCTTGATTATATTAAAAACTACGAACCTTCATCGGCTAAATTAATAGTAGATAGAATAGAAGAGGTAATTACGCAAACGCATCACAATGGATTCCATTTTGTAGATGAAGCTGCGCCCCCTGCCTTGATGCGCGAAGTGGCCTTAGAAATTATTCGCAGAAATTTAACGGTGGTATGGTGGACCAATATTCGTTTTGAAAAATCATTTACCAAAGATTTGTGTTTGTTGTTGGCTTCATCGGGCTGCATTGCGGTGTCGGGAGGTTTAGAAGTGGCATCGGAAAGATTATTGGCTTTAATCAACAAAGGAGTTACACTGCCTCAAGTGGCAAACGTAACGAATAATTTTACTCACGCGGGTATCATGGTGCACGCTTATTTGATGTACGGATTTCCTACTCAATCGGCACAAGAAACTATAGATGCATTGGAAGTGGTTCGCCAGCTTTTTGAAAACGGAATTGTGCAAAGTGCTTACTGGCATCAGTTTGCGATGACGGCTCATAGTCCGGTGGGCATTAATCCCAAAGAATTTAAAGTAGAAACGGCCACCAAAAAGCTGGGAACCTTTGCTAACAACGATATGATTTGTGTAGACAAAGTAGGTGCAGAACACGAAAAATTTAGCGATGGTTTAAAAAAATCGTTGTTTAATTACATGCACGGCATTTGCTTCGATTTCGATTTGCAAGAATGGTTTGAATTCAAAGTGCCTAAAACTAAAATGGCTGCTAATTTTATTCATCAGGCAATACAGCAAGGAGAGAATTTTAAACTCAAAGGAAATACCCGCATCGTTTGGAAAGGCAATACAATTCAAACAAAACCTTCTGCTAAAAAAGGAAAAGTAGAAATGATTGTTTCGAGCAGGAGAGAGGAAGTCTCTTTTGTATGTTCGCAAAAATTAGCAGAACAGATATCTGCATTCACCAACAAAATAAACATCTCCAATTCAAAGGTTTATCAGTACTCTGAATTAGAAAAAGAATTTGCAGAATTGTTTGATTCTACGGAAATGTATATTTTGAAAGAAAACGGATTGTTGTATTTGTAAATCTGCGAAAGTCTGCGGGAAAATTTTCTCCCGCAGATCTCGCAGATTTTCGCAGAAAAGCGTTAAGTGTATTTGACGTGTAGGACAATAGTTCCTTCGGGGTACCTCAGGATGACAACCACAGTAAATCAGAGTGAGAGTGAGTTTTGAGAGTGGTTGTCATCCTGAGGTACCCCGAAGGAACTATTGCCCTTCACTTCAAAATTCTACGCCGATTTATAGGGAACATCATGATAGGTCTTCATGTGTGGTCGGATAAATATTCTAGATTACTGCTTTTTCCATTTAAAAGATAGATTCCCAATACCGTCGATTGCTTTTCTAAACAAGTCGAAATACAAAGTGACATAAAGGAACAAACTCATCATTAAGATCACAAATATATTCGCCCAAAAGGTGTTAATTTTTTGTCCGAACATCATTTTGGAAGGAGCGAAGAAGTGCGCTCTAAAATGTTTTGATTCACGGTAAACCGGATTGTCTTTTTGAACGAACTGACCTTCGGCAACGATTATTTTTTCGGTTTCATTTACGTTTTTCACCAAGTTGTTCAAGCTTTCATTTTCGAATTGGTCTCTAAATTCAATGAACTTTTTAGGGTCGCTGTTCATGTCTTTAGTTTTCTTGTCCTTCCTTTTGTCGTATTCTTTGTAGTAGTAAATGTAGTTGTCTACCAACTTCGACAAATCGTTATTGATGCTGGTTAAAATTTCTGGAGTAAGCTGTGATGGTTCTGCAGGAAGTGAGAAGCTGAATTTGAATTCGTCTTTGACTCTTTCCATTTCCTCCTTCATCTCGTGATGAATAAGAGCCAAATTATTTTCTAAATATTCTTTGTATTGCGGATTTTTGAATCCGTCGATAGCGCTGGTGATACTGTCTTTTAAACCAACAACCCAATGGTCTTTTTTGTATTTGTAGTAAGCCATTGGTTGCTCTAAGTTGTAGAATTTACGCTCAAATTCATTGTCTTTAAACTGATTTACTGCTAAGGCTTCAAAAGCCCAGCGTGATGTCATTAAATCTCCGGTTAATGGCACTTCTGTTTGAGATGCGATGGAAGGATTTAGTTTATCAAATTTCACTATAACACCACTCAACAGTAATTGAGGAATCAATAAAATAGGAATTAAAATATAAATGGTTACCACAGAATCGAAGGCCGATGAAATGTTTAAGCCTAGCATATTGGCGAAGCAGCTGGTAACAAAAAGCACTAACCAATAATCCATATTTAACCCTTTGATATCTAAAATAGTATTTCCAATGATGATATATGTGAATGTTTGAACAGCAGAGATCATGATCATGATACTCACTTTACTCAGTAAATAACTACTTCTGCTAAGATTGAGGAAAGATTCTCTTTTGAGTATTTTTTGGTCGCGAATGATTTCTTCGGCGCTTACAGTTAAGCCTAAAAACAAGGCTACCACAACACTCATGAAAAGATAAGCGGTGATATTTTCATTGTACCGGAAAATATATTCGGCATCAACTGCTTCAGTGCTGTAATAACGCACCATATAAGAAAGAATGATGGCCAAAAGTGGAGCCTCCAAAAAGTTGATGAGCATGTATTGTGTGTTGGCCAGCTTAGATAGCACATCACGCACAAAAAACACTTTAAACTGATTGATTTTGCTTGGTATCTTATAAACACCGCCTGGAATTTCTTTGGCTTCGGTTCTTTCTTTGGCTACTTTTTCAATTAAATGAGGTTCTACTTCTGTTTTGTAGTAGTCGTTCCACTGCTTAGGCGTTACTTTTCTATTGCCAGTTATATTTCCATATTCATCTACTACTTTGGTTTCAATGATATTGAAAATTTGTTCGGGATTAACGTTACCACATTCATGGCATTCACTTTCGCCAGCATTTACGTGGTTAATTGCTTTCTTAAAGTAAATAACTGCATCTACCGGATTTCCATAATAAATAGGGAAGCCACCTGTATCTAAAATGAAGAGGTTATCAAACATTTTAAAAATATCAGAAGAAGGTTGATGGATCACAACAAAAACCAATTTGCCTTTCAAGGCCAATTCCTTGAGTAAATCCATGATGTTCTCAGAATCGCGAGATGACAATCCAGAAGTTGGTTCATCTACAAACAAAACTTGGGGTTCACGAATCAACTCCAGCGCAATATTCAATCGTTTTCTTTGTCCGCCCGAAATCTTTTTATTCAAAGGATTTCCCACTTTCAAATGACGAATTTCATAGAGTCCGATATCTTTCAATAAAGAAGACACTTTCTTAATGATTTGATCATTCGGTAATGAATCGTAACAAAGTTTGGTGTTGTAATATAGGTTTTGAAAAACGGTGAGGTCTTCAAGCAATAAGTCATCTTGAGAGATATGTCCGATAATACCTTCTAACTTCTCTTTTTCTTTGTGAATATCTACTCCGTTAATTTTTATACTCCCAAAAGTAGGGGAGGTGGTTCCGTTAAGAACGTTTAGTAAAGTTGATTTACCTGCACCACTGGCTCCCATTACGCCAATTAGATGGCCACTTTCCTCACTTAAATTGAGGTTGTGTAAGCCGATTTGTTTTTCGTTGAACTGAAAAACAACATCATCTATGGTAAAATGAATCGCTTGTAAATTGCTGTCGCTTCTGTATCTGCTAGTGATATCGCTATAGTAGATAGGAAGAACTTTAGGATTTCTTAAAGAAGAACCATGACTTAAGAAATAAACCCTTCCTTGCTCAATCACCTGCCCGTTAAGATACATGGCTTGTTTACCAAAATATCTTATCATGTACATGCCTACGCTGTGCACATGAAGCACCACTACAGGCGCGGGCAAGGTTTCGGCAAAAATGTGTTTGGTTTGAGTGAGTTTAAAGTCTTTGTTATTGCTTACAACAAGGTAGTTGTTCGCGTCGGGTATGCTCTCTGGAGTATGTTTAACAAACTCCATACACTCCTTAAATTCTTGGTCAACAATGTTAAAGGTTGACGCTACGGTTTCAACAAATTCAATTTCTTGTTCTCCTATTTCTTTGTCGGCATAAATAAACTCAAGTAAACGAAGAAGAACAACTATTTTTTGGTTTTGGGTAAGTTCAGAGTTGATTTCGGTACAAATCACCAATACTTTCACAGAATTAACAGAGGTGCGTTTTCTTTTCTTGTCACTTTCTTTAGAAGATTTTTGGTGCTTTTCTAAGTATTCTTCAAAGAGAGTAAGGTAATTTTCTACTTGGTCTAGGCTAAGCTGTTGTTTAAGGAATGCCTTCACCACTGATCGTCCATCATGGTTAATGCTATCTACCTTCGCAACGATGGCAAACAACTGCATTAGGGCTCTTAAGATTCTTTCACTCATGCTTTAGGGCTGGCGATAAAAATAAAAAAAGGCGCTGAGATAAACCAGCGCCTCTTAAAATATTTCATCATTAATTTTTACTGTTTAAACCCTATTAAAACAACGGCACATCCCGATTTTGTATAGGTTTGATCTAATTGAGCTTCAATGGTTACTTCTAAAGTAGATGCAACTTTAAAATCCCAGTAGGGAGTATTGCCGTGTTGTGCACTATTGAAAATCTGATTGCTTTGCCCGTCTAACACTCTAAAAACTAAAGCGTTTTCAGAGAAACCGCTGCAAGCAGATATTCTGTATTGTGTGCCACCGAAGAAAGTCGTTTGAAATTCTGCAGTTTGATCATCAACCAACAAAGCTCTGTAAGATTGTCCATCAGAGATGTAAGCTGAAGTGAAAAATTTTCCAGCGAAGTCAGCTATTGTATCACACATTTGCGCCTTTGCATTGAATGATATTGCCGAGAATCCTGTAATTAGAGCTGTTATAAAAAGCTTTTTCATGTTCTGCCGAATTAATTTTGTACGATGCTGTTTCTTAATGAAGTGATTTTCTCTGAGATAGATTTGTAAACCTCATCACTAATTTGTGGTTCTGTAATAGATTTGATGCTAGTGATTTTGTTAGCATTATCGGTCTCAGGTTTTACGAAAGTGTATTTGAAAGTCACTTTGTCGTATTGTTCTTTAATTTCATTAAGCTTATTGAATAAGAACATAATGTCATCATCAGAGGTATGCATTCCAATCATTTCTAACAAGTTGTCGATAGATAATTTTTGTTCAGCAATACGATTTAAAACGTCTTTGTTAGGTTTGTCTCCTACTGTGTTAACCGCTAGGTGCATACTTTCTAACCATCCGCCCGTAACGATTAAAGCACCAACGTCATCCATTTTATTGTTTTTCAAGTAAAGGTCGCAATCTCTATAGGTGCCAGATACCAATTGTAAAAGTGAATCTTTATTGTCGATATTCTTTTTAATTCTATCTAAAGTGGCTTTATCGAAAGCATCCATTAAACCTAATTTATCCAACAACTTGTTTACATTTTTCATGTATTTCATTGCATCGTCAGAATGGTCGTAGATAGACGTGTATCCTAAGTCTGCACCATAAACCCCTAAATTTAATGCCCACGCATATTTAGTAGTGTACTGATCTATTTTACTTTCTTTATTTAAGATAGCTGGATTGTATTTTGCACCGCTTTTTTTCAACAATAAAGAAAATTCCACTGGAGAAGGAATACTGAAAATTTTACCGCCAATAGAATGGGTTGGTCCAGGTGGTGGAGCAACAACTCCTCCGTTAGGTTTGTCTTGTGGATCTTCAGTTCCCGGACAAGCCGTAAACAGGGTTAGCCCAATCACTGTTAATGAAACTCCCGTAATTAATTTTCTAATGTTCATACACATCAGTTTATCTTAAAATTTAGTTCAAATACCTTTATAATTTCTCAAATTTGAAATACTCTTTAGAGACCTCGTTTCAAGAATTCAATATGCAATAATAAAAAAACCTTCTTAATAACCTCTATTTTATTCAAATTAATTTACGAGGTATTTATAAAAAAAAAGAATGTTTATCTATATTCGCCAGTTGGAAGACAAATTTAACCTATTGCCATGAAGAAAATTGGAGTTTTAACATCGGGTGGAGATTCACCAGGAATGAATGCAGCGATTAGAGCGGTTGTAAGAACTGCTATTTACCATAAGTTTGAAGTAGTTGGTGTTAGAAGAGGGTACGATGGTTTGATTGATGCCGACTTTATTGAAATGCCTAGTTCATCGGTAGCGAATATTATTCAAAGAGGTGGTACTATTTTGAAAACGATGCGCAGTGCTCGTTTCATGACAAAAGAAGGTCGTCAAACAGCTTTTGATAATTTGAAAAAACATGGTATTGAGGCTCTAGTGGTAATTGGTGGAGATGGCACTTTTACAGGTGCTGCGGTATTTAATAAAGAGCATGATTTTCCTATTGTGGGCTTACCTGGTACTATTGACAACGATTTAATTGGAACAGATTTCACGATTGGTTACGATACTGCTCTAAATACAGTAATTGAAGCTGTAGATAAAATTCGCGATACTGCCGATTCTCACAATCGTTTGTTTATTGTAGAAGTAATGGGTAAAGACGCTGGTTATATTGCATTGCGTTCGGGTATTGGTTGCGGTGCTGAAGCTATTTTGTATCCTGAATCTAAAGATCATTATATCGATCATCTCATAAAGAAATTAGAAGACGGAAAACGTCGCCAAAAACAAAGTTCTATCATCATTGTTGCCGAAGGTAGCAAAGAAGGTGGTGCTGCAGAAGTCGCAGCTAAAGTGAAAGAAAAATTTGATTACGACACAAGAGTAGTAGTTTTAGGTCACGTTCAACGTGGTGGTTCTCCAACTTGTATGGAGCGTGTTCGCGCTTCACAAATGGGAATGGCTGCTATCGAAGCTTTGGTGAACGGTAAGAAAAATGTGATGATTGGTATCGTAGATAAAAAGATTGCTTATACTCCTTTCGAAAACGCAATTAAACATACGGGTGACATGAATCCCGATTTATTGCGTTTAGCAGAGGTGCTTTCTTTATAAATAGTTTAGCATTAAAGATTTACAGTCTAAAGTTTCATGTATTTTTCCTGAAACTTTAGACTTTCTAATTTTATATCCAATTGAGTTTATACGCCGACATATTACTTCCTCTTCCTATCAAAGGCAGCTTTACCTATAGGGTGGCTGAAGGTATGCAGTCGGCGCTTACACCCGGACAACGAGTAGTTGTTCCTTTCGGGAAATCGAAATTCTATACGGGTTTGGTTCGTGCCGTTCATCCCAACGAACCTACAAAATACGAAGCCAAAGAAATTTCGGCTTTGATGGATGAGCAAGCCATTGTAAACGCAACCCAAATGGAGTTTTGGGAATGGATAGCCAATTATTACATGTGTTCTGTGGGCGAGGTAATGCAAGCAGCTTTACCTTCAGCATTTTTGATTTCCAGCGAAACTAAAATTTTAAAAAATCCGGAAAAAAATATTAAAGGTGAGGTTTTGAG
>CAMBXP010000031.1 GCA_945871895.1 Chryseobacterium gleum | reverse complement strand
TCACCCGAAACAGATATCGCGAAATATTTGTCGAAAGTCTAAATTATTGTATTCAAAATAAAGGACTAACTGTTTATAGTTGGGTTCTAATGAGCAATCACGTTCACTTAGTAGCCAAAGCAGAAAAAGGAAATTTATCAGATATAATGAGAGATTTAAAACGGCATACATCTAAATCCATTTTGAAGAATATTAATGAAGTTGGAGAAAGCAGAAGTAAATGGATGTTGTTTCTATTTAAAGAAGCGGGAGCACGCAATAGTAACAACAAAGATTTTCAATTTTGGCAGCAAGACAATCACCCTGTTGAATTGTCGAGTAATGAAATGATTGACCAAAAAATAGAATATATACATCAAAATCCAGTGACAAATGGAATGGTTAGTTCACCCGAACATTATGTTTACAGTAGCGCGATAGATTACTGTGGGGAGAAAGGTTTGGTGAAGATTACGGTGATGGAATAAGGAAGCTGAAAGCTTCAAGAAAAGATTCAGCAAAGTTCGCTGCACTAAACTTAGCAGAGAAGGATGGAATAAGGAAGCTGAAAGCTTCGGGAAAAGATTCAGCAAAGTTACGCTAACGCTAAACTTCGCAGAGGGGAGACGAGAGACAGTTTTTCTTTTAGAAAAAGAAAAATACCTTTACTACATGAACCTCATCATCGACATAGGCAACACTGCAACAAAAATCGCTTTTTTTAAAGAGAGGGATTTGGTGCAAAGCAAAACGCTAGAAGGATTTCCTGAGCAAGCGGTGTTGTCGATGATGAACGACGCTCAGTTCAAGAGGGTAATTATTTCCTCTGTGAAAAATTTCACCAACGATTTTACTGCAGCATTGCCGGTAGATAAAGTGCTTGTTTTGAGTAACAACACAAAACTACCCATCGCCATCAACTACGCCACTCCAAATACATTGGGCGTAGATAGAATCGCGGCAGCAGTGGGAGCAAGGGCGCTTTTTCCTAAAGACAACGTTGTTTGTTTCGATTTAGGTACATGTATCACCAGCGAGTTAATTAGTTCAGATGGCGTTTACCACGGCGGAAGCATTTCGCCCGGCATGAATATGCGCTTTAAAGCCATGCACACTTTTACCGATAAGTTGCCGTTAGTTAGCGCAGGCGATAAAAATCTGACTTTTCCGGGCGATAGCACCGACTCCTGCATGAGAGCTGGGGTGGTGCTTGGAATCACCAATGAAATCAAGGGAATGATAGCTTCTTACAGCGAAAAATATCCTTCTTTAAAAGTGGTTTTTACTGGCGGAGATGCCTCTTATTTTGAAAGCCTCTTAAATATGAACATATTTGTAAAATCCAATTTGGTTTTAATGGGCTTAAATGAAATTTTAAATTATCATGAATTTTAAAAAAATATTCTTCTTCCTACTCACTCTCACTCCCGCACTCACTCTTTTTGCTCAGGGTGGAGCCAACTCTATCTATTCGCAATACGGTATGGGAATGCTGTATCCGCATCAATTTGGTAGAAGCTTTGGTATGGGGAATACAGGCTATGCCATTAGCGATAATTTAACTTTAAATTCTTTCAATCCTGCTTCGGTGGCCGATTTGCAATACACTACTTTTGATGTGAATGTTGTGAGCAACACCTTTCAATCGAAAGATGGAGTGAATACTCCTTCTGAGTATACCGATGCTTCTTTGGGGACAATTGCTATTGGTACACCATTGTTAAAGAATTGGGGAGCAATGATTGGCTTAACTCCTTTTTCATCCATGGGCTATAGCGTTAAATCGCTAAGTACTGATGTTGTGGCGGGAGATGCAACAGATTATTATAAAGGATATGGCGGTGTTAATTCCTTGTTTTTTGGAACTGGTTATCGCTACAAAGGCCTGTCGGTAGGTGCAAAAGCCAACTATTTGTTTGGTACTTTCAATCAGCAAAAACTAAGAGTTTTTGATAACGCAGCTTATTTTAGTGCATTTAAAGATCAACAATATGGCGTATTCGATTTTACTTTCGATTTTGGTGCGCAGTACCGCATTAAATTTAATGACTATGCGCAACTAACGCTAGGTGCTGTTTACGGTTTGCAACAAAATCTTAACGCTGAATATTCGGTGACTTCTTTTATTACTTCACAAAACACTATCACCGATCCTATGAGTGGAAGTGGAATAAAAGCTATTGTTGAAAATACAAGTGAAAATCCTTCTTCTCTCGCACTCACTCTCCCAACTTACATAGGTGGTGGTTTAGCTTTTAAATACAGAGATAAATTAACGTTAGCTTTCGATTATAAGCAACAAGATTGGAGAAATTTTCAAATTAATTCGGGTTCATACACCGTAGGTAAAAATTACAATTTTGGAGCAGAATATATTCCCAATAAGAATTCTGTAGGCAATGAAAATTACCACAAAAGAATTGCTTATCGTTTTGGCTTGTGTTACCAAAAACTACCACTAGAAATTAATGCTGAAAATATTAATGATCTATCTGCTACCATTGGTGTTTCTTTTCCTTTGCGCAAATTCAAATTTGAAAGAGAGTTGTTTGGTAGTGTAATTAATTTTGGTGTACAGGCGGGTAGAAGAGGTGCGGTGAACAACGGCTTGGTGCAAGACAATTATATAAAATTGAACTTAGGTTTCACCCTGAATGATAAGTGGTACATCAAAAGAAAATTTGACTAGTGATGGAAAGAGTTCAAAGTTTAATGTTCAATGTTCAATGTTGTGCTTTGTGGTTTTTCTCATTGTTATTTTTTTCTTGCGAAAATGAAATCGATAAGGTTCAATCTTCTACTCAAGAAATTAAATTCCCCACTGCAACTTACAAAGATTACGATGCATTCTACAGCGATTCTGCTATTGTTAGAATTCGCATTTCTGGCAAAGTGATGGAGCAATATACTGAAGGCATAGCGCACGACGAATTTAAGGAAGGAGTACACATTTGGTTTTACGATTCAGAGAGAAAGGTAGAATCGGAAATGACTGCCAATACGGCCACCCGAGAGCGATTAAACAATGTAATGGTGGCCAAGGGAAATGTAGTGGTTTACAACAAAAAGGGAGATAAATTGAATACCGAACATTTAACGTGGGATGGGAAATCTCGTAAAGTATACACCAATGCTTTTGTGCGCATAACCACTCCAGATAAGGTGATGACAGGTACTGGTTTAGAGTCGGATGAGACTTTCTCTAAGTACAAGATTTTGAATGTGAAGGGAATTATTAGGAGGTAGCTTTTAATGCCCAGCTCTCTGCAAAGTTTAGCGCAGCGTAACTTTGCTGAATCTTTTCTTGAAGCTTTTAGCTTCCTTTTTTCTAAAAATCGTAATTCAACGACAAGTAAAAAACACTATTTTTTTTAAAGGCACCATCTTCAATTCCCCAAGCCCAATCGGCACGAATATGATAACCCCATAGCAAAGTGCGTAATCCAAAGCCCAAGCCGCCCACCACTGGGTCGCGCTGTGTTTTAATATTGATTAAGCCGGTATGTGCTTCACCACCTAAATAAATCGTTTTATTGTTGAGTGAATTTTCTTCTGATAATGGGTTCCATCCCGACCAAGCTGTACCCAAATCAAAAAAGCCCATGAATTGCATGTGTTGCAGCCAGCCCGAACTTAGGGTGTGGTGATATAACATTTTTACAAAAGGGAAGCGGAGCTCGGAGTTAATTACCGCGAAATTACTGCCGTTACGAACGTTTTGTATAAAACCGCGCATATGAGACGCTAAAGTTTGAAAGGCATAAGTGTTGTTGCCTGATAAAGTAGAAGGGGCCAAATCGGAATTAAATTTTGGTGAAAGCCATCCGTCTACTCCGCCCAAATAATACATCAATCTTTCACTGCCAAAAGAGGTGGATGCGGCTATTCTTCCGGCAAAAATAAAGTCCTTGTAAATGGGAAGGTAAGCGCGGTAATCTACACCTAATATGGCTGTGTTTTTATTCAATTTTTTCACGTTTTGAAAATATTCACCAAAGATTTTAAAGCGTGTTCCGTTTTTAATATTTACGGCTTTATCCTTGGTGGCGTCAAAAACGTATTCGCTTCGCAAAACTGCGCGGTAAGTAGATATGCTTGGAATGTTGAGCGATACATTTTCTCTTGTTAAAGTGATCAAATCATCATAGCGTAAAGTTCCCGAAAATCTTATTCTGTCAACAATTGAAAAAGGGTAAGTGATTTTGTAAGTGGCTTCGTAGCTCACGTTTTTAAATAAAAATTTGGCTGCTTCGTAGCTGCTGCTTCGACGGTACAAAACATATTGATGGTCGAGTTGTTTTTTGTATTTCTCGAAACTGATAAAGACTTCGTTGTTGCGCATACCCGATATTCTTAAGCCGCCGCGCACATAATAATTTTCTAGTAGGTCTTTGGTGCCGAACAACATAATCGGACTCAACCCACCTGTGTTGATTGGTCCGCCAGTATAGGTTTGGTAAGTAGGGTTGATAAAGTTATTGCCAATGTCAATGGAAGCTTCTTCTACAGAAAATGCAGGTTCGTAATTGCGCTCTAGTGCTTTTTTTGATGCAACAGTTTTTACTTTTGTTTCTGTATTTTCTTTTTCACTTGTTTTATCTAGTTCTTTTTTCTCAAATTGATAATCTGAAATGTCTACAAAATCTTCATCTTTTTTGAATTTATCGATGTATTCATTTCTGCTTTTGTAGCGCTCAATTTCCGAGTATTCTGTTTTATCGCCTAGCTCTATATTTTGAAAAGAGATCGCATTGTTTTCTGTGGCAGCTTTTATAGAGTTTACTTCTTTAATTTCCTTTTTAGCAATAAGCATTAATTGGTCTTTGCCATTGAAACGAGTTATTTGTAAAGCATTGTCTTTATTGCTGTGTATATAATTTATGTTTCTTGCGTATTGGCTATTTAGCGCGTAAAGAGAGTCGTTTTTTGTATTGGCAAAATAACGATTGTAAATGCCGTTTTCATCGCTTAGAAAAGAGATCTTTTCTTTATCCCATTCTACAGGAAATTTTTCATTGACCGAAGGCGTGTTGGTAATTCTTTTGAGCACTTGTTCCTCATAACGCATGCTTTTTTTAGCGCTGTAATCGAATACAAAAACATCTAAGTTGGAAGAATACAAATCATTCGTTTTTCCTTCCAGGTTCATGGTGTCTGAGGTGCGGTTCGATACAAAAACAATTTGTTTTCCGCCATTGATAAATTGTGGATAAAGGTCGTCGTAAAAATCATTGGTAATTGCTTCTTGCATGCGCGCCGCAACATCATAAACATAAATATCGGTCATGCCTTTGTGCACTGCTGAAAACACTATTTTTTTACCATCGGGAGAATATTCGGCATCGAGCAATTGGTTGAAATATTGCAAAGTATTTTTCACATATTGATCGGTTTTGATTTCGTACAGCCACCATTGAATTTCTCCTTTATCTTCAAAGAAAATAGAAATGAATTCTCCATTGGGGTGCCATGTAATAAGCGGATAATTTTTGGCGAGGGGCAGATCGATGGCATAACCTTTTTTAAAGATGACTTTTTTCTTTTTTGTAGCAATGTTGTACAGGATAATTTTGTTTTTTCCTTCTTTGTTGATGTTGTAAGTGAGCCATTCGTTGTTGGGCGAAATTTTAAGTTCGCGTGCTAATTTTCTTAATGATGTTTTGATGGGCAAGATGAACTTTTCTTCTTCAGCAGAAAGGATTTCCATGTTTTGCTTGCTGAATATATTTTCTTGGTGTGCTTTCCATTCTTTGATTAGGTTTTCGGCTGAGAGACCCAAAATAAAAAGGGTGGCATCGTTTACATCATGCGACATCTTGGTCATGTAAATGAGGCGTAATGCATTTTCACCTCCATAGGTATCAGCAATATATTTCCAAATGGAGTGTCCGGCTAGCTTAGCATTTTCTCCACTAATCTCATTGAAATTTTCAAAGGCGTTTAAGGCAAATGCATCTTTCAAATCGTTGTTAATGCTGCTATTCCAACTCTCTGCAAGAAAGGAGATGAGTCCGTAATAATACCAGTCGGGAATTGTAGTAGTAGATGAGTTCTTTAAAATCTCGCCAATATCTTCACCGTACAGCACTTTATTAATCATCACACTGGCGATGCCCGAGCGCAGAACCTTGTTGTAGTTTTCGTGAGATCCATCAAAATAAACGCACAATTTATTGCCTAAGAGTCGTGTGATGGAGGCATTGTTTTGTTTTTCTTCTCCTATGTTACCTATGTTACTTTGCAAAGCCTGGGCGTAGGAGTTGTACACCACAATTTCAAATTTGGTGCTCACTTCATGGTCAAAGAAATCCTCTAATTCTGTAAGAATGTTGTTGGCCGAAATAGCAGTGTAATCGGCTAATTCCTTGCCGTTGTTGTAAAAGTAAATGTTAAACTTTTTGTATTTGTAATACGACCAAAAAACATCGTTGTATTGCACTCTGTTTTTACCAAAATCCATTTGTGTTCCGTTGTAAAACTGTGCGTTTACGGAAAGGGAAAGGAGGAGTATGGCAAAGGTGATTCTCATCACAACGAATATATTGAATTATGGGGAAGGATTAAAAGAAATTCTCTTTTTAAGGCAGTACATCCGTAGGGGCGAAATGCTTTCGCCCGTGAATAGAAAAATCCGAATATTATTTATAGTAACATCAGCTAAAAGATTGTACTTCATTGTCAGCGATTAAAAGAAAATATACTTCCAAACAAATTTATGCTTTAGCAAATGCAATTGCATTTGATGAAGAGGCCTTTAAGTGGTTATTGCAGAGCGGCTGCAAAGAACTTAATGCCGTATGTTCCTTTATTGCGTTCAAAGAATTAGATGCTGCTGATTGGCTAAAAAAGATGGGATTTGATGAGTTGTATATGTTTGCAGTTGCCTTCGAAGAAGAATTTCAGCCCAGTGTAGATTTTCTCTTGCAGAAAAAGTGTTTAGAGTTGGCAGCTGTTCTAGATGCTTGTAGAGATAATATCACTGCATTAGCCTGGCTTGAAAAAGAACACCCGGCTTACGCTGCTTTAGCTTTGGCAATATTGAAAGAAAAGCGCCGACGAGGTTTGAGATATGGAAGGCCAGTTTAAAGTACGGTGAGTTTTTGTATCTCTAATTCCAAATATCTGGATACGACCACAAATAATCTTGATCCCCTTCTTTACCGGAGAAGCTAGTTGTGTAATATTTAATAGCTGCATTAATCAATTCTTTTCGATTTGATTCTGTAGCGGATAAATTACCTCCATGGGCTTCGTGGTATGTCGTGTCATAGAAAAACTCATGATTTACGTAATTGATAATATTATTACTTGTATCAACATGGGTGCAGATAATTATTTGTTTTGTTTTATCAAATGAGTAAATAATAGTGTCTATTGTATATGTGTTTTTATTTGTGGTTTTTATATATGCTGTTGCCTTATCTATGTCTTTTTGGTATTTATTATGTGATACTGTTCCCAATTGAATTGGATTCGATTTAAACCAATTGTTGAATTTGTTTTCTAGAATTATTTTATCAATAGGTACATAGATTATAAAGGGGAGAAAAGCCCAAATAACATTTAATTTCCACCAACTTAATTTAATAAAGGTTATTATGATAAGCGAAATCACTGATAATATACTGGTATAAAAAAAGCCAAAAAAAACGCCTTCTGTTGTTTCCCCTCCGCTACCCCCAATAACTCCAAATAATAGGCTAAATAATATTCCTAAAATATTTATTCCTAGATAAATTTGAGATAATATTCTGTTTGGAGTGTTTTTACTCATTTATTTGAAATCTAATAGTACATTCAATTTCAACATCAATGTTCTTTTTATTTAGCTTGCCAGCTTGCCATCTTGGTGACTTTTTTAATATACGGATAACTTCGTCGTCGCAATTGGGACAAAGTTTCTGAGTAATTCTAATATTTTCAATACTTCCATTTTGTGAAACAGTAAATAAAACCACAACATTTCCACTGCCATCAAAACTCGATGGCCATGCAATGCTGTCACTGATGAATTTCTCTAAGCCTCCTTTGTATTTTAATTTAGGTGGATTATCTGTATTTGTAATTACTCTATAGCTATTACTTTGGCTATGCGCTAATTGAATACAAAACAGAAGTGATATCACGAGTAAAATATTATTTATCTTGGCCTTCACAGGGCGGCAGACAGAAGCAACAAAATTCTGCATCATAGTTTTCTTTTATGAAAGACATTAGTTGTGGATTCTTTTCGTAAACGAGATTTCCGATTTTATATCTTCCCGAATTTTCTAAATATATAATCTTTTGAATTTTATTCTTTTTGTACAGAACCACTTTCATCCTAATATCAATGCGACTATCTGTAGAATCAATAACTCGAGATTGATCATTTAACAAGATGTTGAATTGGTTTTTTTCTAGATATAATACTGTATCTTTTTTCAATATTACCTTTCCTATTTTCATAGTTAACTTTTCGAAATAAGCTTCATCTACCCAAACACAATAGTTGCTGTAACATCGTACACTGCTGATTTTAACTTGATAAGTATTTTGAGCTAAGGCTTTACCATTTAATAAGCAACAGATTAGTATTGCAATTTTAATCGTAAAATATATATGTTTTTTCATATTTTGTTATTTCTGCTTCAAAGGTTGCTGCTTATGATAGCAGAATCGCCATTCATTGAGTGGCGACTAGTTTTAATCTTCAAAAATTTTATGGTTTTCAATAATCCAATGGCTATTATTCTTTTTTAAGTATATATTTAAATTACTCCGCGTAGATGATGAATAGATTTGAACACTTGCGCCTGTAGGATTCATAATATCCAATGTAAAACTACCCAAGGTAACATATGGTAATTTTTTCTGCAACAATACATCTTTTTCAAACACTTTGATTTTACACTTTTTTCTCTTTAATATTAAAGGTGTATTACTTGAAAATAGCTCGTTAGAGGCAAGATACACCGTTTTAAAAGAATAAATACTATCAAATTGATTGCTGTTTAATATCAAATTGAGTATCTCTTGTTTTTCTTTATTATATTTTTCTAAATCAGTTGTTTGAGCATTTAGATTTAAATAAATAGAGCAGAACAATATAAGATTTAATAGCCTCATAATTATCGTGTTTTAAATTCTTCTACAAGTTTTGTTGCCTCCTGTTTTTGTTCATCTGTAGTGTTTACATTCTTCATTTGACCAAAACCATTAAATGTATAACCCGCACCTCCTTGTTGTTTCCAAGTTCCATCACTTTGTTTTTGAAAAGTAAACTCACGCCCTCCATAATGATCTGATTCACTATCAGAACTAGTACTTAAACTGTAAAAAGTTGCTGTTTCTATTGTTTTACCATCAACTTCTACATTCCCTATAGTAACAGGAGAAGCTAAGAGAACAGCGTGTCCTTGCATATCGCTTGGCTCACCCATAAACACAATATCTCCTAATTCTCCTTTTTCAATATCGGTTACAAATGAACGATCTGCACCTGTGCCTGCTTTAAACCAATTCATACCACCTGTTTCTGTAGAACGCCCTTTAAAAGCATTGTTTTTATTGGTGAAGCCTGTTTTTAATGTAGGTATAACATCTGCACCTGAATTCATATATGCCATAAAACAACTTTCATAGCAAACAGTCCTGTCAGGCACAGTACCTATGATGTATGTCCATCTGCTATCTGAACCTGCAAAATAGGGGTCACTATATGTTGATGGGATGGTTTTGTTTGCCATATTTTTTAAAGCCCAAAGAAGTGCAGGTATATTCTCTCTGCCATCTGGATCAATGTAATAAATGGGATTGTCAGAACAGAAAACATACGGACTCATATTAGGGTATTTGTGTGCCAACGGATCCATACTCATCCACCTACTACTTTCAGTCGATTGCTTCACCACCGAATCACTTTCCTCAATAAAATATTCAATTTTATTGCTTACTGTATTAAACATCACCGAGCCAATTCTTTGTAAGGTATCGTTTTCAAAGACTTCAATATATCTTCCTTTGCTTAGTGTTGCAACATCATTGGTTTGAGAAAATGCGCCTAGTGATAGCGTTAAAAGTAGAGTTAGTATGCTGTTTGTTTTTTTCATTTTATCTCGTTGTTAAATGTAACCTTATTTGTTTTGACTGTAAATATTTTCGCCTGTTTTCATTGTTGAAATCCATTCGTTAAACATTGATGATGGAACTTCACGGTAATGTAATTTCACCAATGAAGTATAGGCGTTTTCCATTTCAGTGTAGACCTCTGGAGTTTTATTTGTTTCGTACATTTTTTTTAAAGTTTCGGCTTTGAGTAAAAGTAATTCGGCATAATTTGGAAAGTATTGTAAGCCTAAATCGCAACATTGAATTACAAATTCAAGATTGGCATTATTCTTAAATTTTCTCAAATAACCTTTGGCTAAATCGTTTAAACAAATAGAAATGGATTGCTTATCGCTAATGGTGTCCATGTAAATTCCGCTCACTATAGCTTCTCTGCTAACATAGCCCGATGCCATTAACCACGCGTCGTGGGGAAACATATTGTTGGTGAGTTCGGTGTTGTACCAACCCGATTTCTTGCATTTTTGTTTGATGTAAATGTGGTTGGGTAAAAAGGAAAGATAGGCTTTAACCTTCATTTCATCCGCAAGAATTTTATACAAAAATGGAAGCGAATGGCAGTTGCCTTTGTGCGTGTTTAAGAGTTTGGTGACAAACATATTTGGCCAATGCTGCTGGGCGAAATTATCGTTAAAATCATAAGTGTAAGGCAAAGAAGCTACGTTGCCTTTTATATCTATAATACTATCGGTAATAATTTTGTAAATCGCAGCACTTGCCAATACTTGAGCGCTATCTGTTTCTTTGTAGTTTGTTTTGTTTGTCTCGCACCACGCATTGCACAGATAGGTTAAATAGGAAATAGTGATATCATATTCCAAACGATTTAAAGTGTTGTCGTAAAAAGCATTTTCAACAGTGAAAACAGCATCTTTAAAACTAAGCATCTCTTTGCCTGCCAGCATGTTTTCTAGTTTGTTAAAAGCAGTTTCATACAAGAGAGTATTGATTTTTATATCAAGCGTTTCTCTTGTGAATTTTGCCTTGTTGGGCAAAGCATCAATAACAATCGCCTTATTTTGTAAACTGTCTTTTGAATATGTTTTTCCAAAATCAATGCTTTCGGCAGAAGCGAATTGTTTTTTCTGACAAGCAAAAATGCCGCAACACAAAACAATAAATAATATTTGTGCTACTTTATACCGATGAATTGTAGTTGGCAAGTCGAAATTTTGATTTTAGCGCGTTCACCTCATTTATCTTGCTAGAGTCGGTGCTTTTATTTTTCAGCAAAAGAAATTGCTGTTTGATTTCTTCTTGGCGTTCTTCCCTTAGAAATAGTGCATATTCTTTTCGCTTTTGATCGGCAGATGAGGTGGATTGTCCGATTAATGCATAATTGCTTTGTTCTGCAGGCGAAAGTACTCTGTTGTTATTTTGTCCATAATTATTTGTTGATCCCGAAGTTGTAGTTGATATTGGTTCAAAAGATTTAAAAGTAGGTTGTTCTACTTGCTTTATCTGCGCAGATAAAGTGAAGTTAATTAAGAGTAATATGATTGTGTAAAAGAATCTCATTATTTAGTGGAGACCAATTTACGAATAAAATTTTTTGAATTTTCTTTTAACGGGCGAAAGCATTTCGCCCCTACAGCTGCCCAAATCTTCAAAAGCACCGGTTATAGATTTGCACATGCATTGAATAAGGCAACTCATTTTATCTCTCCCCGTCTTAATTTTGACTACGCCATTATTTTTTCTATTTTAACGTGCGAATGGTATTTAGAATTTTAAGTGTTTTTTTGGTCTTTGCTTTGAGTTTTTCTTCGTGTAAGAAAGACCCAATTATTGTATCAGGAAATGAAGCTCCGCCCGATGCTACTGTGGAGAAGGTGACCAAAGAAAACTATGTAAGTAAACTCTATATTTCTTTATTGGGTAGAAAGGCAACCAACCAAGAATTTAATGATGCATATGCACTGGTGAATCAGCATGAATTCACTAAAGAAGATAGAATTGCTTTGGTGGCTTTGTTGCAGGATAAATCGGAATATGCCGATAACGAATTTAAGATAGTACAGGCTAGTTTCTTAAACTCAAGTGATACCAGCGAAGCACGTACCTGGGTAACTATTTTTGAGCAAAACCAAAGCATAGCTACCGACCCCGAGGTGATTGCTGCTTATCAAAAAGAAATAGACCGGTTGTTGCCTTTGTTTTCTGTGGCAGATGATTTACGCAGTGGTGCTATTGATTATGTTGATTTGCATAAGTTGGTAGTGAATAATTTCATTTACGATCAAGTGAATATGGGTACCGAAAATTTTGTGGTTTCTGCATTTCAAAATTATTTAATGCGCTACCCAACAGCACCCGAACTTACCAATGCCAAACAGATGATAGAATACGACCCACAAGCAACTACATCGCCCGTTTTATTTTTGCAATTGGGAAGTTCTACAGATGACTTCTTATCTATTTTCTTTGATTACGATGAGTTTTACGAAGGGCAGGTTCGCACACAATTCATGCGCTTTTTGTTTCGAGAACCCAAATCGGAAGAAATGGCAGCACAAACTTCTTTGTACAAAACATCACGCGATTTTAAAGCTTTACAGCGCTATATTTTAAGTTCTAATGAATATGCAGGAATTAAATAGGAAGATGAGAGAGTATAAAGTGAGGCCTGCAGCACTACTGCTGTGTCTCACGCTTTTTGTTTTTTCTTGCAAGAAAAAACAAGAGTACGTTTATGATGTAAACGATGAAACAATAAGTGCTGCGGGTGTGCAAAAACCCAACGTAAAAAGCAATACCGAATTTATCTCTATTGCGCACACCGATGTAATGGGAACTACTGTGTCGGCAGGTAATTTAAATGAATTGAAAACGCAGTATCTGGCTTTTGGCGACAAGGGTGTAGTAGAAGATTTAATCATTAGAAATTTCATGAATAAGTCGGGAAACACCATTCCTACTTCTATTGGTACCGATAAAAAAGCCTTTGTTACCAATGCTTACAAGAAGGTGTACAATAGGGTGCCCAACGAATATGAAATTTATTATCTCACTGATTTGCTGAATAAAAATAGTTCAATCACCGCTGAAATGTTTTACTATTCATTAATGACCAGTAACGAATACCGACAGTTTTAACTCTCGTAGGGGCAGCCCTTGCGGTTGCCCAAACAATTGGAGGGCAGCCGCAAGGGCTGCCCCTACGGGAAAAGAAGAAATAATTTATATGCAAAGAAGAGACTTCATAAAGAAAGCAGCAATAGCCACAGCAGGGGCCATGGTGTTGCCTTATATTTTGCCGTCGGGAAGATTATTTGCTGCTACAGGCAATCGTAAAGTGAATCACGTGGTATTGGTGTTGTTTGCTGGCGGACTAAGAAACATAGAAACCGTGAAGCAAAATCAAAGTAATTTGATGAGCACGATGTTGAAAGATATCACTCCGTTTGCTGTGCAAGCTGGTATCAGCGAGATTCTTCCTACTTCGCCACTACCGGGCGGAAAACGCTTACAGGAATATGGCACATTAATGAAAGAATTTAGGTTTAAGGAGGGGCCGACTGGCCATTACAACGGTCACATGACATCATTAACCGGCCGCTATTCGCAAGCCGAAATTAATTTAAGAACCAATCCCGAATATCCTACCATTTTTGAATATTACAGAAAACACAATGATGATTCTTCTAAAAGTTCGGCTTTAAACTCTTGGTGGATTTCTAATTCGTTGGGTCCTTATCCTGCACTCAACTACAGTTCATACACAGGTTATGGTGCGGCTTATGGCGCCAACTATATTCAGCCATCATCTATCATCAGTATGGAAGGCTACAACGCTTTAGGAAACCCTAAAACATTTACATCGCAAGAGATGGAAATGGTGAATAAAATTCGTGCTTTTTGTGATGCCAATTTTGCCAAGCAATATGCGGCAGAATCGGTGGGTGTTGTAAATTCTACTGCAGAAAGAGAACAATTGAATATGTTTATGGCCGAGTTGTTTCAAGACGCATTGAATGGTGCCGGATTTAATTCTTGGGGCTTTAACAGTTATGTATCCAACGATTTGGTGAATTTGTATTATGCCGAAAAAGTGATAGAAAAATTCAAGCCCGAATTAACGGTGTTGAACATGCAAGATGTAGATATTTGTCATAGCGATTTTACCCAACATTGTAATTTGTTGCGCCGCGCCGATTGGGGTGTTTCTCATTTGTGGAATACAATTCAAAATACACCAGGAATGGCCGATGATACAGTGATGATAGTGGTGCCCGAGCATGGTAGAAATATTACATCGAATACGGTCATTGATGCTTATGGCCGACCAGCTTTCGATCACAATAGCGATGCTACTTCGCGTGAGATTTTCTGTTTGATGTGCGGTCCGAGCAGCGTTATTCACCAAGATAAAGTGGTAAGCAGCGAATACGGAGAAAGCATTGATGTTATTCCAACCATCGCCGATTTGCTTGGATTTAGAGATAGAATACCCAATGGAATGTTAAGCGGACAAGTATTATCACAAGCCATAAAATAGATGAGAAAAACTAAACATAGCAAAGTATTGTTGGCCTTATCGCTCATGGTTTTTTCTATGGCCATTTCTTTCAATGGATGTAAGAAAGACCCTGCGCCCGCCAATCCTTATGATGCGGTAGATTATGGAAAAAAAAGTACAACAAGCACTTTAGATCCCTATTCTTTGGCGGCTTTGCATCGCGATATTTTCTTTCCTCAATGTGGTAAGCCGGGTTGTCACGACGGACATTTCGAACCCGATTTTAGAACCGTAGAATCTACTTATTCTACGATGGTGTATCAACCCATTACCAAGAACAATGTGAACAATGATTTTACTTTTAGAGTACTGCCATATCAATCGGCTAAAAGTGTATTGTATGAAAGAATTTCGAACTGCTGTTTTGTAAATACCAACGATAGAATGCCGCAAGACAATATTGGTATTCCTTTAACGAATGAGGCTATTGCAAGAATTAAAAAATGGATAGACAATGGTGCTCCCAATCTTGATGCCGCTGCTGCCAAATATCCTAACAAGCAACCGTTTTTTCAAGCAATGGTAGCTTTAGATGATAAATTTCCTGCGCAGTTTAATGTAATTTCAGATGCAACAAATAGGATTAATAATATTGATTACTTTTCTTTTTATGTTACCTCTGGTGAAACCATTACTGTGCTGCCTGGCAACTACAATGGGAGTGATTTTGTGCCTATCACTGATGATAGCACAGCCACCGAAAATTTAACACAAGCGGTGTTGAAATTATCGTATAAGAAAGATGATTTTTCTGCACCTATTCAAAGTGTGAATGCTACTAAATTGGTGTTTAATGGAAAATGTTATTGGTATTCGCAGGTAAACAGTACAGGCCTTTTAACCGATACCACAGTGTATATGCGTTTCTATATTAAAGATGCCGATCACAATTCGCCAGCAGAATTTCCTAAGAATGAAGTGATAGATCCTTACAAAACTTATTGGTCGTTTTATGTTAAGCCGTAAATTAGTTCAATGTTTAATGTTCAATGTTCAATGTTGTTTGGGCATTTGCTGTTTGTTGTTTGTTTTTTCTTGCAAAAAAGAACCAACATCAACGGCTCCAGTAATTGAATTCGTTTCTATAACGCCATCAACAGTGAAGGTGGGCGAAGAAACGGTGACTATCACCATTAGTTATAAAGATGCCGACGGTGATTTAGGCGAGAACAATGCTGATGTTAGGAACATGTTTGTTACCGATTCGAGAAATGGCGTGATTTATCAATTTCGTATCCAGCAATTGGCGCCAAGTGGCTCAACTATTTCTATACAAGGTAATCTTTCAATAGCTATGCCCAACGCAGGGATTTCCGATGGCTTAAGTTCTGAGTCGGCAACTTTTTCTGTTTATGTAAAAGATAGGGCTGGAAATGAGAGTAATAGCGTTTCCACCTCTGCTGTTGAAGTAATGAAGTAGTTTTCAACATTTTTAAGAAAAACCTTGCGCGATATGCGATTGAAGTCGTACTTTCGCCGCGCATTAATTTGCAAAGGGGTCGATTACTACTTATTACTACTATGTATACTAATTATTTTAGAGCCTTAGCTAAGGTTATCATTATTATCTTTTTTATTTCTTTCGTGCCAGCTCGATTGAGTGCCGCAAAAATTGCTGCTGGCAGCTATACGGGTAATGGAGGAACTGCGCAAAATATTACTGGCTTAGGCTTTACACCAGTGATGGTGTTGGTACAAAAAGTGGGTTCGGCTACATCATTTATTGCTACAAGCACAATGAGCGGACAAACCAAAGTTAATGCTACAGGGGCTTTAGTTTCTAACTATATAACAGCAATGGCTTCGGGCCAATTTACGATAGGAACCAACTCTGCCGATGCGAACACCGCTGCTACAACATACTACTATGTTGCTTTTGCTGCATCTGCCGTTTCTGTGGGTACCTTTAAGGGAACAGGTTCTACACAAACTGTTACCGTAGGCTTCAACCCATTTATGGTGTGGGCAATTCCAGCTTCATCTACTTGGCCAAATTACTCTCAAATGAGCATGAGAGGGAGTACTTCTAATGTATTTAAAATGGATGGTACAGGTGCTGTTGATTGGCACAAAGAATATTTAGATGCTTGCACTGCAACCACTTTTTCGGTGCACGCCTATGCATCCGCAACCGAAACCTATCATTATGTTGCTTTTAATGTTGGGAGCACAGGTTTCTATACAGGAACAGGTAATACACATACAGAAACCCCATCATCACCAACTATTAGCAATCCGGTTTTCTTAATTGCTAAAGATCAAGGAATTGCGCCCAATGCTACAAGCTGGTACAAAACATCGGTGATGTCTGGTGCAAATTCTTATACTTTTGGTGGTGCAAATTCTACTACACAAATTACAGCTTTAAGGTCAAGCGGATTTACTTTGGGTACTTCTACAGATGCCAATGCGTGGAATAGCAGCACACAGTGGTATGCCTTCGGCTCATCAGATTTATTGCCTGTTGACCTGACTTATTTTTCTGCAGAAAAGAACAAAGAGAAGGTTGATCTTTCATGGCAAACTGCAAGTGAGTTGAATTCATCTTACTATGAAATTCAGCGTTCTGCAGATGGAGAGCATTTTGAAACTATTGCTACTGAAGCAGCTGCCGGCTTTAGCAATACTTTATTGAATTATTCTTTTGTTGATGAAAATCCTTTGAAAGGATTTAATTACTATCGTTTAAAAGAAGTTGATAGCGATGGTAGTTATCAATATTCTGATGTTGCGGTGGTAGATTTCTTTACGGGCAACACTATTTTGCAATTGGCCATGTATCCTAATCCAATGGAGGAAAATGCTACTTTGCATTTTGATATGCCCACTGAAGGCAGCGCTGATATTGAGGTGTTTGATGCATTGGGTAGAGTAGTGTATTCAATCAAAAGAAATTTTGCGAAAGGGGCAAACGATGTTTCATTGAATGATTTAGTGCTTGCCACGGGAAATTATTTTGTGAGAATGATAGCGCAAAATGCGATTTCTGCCACGGTACAATTTTCAAAGAAATAATTTCGATTTATATGTCTTCGGAGAGGCAGATAGAATCTGACTTTAAAAAGATTATTTCCATTTCATTTTTATCGAAATATTTTCCTGTTTTAAGTCAGATTCTATCTGACTCTACATGAAGAGCATGACTTTATTTTTTAGCTGGCGGACCCGCAACAAATTCCTTTAAGTAGAAAGGTTCAAAATAAGCCACATCTTCAAATTGTTTTGCAATAAATTTTTCATGTGCGAAATCAATCATGTATCGCGCTGAAGGGTGAATATTTGCAATGACGTGAATATTGTTTCTGTTCAATGTTTCTGCACATTTTGAAGCGCCATCACCGAATAGAAATACTTGTTGTTGTGTATATTCTGAAAATGAAGTGTCGTTGATGATCTCGGCTTTAATTTCTCTAACTGTATTAAGCTGTGTGTCGAAAATTTGCGAGTAAACCTCCATACGGCGTGCATCTAGCATGGGAATTAAAATGTCGCCGCCTTGTATTTGTTGTTTTATTTTTACGCGACAAGCAAAAGCGAGGTTCAACAAAGTTTCTGTAGAAATCAAGGGAATATTCAAACCATAACAGATGCCTTTCGCGCTCGATACTCCAATTCTCAAACCTGTATAGCTGCCCGGACCTTTACTCACCGCCACGGCGCTTAAATCATGTAAGGTTAAGTTTGCTTCAACGAGCGCCTGCTCAATAAATAGATTGAGTTTTTCTGCATGTGAATATTGCTCGTCATATTCCTCTTTTAATGATACCAAAATACCATCTTTCGCAAGGGCAACCGAGCAAAGTTTGGTGGTAGTATCGATATGAAGAATAAAAGACATGAAGTAAAAATAGCTAATATTTCTACATTCACGTCTTAAGTTTCTTTAGTTATTCAACATTGCATATAAATCGTCTTTCAATCGTACTCTTTGTTTTCTCAATTCATTTAAGTGCTCATCGGTGGTTACTTCAGCACCACTTTCTACTCTGTGCACAGCGTGGTTGGCTTCATCGTATTCATGAGCTAATTTTTTGAAATGAGCATTTTCGGTTTTCAATAGAGCAATTTTCTCTTGAAATTCTGGGAATTCGTGTGTTAAATTGTGCTTTTCCATAATGAATAATTAATACACAAGAATACAGATGATGCGGAAGGGAAAATAAGACTTAGGTCAGTATTTGAGGTGTGATAAATCAGCACTTCTCATTTCATTCTATCTCAATATTGTATCTATCCAACAAACCCAACACTCCATCTCTCGAAAATCTCGCTTTTTTAATTTTGTTGTTGTCGGGAGCGATAGAATAATTGAATGCAGTTCTAAAATCGGCTTTTTCTACAATTGTTTTATCGAAAACCGCACCACGTAAGTCGCAATTTTGAAACAAAGAAGAACTTAAATCGCAATTGGAAAAATCGACTTCGTGCAGACTGCAATTTTTGAAAGATGTGTTTTTCAATTTCTTTTTAAAGAAGGAAGCAAGGTTAAGTTGGCAATCGGTGAAATTCACAAAAAACAGAAAGTCGTTGCAGTCTTCAAAGCGCATTCCAAGCAGTTTGCAGCCTTTGAAAGATACTTCTCTTAAACCAGTATTAATTACTCTTGCAATAGAGAAATTACAATTTTCAAAAGTACATTCTATGAAATTGATATTCGATAAATCGAGCGCGGTAAAATTGCAATTGATGAAAGCACAATTTTCGTATTCGCCTTTCTCAAATTTTTCAGTAGAATAATCTATCCCTTTATATTCTTGTTCTTTGAAGTAGCTCATATTTTAATTTCTTTCCAACGGCCTTTTTTAAAATAATACCAGGCCAATAAGGCAATTAATGTTTCGGCGATAGGCACTGCAATGAAAACACCTGTTGCCTTGTAATCAAAGGTTTTGGCTAGTAAATAAGCCAATGGAATTTGAATACACCAAAAGCAAATGATATTAATTACTGTTGGAGTTTTAGTGTCGCCAGCACCATTTAAAGCTTGTATCATCACCATTGAAATGCCATAGAAAATATACCCGGCACTCATCCATTGCATCGACAAAACAGCAAACTCAATTACCTTTTCATCTTGCGTGAAAATGCGAATGATATTTTCTGCAAAGAAGAAAAATAGCAGGGTGACAAAGGCCATAAAAATAACATTGTATTTCATGATGAGCATCACACTTTTTTCTGCACGATCAATTTGTTGGGCACCTAAATTTTGTCCTACCAAAGTAGCAGCAGCATTGCTCATTCCATAGGCAGGAAGAATAAAGAAAATCAAATTTCTAAAAGCAATTTGATAACCTGCCGTAGCTTCTGTGCCGCCTGTTTCTGCTACTAGTTTGGCTAAGAAAATCCAGCTACCACTCATAATAATAAATTGAAAAGTGGCAGGCCAAGCAATGGTAATAACAGAAGAAATTAATTCTTTACTTAATTTAAAATGATGCTTATAGATGGTGAGAATTCCACTGCCTTTAAACAAGTGATAACATTGGTAGATAACTCCCGCACTTCGTCCGATTACAGTGGCTATTGCTGCGCCTTTTAAGCCGAAAAAATGAATTAATATCGGACACAATACAATGTTGATTAAGCTAGCCAACCACAAACTTTTCATGGCCATCATGGCATCGCCAGCGCCGCGGTAAATTCCATTGATTAAAAATAGAAACATGATGGCACCGCTTCCACCCAACATGATGCGCATAAAAACACTTCCTTCTTTTATCACAGCTTCGCTAGCGCCCATCAAACCCAAAATGTCTCCCGCGAAAACAACTCCCAGCACACTAATTATTAACGTGGCGATCAATGCAACTATCATTGCTTGGGCACCGGCATGCGCTGCGCCATCTTTATTTTTTTCACCAATTCTTCTTGAGACGATGGCAGTTGCTGCAGTGCTAATGCCAATGCCTAAGGAATAGATGATCATGATCACCGATTCGGTTAAACCTACGGCTGCAATGGCGTTCGCACCTAATTTCCCTACAAAGAAGATATCTACTACGGCAAAAACACTTTCTAAACTCAACTCCAAAATCATGGGAATAGCCAACAAAAAAATAGCCTTAGGAATGCTGCCTTGCGTGTAATCCATTTGCTCACCATTGAGTGATTCTTTGATGGTGGAGATTATTTTTTTGAGTGATTGCAGCATGTTCAAAGATAGGAAGAAAATGCTCTTCCATAGCTTAAAGAATGAGCTCAGTATTTAAAGAGTTGAACCCTTTTTTAAATAAATCTTTAAACGCAGTAGTTTGCTTGTTTACTAATGGTTTGGCCCAAAAAGAAATCCATAAAATATAGAGCAACAAGAAATATTCGTTGGTGCGAGCAAGGCCAAGGCCAGCGAAAACATAGCGGCAAAAACAAAATATCTTAGCAATATTCTACAGTCATATAATTTCACCAAAACAATACCTAAAATACAACCTAAAGTAAGCAACATCCAATACCAAAAGATAACGGTGTCACCTTCGTCGGCGCTGAGCTGATGGTATTGCATTAAGAAATCTTTAATCTTAATGGCTACGCCTTGTTCGGTGCCCACGTAGGCGAAAATAGCGAAGAAAAATATCCATACCTTTTTGTCCTTTAGTAGTTCAAAATACAGTTCTTTACCAGCTGCCTTTTCATCTTCTTTTAGCTCGACAGAAGGCAGTTTAATAAAGAACATGATAATGCCCAGCGACAATAATAAGAGCGCAATAATTTGGTAGTTGATAATCCACGGAATGTTGGTGTCTACTGGAAAAAGAGAATTACCATTGGCTGCCATTTCTTGAAAATAGCTGGATAAATAAGGAATAGCTGCAGCAACACCGCCAAACACAATTTGAGCGACTACAGAATAGAAAGCAAAATTTTCTTCTCCGCCTGCAGTTCGCAACAACGGATTAATGATAACTTGCAACATGGCCATGCCTAAGCCAATCATAAAGAAAGACGGTAGCGTTAAAATATATTGAGGTGCTGCAGCAAAAATTAATGCGCCACTTCCTGCAAAAAGAAAAGCGATGGTCATTGCTTTTTTCTCTTTTATTCTTGCGTTTAAAATAGCCGCAGGAATAGAAATTAAATAAGCGATGAAAAACGATAGGGGAATCAATCCCGATTAGAAACCGCTCAATCCAAAACTCTTTGAAATAGGCACGTCTAGCGGACCAATCATGTTGGTGCTAAAAGAAATGGCCGCGAAAATGAAAATAACAAGACCTATTAAAAAGTAGTTCTTTTGCATATTATTTTAATGTAATGGTATTAATTCCGCGTGATTGAATTGAGATGCTGTTAATGTTGTTTGCCGGAACAGATAAAATTAACTTTTTGCTTTCTCCTGGTTTTAGTGAAATGTAATTGTCGCTCCAAAATACCGGACGAGCAGGTTCTTTTGTTTTGTCATCCATCGCAATTAATTCAATGAAGAATGCAATCGAGTTACTTGTGTTGCTCACGCTTACTTGCATCTCATTTTCTTTAATTACTTTTTCAACCTTAATGTTGGCTTTAGGAAGCTTACGCAATGCTTTATAGTCGGCAAATTCAACAGAAGGAGTATATATCCAAGAAGCACTGTCTTTGTTTGGCTCCATCTTATCATTTTTGCTGCTTAACCAGTAGAAGTTAGTGCTAATTTGCTCTCCTTTTTTGTTTAAAACAGATAAGTTTAAGAAAGAAACACCTTTGCTCAACTTAGGTAAATCAAAAGCTTTGGCAGACGCATTTCCATTTGTATGAACGTTTAATTCTTTGCTCAATAACACTTTTGAATTGATGTCGAACAACTCAATTTTCACCGTGTTGCTGCTACTGTCTTTAGTGTCGTTGTTCATGTATACAGTATTGTTGCCGTAGTTGTACGAAGCAAGTAAAGGAGCACAAGATACTTTTGTTCCGTAATAGGCACCTGTTGGCATTAGGTAGGCATCATACAATTGCCAAAATGTATCAAGCCATGCCGAGTTAAGCATCCATTGCACCACACCTGTAGAATTTGGTCGGTTGTTTCTAAAAGCTTCAAACATGGGGCGAATGGCTTCGTAGCTTGCTGCTTGAGAAAACAATGAAAAATCTTCTACCGAAGGCGAAGCACCATATCTGCTGTCGAAAGCTTTCATGTAGCGATTCATATCTTTAAAAGCGTGTCTTCCGTGGTGATAATTCCAGGTAGAATCCATCGGCCAATTTGGTTTTTCTCCCAGCATTTTGTGAAGCGTCCATAAAACAGGGGGTTGTGCGCCCGGACCGGTTTCTGTGTTAAAACCAAAAGCACCACCGCGTTCGGTGTCGGTGTACCAATACATTGGCGGAACGTAATCGTAAGGTCCGTTCATCTTCACACCCGATGGTCCGCTAACCTTACTCGTCCATGTTTTAGCACACGATAAATAGGTTCTAGATGGATCAACTTCTTTTAAAATAGAAATGTAATTTTTCTCTAAATCGGGATGAGGTAAAAAGTCGCTACCACCTACCCAAGAGAAAACAGAAGCATGGTTTCTTAACCACATTATTTGGTGTTTCCAATACGAGGAAAGTAAGGCAATTGAAGTTCCATCAACGGCACAACCAAAATTGTCGGTACACGGGGTGCCTATATAATCTTCCCATTCCCATTGACAGCTAAAGCCCACCATAGCTAGTATTCCATATTTATCGCACAGGTTGTAAATGCTGTGGTCTTTCCCCCAAAAAGCTTCAAAACGAATGCAGTTTAGATTCATATCTTTTACATATTTCACTTGTGCTTCATCAAATTCCACAGTGTTGCCAAGTAATAAATCATCTACCCAGCCTGCTCCTTTAATCAATATTTTTTTGCCGTTAATGGTGTATCCTCGGTGACCGTTTTCATTTATATAATCGCCTACTTCGCGAATACCAAAATCAATTTCTTCTGAACATGAAATCTCGTTGTTTGCCTTTGCCGATAATTGCATGTGGTACAAATTAGCTTCCCCGTAGCCATTGGGCCACCATAATTTAGCATTGGCAATATGCAGTTGCGGAAGTTCTTTGCTGCTTAACTTCACCAATTTTTTTTCGTTGGCCTTTAACGTGATTTTATGAGAGAAAGTAATCTCTTCTATTTTTCCTTCCAAAGAAACTTCTTGATCTTGATTGCTGTAATTGAGTAATTCTGTGCTCAAAAATAAATCGGCGTCGCTCAAAGTATTTAAGTTCACTTTAGAATAAACGAAGGTGTTTTTAATTTCTACATTTCGGGTGATTTTTAATTCTACATCGCGAAAAATACCCATGTTGTTATCGGGTGGTGTAGGCGCCCAATCTACAAATCCAATGGTGTAAGCCCCAATAGTGGGAGGAAAAAGTTCTATCGCCAGGTGATTGATTCCTTCTAACACTGCAGAATCTATCAGTAAAGTGAAACGATTGAAAGCACCAACGATGGTAGTTGTGTCGGCTAGTTTTTTACCATTTAACCAAATATTGGCTTTGTAGTTAATACCCTCGAAGTTAAGCTGGTAATGACTGTTTTTATCTATTGTAGAAAGCGAAAAATCTCTCGTATAAAACCATGAATGTTTAAATTGCTCGCTTGGTACTTTTTGCATGTTATCTCTTTCATACAAATTTTTATAAGTACCGTTTTGTACCAATGCATTCATTATAGTACCTGGAACGGGTGCATCAATCCATGATGCAGAATCATCTTTTTCGCCCAATGAAAGTTTTTCTCCAGTTAACTTTGTGGAGCTAGATGGTTTTATTTTCCAGTTGCTTGTAAAAAGTTGCTTGCCTACTTCGTCGATTGAATTTTGCGATGTGCTGCAGTTTAAAAAACAAGCAGTCCCAGCCGCCAGTATTAATGTTTTAAATAAATTCATGCTTTTATTTATTTGTGCAAACATAATTAATGAATGAACAGTTTCCCATAAATTTTAGTAGACATTTTACAGACAACTAAATGTTGGTGTAGTTCAGTTGCTAATATAATCTTTTGAAGATAAACTAGATAGGAAATTGTTAAGTGTAAAAAAGCGAATAAAAACACCGTACTATTGCCATAAAACGATAAATTCGCACAAATTAATTAGCCATGATAGTAGGAATCGACATAGGAGGAACCACCATCAAATTAGGTGTGGTAGATGAAAAAGGAAATATTTTAACTGCTAGTAAATTCCCTACTGAGGAATGGACTAATCCGGCCGA
Source organism: Chryseobacterium gleum (assembly GCA_945871895.1). Lineage (GTDB taxonomy): Bacteria > Bacteroidota > Bacteroidia > Flavobacteriales_C > JAHEZL01. The sequence continues at coordinate 1,183 of CAMBXP010000031.1, read as the reverse complement.
AAAATTAACCGAACTCATTCAAAAAGAATGTGCTAGGTTTCAAAAGGAATATAGTATTGAAGGAGTGGGGATAGGTGTTCCCGGACAAATATCGGCCGATAAGGAAAGTATTTTAGAGCTAACGAATATTCCATCTTTGAATGGCTTTGCTTTAAGAAGTGAGATTCAAAAGGTTTTACCAAAGCTAAAAGTGGTGATAGAAAATGATGCGCGTTGTGCGGCAATGGGCGAGTTGCAGTTTGGCGGACACGGTTTTGATAGTTTTGTGCTGATGACATTGGGAACTGGCGTGGGTGGAGGAGTAGTAATTAACCGCCAAATATTTACTGGTGCAAGCGGCAATGCGGGTGAAATAGGAATGATTCCTGTTGGTAAAGGAAAGTACTTAGAAGAATATGTTGGCCAGCGACAAATTGTGCAATACGCTACTGATCTGCTTCAAGACAAACTTTATTTAACCTCGGTGCTTAAACAAGATAAAGATTTAAGTGTAGAGAAAATTTATTTCGCAGCTACCGATTTTAATGATTCATGCGCCAAGGCAGTTTTTAAATACGCAGGCACTTTAATTGGCGAAGCCTTGTTAAGTATCATTCATTTGTACGATGTACACAATATTGTAATTGGAGGAGGTGTAGGTAATGCTTTCGATTTAATTAAGCCTGCCGCCGAAACAGTGTTGAAGCATCGTTTGATGAACTATTATTACAAAGATTTACAAATTGTAAAAGCAAGTAATCAGAGTGACACAGGTATAATAGGAGCTGCTAGCTTGGTGCTTTAGTTCAATTCATGTCATGCTTTCAGCACGTTTTTTGATGTCATTTTTGTGGTAATTAAATTCTATTTTTACTTCGTATGAATTTACCTGCCGAATTTGTTGAACGTAGTTGTTCGTTATTTCCAAACGATTGGAATTCTTTTGTGGAGGCTTTAAATCAAGAGCCTTCCATTTCGGTGCGTATCAATAGCGATAAAATAGATGCAATAAGTTTCCCTAAAGTTCCTTGGTGTGCTGGCGCCTATCAGTTAAGTGTTCGTCCGCAATTCACTTTAGATCCTCTCATTCATGCCGGAGCGTATTATGTGCAAGAAGCGAATTCAATGTTTATTGAGGAAGCATTAAAGCAAGTTACAGATGTTACCAAAGCGCATACTGTTTTGGATTTATGCGCAGCGCCAG
>CAMBXP010000030.1 GCA_945871895.1 Chryseobacterium gleum | reverse complement strand
CAACGATGGCTGCACCTCTAACCGGCCCTTTGGTTTGCCTTCACTGGTAGCAATTTTAGAAACTGTTTTGTTGTTCGACATGCCAAAGCTGATGGGCAAACCCGTCTCTCTCATTATTTTGTCGATGAGCTCGTTGGTCCATTTGTAACAACCAAAATATTTATCTAGTCCGCTAACATCCAAATAAAATTCATCAATGCTCGCCTTCTCCATTACGGGTGCATTTTCGGAAATGATTTGTGTTACTTCATTCGACTTTTGAGAATACAATTCCATGTCGCCACGAATGACTTTTGCTTGCGGACACAAACGCAGCGCCATGCGCATGGGCATAGCAGAACGAACGCCATAGTAGCGCGCTTCATAAGAACACGACGCCACTACGCCGCGATCTGATTGTCCGCCAATAATTAATGGAATATTCTCCAAACGAGAATCGCGAAGTCGCTCGCACGAGACAAAAAAAGTGTCTAAATCGGTATGTACTATTGTTCTTTCCATTACGATGCTCTTCCATACAATTCATTCACCTGTTGTTTGTTGGGATAAGGTGCGCGCGTGAGTTTTGAACCCGATAGCTCGTGCGCTTTATGCAGTGTTGATTTGTGCGACAGTTCGGCATAACGCGGGTCGACCTTCATAGGCAATTTTCGCATTTGCGTTATCTCTACCGATGGAAAATGAAAATCAACCACCACCTTTCCATACAGCAAATAACAGCCCGCACCACTAAACGGAAATTGAGTGAGCACATCAGGAAAATGTGTGCTGTCGAAATACTCACCTTTGGCATCTACCCAAGTGCCAAAGTTCATATGGCCGCGTGCCGTGGGTACATCTTTTATAGAGATGAGCATGCCCACCATCACCACATATTTACCGTGTAATTTTTCGAGTTCGCTTACAGCAACAGTATCTTGCACGGCGCCTTCCAACAAATCAAAAGTGCTTAGCGAAATCGGAAATCCCAACACATCAATTTCATCGTAGGCATCTTCTAAAACCGAGCGTTGCAGCAAGGGAAGTTTGTATTCTTTAGAAGGTGTGTAAAATAAAACCGGACTCCTTTTAGGCGCTGCGCCGCCCAATATTATTTTCGATTCAACAATTAATTCGGCCTTTGTTTTTTGGGTAAAACGAAAGGCGCCCACATAAATTAATTGCTTTAGTTGTTCGTAGGCAATGCCCGTTCTGTGAATGAATGCTTCTAAGGATTGATAGGGTCCGTGCAACTCTCTTTCGCTAACAATTAACTCTTTGTAATATTCTTCTAAACGCTCAATATGCACAAAGCCCAAATAAATTTCATCGCCATAAATGGTAGTGTAATTTTCGCTTTTATTTACGCAAGGCAACTGCACTTTAGCGCCACTCATTTTGGCTTCGTGCACATAAACTTCGGTGCGGTAAAATCCGCCAAAATTATTAATCACCCCTACAATAAATTCTAAAGGATAATAGGTTTTTAAATACAAACTTTGGTAGCTCTCTACCGAATACGAGGCCGAGTGAGCCTTACAAAAAGAGTAACCCGCAAAGCTTTCAATTTGTCGGTACACCTCGCCCGCCAACTCATCGCTATAGCCTAGCTTTTTGCAGTTTTCAAAGTAGTGTGTTTTTACTTTTTCAAACTCGGCACTCGAGCGGGTTTTACCACTCATGGCTCTGCGCAAAATATCGGCATCGCCTAAATCTAATCCGGCAAAATAATGCGCAATTTTTATCACATCTTCTTGGTACACCATAATGCCGTAAGTCTCGCCTAAATATTTTTCGAACAAAGGATGAAGATATTTTACATCGGTGAGGTTGTTGTGGCGCATGATGTATTCGCGCATCATTCCCGACTTAGCCACGCCCGGACGTATCACCGATGATGCCGCCACCAAGGTGAAATAATTATCGCATTTGAGTCGGCGTAGTAAACCGCGCATGGCCGGACTCTCAATATAAAAACAGCCAATGGTTTTACCTGTAGCCAATTTGTGGTTTACCTCGGCATCTTGTTTAAATTTTTCTACCTGATGAATATTTACTTTTTCGTTTTTGTTTTTTTCGATGAGCTTTAAAGTGCTGTCGATACTACTCAATCCGCGTTGCGATAAAATATCTAATTTCTCCAAGCCAGCATCTTCACATATATACATATCTATTTGCGCGGTTTGGTATCCTTTGGGCGGAAGCTCCACGGCGGTGTATTGAAAAATAGGTTCTTCGCTAATTAAAATGCCGCACGAATGCATGCTGCGCAAATTGGGTTTACCCTCTAAAGCCTCGCTGTATTGATGAATGATGTTGACCAAATCGTTTTTAAAATGCGAATCTTTAGAGGTGCGTGTTAGCACATCAATTTCTTCTTTGGGCAAACCAAAAACTTTACCCAATTCGCGAATGGGCGACCTGCGTTTAAAGGTGCCAATGGTGCCCACAAAACAAGTGTGGTTGGCGCCAAAGCGTTGAAAAATATAATCTAAAATAGTATCGCGTGTTTTGTGCGACCAGTCGATATCGAAGTCGGGCGGACTCAATCTATGCGGATTTAAAAAGCGCTCGAAATACAAGTCGAGTTGTATTGGATCCACATCGGTAATACCCACACAATACGCCACCACGCTATTGGCGCCCGAGCCTCTGCCCACATGATAAAAACCTTTGCTTAAGCTGTATTGAACAATATCCCAGGTAATTAAAAAGTAGCTAGAGAAACCTAAATTATCAATGATATCCAATTCTTTTTTAACTCGTCTTTCTGCCTCTTCATTTCCTTTTCCGTAGCGACGCAACATGCCCTCCATGGCCAACTGAGTAAGTTTCTCTTTATCGTTGTAGCGACTATCGGTATAATGTTTTTTGTTTTTGTTGCTTTTAAAATCGTGGTTGAAAGAACAAGAATCTAAGAGTCGCATAGTGTTTTCAGCAATGATGGGAAACTGCTCGTACTTCTTTAAAAGCAAATCGATGCTGGGCATATGATCGGTGAGTTTGCCATGCTGATGCGTTTGCAACCTATCTATAATGATATTCAAATCCATGGCGCGCAAAGCCAAGTGCAATCCATAATCAAAACGTTTGGCAATGGTAACCGGATGAAGCATTACACATTTGGAAAGCAAATGCTGATATTTTTTAGCGTGCAATTTATTTACTTCATCAATCTTAATTCCTATGAATTCATTGTCTTTCAATTTCGCCGGAAAACGATCTAAAGAATAAATAATATATACATGATTGAAATCGGGAGCCCTTTGAGGAATCGGCGTTTTATGTATTCGCGAGAAAGACAAAAACGCATTGAGTTCGCGAAAGCCAATTAAATTTTTGGCCAATGCTATATATAAAAAGTCATCTTCATTTTTAAACTCAATGCCGGCAATGGCCTTTATATTTTCCTTTCGGGCAGCCTTTACAAAATCGTAAACACCCGTCATGCAATTGATATCGGTAAGCGCCAAACAATCTATACCATTTCTTTTAGCGGCAGAAATGAGCTCTTCGGGCGACAAAACGCCGTAACGCAAAGAATGATATGAATGAGTATTAACGAGCACTTCTTGTTGTTTTGATAAATTTCATGTCAATTATACGACAGCAATTTAATCATTTAAAAATGATAAAAGCAACTTTATTTCGAAAAAAAATGAGAAATAAATTAAGTCGGCTAAATTTTGAGTGCGCCTCAAATTGATGTACCTTTAACGAAGTTCTTTGGGGCCGACCGGTTTTGACAGGAAGTGCAAAAGGTTGGTAAGCATGTAGAGAGTTGAGACCCCTCTCTTAAATCAAGGATTTCAAAATTTTAATTGGCGAAAATAACTACGCTCTTGCTGCTTAATCTATCTCAGATAGAATAACTTAATTTCGGTTCTAGGAATCGAAACAAGATGTCTCTGAAAAAAGTGCACCTAATACTTTTTTCTTTTGAGGCACATACGAGTTTGGGTTAGTATTCACAAGGTTTCGGTGCGAATATGAAATAAAGAAACTAAGTTATAAATAGGGTGCTTGTATCCGGTTTATTTCCTACAATCAATTACAAGATACACATGTAGAAAGCTTTCAGTTTCCTTTTTTGGACGAGGGTTCGACTCCCTCCGGCTCCACCAAAGCGGACAACACTAAATTTTTAGGTGTTAGTCCGCTTTTTGTTTTTATAAAACCCTTATCAGCATTGAGTGCGCGAAGCAACACTTCGTTTATGCGCGGAGTTCGACAATTTTTTCCGTCGAAAAATAGTTTTTCAGGGAAAGTCGAACTCACTATTGCTTTCTTGGCTTTCAAATCAGCGTTCTCATAGAGATTATCTAACTTTTGCAGTAAATTCAAGCAAGAGATTATTTTTGCCTTTAATTCTTTATTATCTGATGATTCTTCTTGAATTGATTGCTGCATTTTCTCAATTTCCGACACGTATCTATTTTTCATCGATTGATAGTCGGCTGGGGTAATTGATTTATCCGCAAGCATATCTTGTAAGTTTAACAAGCGTTGCTTTACTTCATTAATCTTCAACTCAATTTTTAATGGCTCTTGCTGTTTTTGATATTTCTTTTCCTGTAGTTTATCTTTCAAAATAGCTTCATAAAGCTTCTCTACATTATCTTTAAACTTAATGGTTGATAATAATTCGGAAAAGGATTCATTCACTTTTTCTGCTGGAAATCTTTCATTGGAGCAATGATTACAATGATAGTAAAAGTGTCGTTTTCCTGTTTTACTTCTTGAAGCACTTCCTGTAACGTGTCCGCCACATTTAGAGCAAAACAAGCTACCCCTCAAGGGCAATTCCTCTTTAGCAAAATATCCTCCTTGAACCTTTTTCTTACCCTGAAGAATGTTTTGAACTTTATAAAAAACATCTTCGCTTACTATCGCCTCATGAATACCTTCAACAAGTTGATACTCTTCATCTCCCTCTTTAGGAACCACAATCTTACCAATGTAAACCGGATTTCTTAGCACATCAGAGATTTGGGTCTTGCTAATACGAAAACCTTTTTCCTGGAGCTCTAACCGAATTCCTGCTTGATTTTTTCCTTTAAGTACTTCATCAAAAATATACTTAATAAAAACCACATCATTAGAAGGAACTATGATTGGTTTGTTGTTATCATCTCTTTTATTGCTGTAACCCTTTGGCGCCATTCGCAGCCATCTTCCAGCCTTGAGTCCGGCACGCATTCCACCTCTAATTTTTATACTTCTTCTATCGTTATCTACTTCAGGCATCACTAGATATAAGGCCAACATTGCTTTATTCTCAGGAACAGTCAAATCGATAGGCTGCTCAATTGCTTGGGCTGTAATCCCTAATGAAGATAAATTGCGAATCATCACCAAAGCATCGGTAATGTTTCTTGAAAACCTATCCCAACTGGTAAACAACAACAAATCAATCTCATTTTTATGAGACTTAATGTATTTTAGAAACTCATTGTACGCAGGACGCTCAAAGTTTTTAGCACTGTGATCTTCTGAGAAATGATAGGCCACTTCAATATTATGTCGCTCACAATATTTTTCAAGAGATTCTTTTTGCACTCCCAACGAATAACCCAATGCTTGTTCGTCAGAGCTCACTCTGCTCATCAATACCGCTCGCTTCATTTTACTTTTTGTTGTCATAAGATTCAATTGCTATTTCTGCCAACAGACTCAAATAATCCCTCAGCTGAACGATTTCCTCATCAGTTAATTTTTCACCATCTTCTCTTAAAATTTTTCTGCACTCACTTAAATTTATCAAATTAATAACTCACATGTTCCCCCTCCTCTTCATGAGATAGGTTCACCCCTTCACACTAAAGCCTTACTTAAGGTCTTTCAATTTCTGTTTTCTTGTATTTTCGCAATACACTACTTTTCCTTTGTCTGTCTTTAATGTTATCGTTTGATACCCATTAGACATAATCATATCAACCAATCGAGCTGCAGTATCAACCTTCTGAACTTTTGTTGATTCTATTAATTCAATATTACTTTTAGCATCAAACTTCACGTTCAAACTTTTTAAGTTTTTAGATCGAATCAAGTTTAGCACCTCGTTTTCTTGATCTGTAAGAATTTGCAAATTGAAATTTTCATTTTTAACAACATACTCCTTTATAAAGGAACTAATCACCGATGTCAATGAAATACAAACATAATGTCCCCGCATTAATTCTCGAATCTCTTCGAATCCCCACAAATTTGAGATATTATTAAGTTTAATAGGCCAAACATCCCCCTGCTCATTAATAAATAGGGATAATTGCTCTTTTTTTATCAAACAATCTAAAACAGATACATACAAAATACTCGACTCCAAACCACCACCGCCTTCATCCATCATTTTTTTTTCCAACATGGTTTTCCTTACTTCTTCTCTATCTTCTTGAGGAATTAATTTCAATATTTCCTCAACATATTCTGGAATATCGAGCAAAGAATCCCAATTGATTTGACACAATAATTTCTCTTTAATTTTTCGAATTTCGTTAAATCCTATTTCGAATCGTCTCAAATCGTCAATGATTTGAACCCAACAGTATTCAATAAAATTAAACTTACGCCACTTTCCCTTTTCTCGCTGAACCATCAACAGATCTTCGTTAAACCACCCATTAATTTTTCTGTGCGTTATCCTGTCGTTAAAATCTTTAGCAGTATATCGGGGTTCTAATACATCTTCAGCCAACTCAGCAAACAACTGAAACTCAGCTTCCGTTAGCATTGCATAATTCAATTTCGAATAATCACTCATTTAGTTTATTTTTTAACAAATATACATAATACGTTCAATTTATACTATATTTACAAAATATATTTTATCAACATGAATAAACAACTATCAGATTATGTGGTAGGAGATTGGATTCCTGACCTAAGAAAATTCAAACACCAATGCCCTATTTGTGGCAAAGAATTCTTCGCAAAAAAAGATGCGAAGTATTGCGGACAAGGATGCAAAAGCAGAGTTGCTATAGATAAGGCAAGCGAAATAAGAATGAAAACAAAAGGATTTACAGATAAACTAAAGAATAATTTCCTAATTCTCGAGCAATACTATCCATACTCAAAAGGAATGGAATGGATTGCATTAAGATACCTTACCCTTAGAGGATTTGATGGCGAAATATTCAATTCAATGCGAAAAACCGCAAGCAAAGGAGATCTAATGATAATAGGAAACTACGGCTATCAATACAACTTAATTAATAAAACAATCATAATTCATAATTTAAAATAACACACCATGGAAGGAGTAAACTTTAATCCCTTTGAACCAGAAGCGTTCAATAATTTTAATTCTACGTCAAATAAGCGTAATATTTTAACAGGATTTATTCTCGGAGTATCCGTAGTCACGTTAATCGTAATCGCTATTAAAATTAGTAGTGAGCACCAATACCATAAATTGCAAAAAGAATAAGAATACTATTCACACTATTCTACATCAATACTAATGAGCCTGAAAAAATCCGGAATAATCCGGAATAACTCGAAATAATCAGGTTTAATTCGAAATCTACAAGGAAGAATACTCTCTACTTAATTAAATCAAAGCTCACCTTTACTTTCGCCACTATAGTAATGTAGCCAGGTTCTATTACATATGCTTCAGAACCTAATTTATACGTCATGTTCTCGAGGTTCTTCGAATTATCTATATTGTACCAATTGAAACTTTGAACTTCTAATTCTTCTATGGTATGGGCTTTACCACTCGATTGTCCCAACTCACTGGCCATTAACGTCGCCTTTCTTTTGCCGAAGCTATGGCGCTTTTTCTTGCCTGATCTTTATATGCTGTTAAGTCTTTCACTCTGTAATCAAGATATATCAAATCCTTGTACCCTAATTTCTGAATCTCCAAAAGATATTTATCTAAATTCTGAAGGTCGTTAATAGTAATGATAATCTCCTTTACATAAACCAAACTATCTGCTTGAATCAAACTGAAATCAATATTCTTATCGTCGAAACCAAACAACTGAACTCGGGTATCATTCTCTTCAAATATTCTAAAAGTAGCTGCTGTAGTCAACGAACTAATGTTCATGCTCTTTTTTACTTTTATCACCGCAACCGCATAATCGGGTTTTACTTTAACCACCGATTCCCCAATCGAAGTTACTAAAGGAATGTTTTGAAGTTGCGCAAAAGTGCTGCACGTAAGCGATACTAAAAACAACAATACAACTATTCTTTTCATCTTCTATTTACTTTAAAGGATATGCCTTTTGCTCATTGCTAAATTTGAACCAAACCGAATCTTTGCTTGATTTAATAAAAGTAACGCCAAGAGCTTGTTCACCTTTATCCAATAAAACGCTCTTTCCAGAAATAATCCCCATGAATTTTTTATCGTTCACTAGTCCACCTACTTTAATGGCTGGCCAATACACCACAGGCTTCATCACAGGCGGAATTACAACTGTTTGGCGTTGCAGTGGCGCTGTGACTGGCTGAGTAGAAACAACGGCTTCTCGAACAGCATTTCCTAAAAATGGATCACGGTAATTGTTTTCTATTTCGAAATGATCGGTGATGGCATTTGCTTTATCCTCACTAACAATTTCAGTATTGGCAACAATAGCATCTTCTTCTGCAAAAAACTTCACATATAATTTATACCCCACTATTCCCCAAACCAAGAGAACAACAGGCAATAGAATATAGGCTAGTTTTTTGTTTTTCATTATTAAAATTTCTTAATAAATGGTTTAGCCAAACTATAAGCACTCTTGTTTCCAGCAGCATCTATAGAACGAACTCTCCAGAATAATTTACCTGTGTTATTTAAGGTTGTTAAACTATAACTCTCCAATCCAACCACCTTAGCGCTGTGCAGAATATTTGTATTAAAAGTTGAATCGGTGCTTATGAAAATACTATCGCTCACGATACTTCCATTGTCAATACCTATATCCCAAGTAAAAGTAGATGGCAAACTATAAATAGTATCGCTAACAGCTTTAGGGGAAAGAAGCACAGGAAGATTCGGATTTGTTTTATCAATAGTGATATTGCGGTAAACTGTGCTTGAAGCACTCGTGCTGTTTAATGCTTGTACCGACCAAATGTACTTTCCTTCTGAAAGAAAAGTGAAATTCTTAGTATTTGATGATTCTAATGTATTCAAAACCTCTGATGTGGGAGATGTTTTAACAATCACCAAATGGTAAGAAGTAGCATTTGCTAATGCCGACCAATTAAAAGTAATTGCAGTATCTTTTGTAGCGTAATCATCATCTGGTGTTGCAGTAGTAATGGTTTGTCCGGCCAAGCTAGTGGTATTTGTAATCGTCAAGTTGTAGGTAGTCCACGGCGATTCATACGCACCATTCTCTGCCCTCACTCTCCACTGATATTCACCAGGCGTAATCGTCAACTGAAATTTCACGCCACTAATCAAAGTATCTACAGCCAACTTGGTGATGTTATCAAAAGTAGTACTTACCACTTGTAAATGATAAGAATCTGCGCCCTCTACTTCTTCCCACCAAAACAATTTGGTTAAAATAGAATCGCTTTGATTTTGAGTGGGCGATAACAACACCACTACTTTTTTAGTGATGTTTTTCTCTCCAAATTTCTCGCAAGAAACCAGTGCGATAGCAGCTAAGAAAGACAATACAATTACTTTTTTCATATTCTTTAATTTTTAGGAGACGCATTATTTTGAGACGCAACATTTTGCGTCTCAACCACATTTTTAAAATTCTGAACATATATCTGAGCTTGTAAACGAAGCTCTTTTGTTTTTCTATTTTCTTCAGAGAAAAATTTCACGCCGGCAATTCTACCCACTCGATGCTTTTGCTCTAACTCGTAAACCAGACGCAATAACTTATGAAAAGTACCCTCCACAGTAAAAACTGTGGTTTGTACTTCAAAGCCTCCCGACTGCATTTTATGCGGTGCCGGAAACTCGCGCAGCAACACATTGTTTACATCGCAATACGGCGTAACAAAAGTGAGTAAGGTATCTTGAAACTTAAACTCATCATCGGTATTGTTGCCAAAAATCTGTTTGGTTTTACTCAACTCTTCCTTGTACTTTATAATTTGTGCCGGAGCATTTAAAGAACGCTCTACATCTTCTTTTAGCTTAAGGTTTTTAAAGAACATTTCTTTGGTAGTACTCAACGTTAAAACATAGGCCAACACCAAAAACAACAAAGCGCCTACAATGAGGAATTTGTTTTTTTGTTGGTATGTTAAATTGCTAAACATCTATTAAAATGTAATTTTTAAAATGAACTCTCCTACTTCATCATCGGCATCGATGTAATTTACCACGCTGATATTTTTCACCCACTCCATCTTCGATAAATCTTTCTTCCAGTCATTGTAGTAAATGCTTTTTTTGCATCTACCCGAAATCAAAATCCTATTCACTTCGTACTCTATCTCCTTATCGTCTTTAATTTTTTTCTCCACCGGGTTCAATGAAAGTTCGGTAAGCTGAATGGCCCCAGGAACACTTGCCGCTATTTCATCTAAATAAGCAGAAATACGGGTACTTCCATTCACACCCAGCTTTTCTTTCAAAGCTATTTTCTCATCTAATTCTTTCTTTAAAACTTCGCTTTTATTAAAATCTTCTTCCTGCATTTTAAACTGTGCTTCCAATTCGTTGTTCGATGATTTCAAAGAATCGTACACCAAATAATTCACAAACAACAACACAAAGAAAAACACCAACACCGCAACTCCACCCACCACAAATTTTCTTTTCTCTTTAAAATCATTCGACGATGACTGAATAATTTCTGCCTCGAAAAACGAATCGGCATTTACAAAATAATTCAGCGCCGAGGCAAAAGCCACCACCAATGAAGCGATCAGCTGCTCATCGGCAATAGTCACTTTAAGCGATGTGTCTTCTGCTTTTCCTAAAGCATCAATCTTAGCATCGTTTATGTGCAAATGATACAATGAGGTGTGCAGCGCTTTACTTTCTACCAAAGACAAAATACTATTTAAAGCAAAAGGGCCAAGTGCTGCCCCTACAATAAAATAACCAGCTTTCTTAAATTCATTAACGCTTACATCCAACACATCTCTTCTCAATACAGAAACAAACTCACCGCCACTTTGCACATAAAACTGTTGTTCATCGGCACCAGGTAGTACTTTCGACAAAAGCTGCGCATTGTTTTCTTCCTCGGTAAACGACACTTTTTTGTGTAAAACACCTTTGCCATCTATCGATACAAACAAAGGTATATTCTTCTCTATTTTTTGTTTGAATTGCTCTACATCTAATCCAAGCTCGGTACTAACAACTTGAACCTTATCGTTTTTCTTTTCAAGCACTACCACGTTGTAAAGCTCACCACCCGCCGACAAGAGCACTTCCACTCCGGCCACTTTTTTAGCTTTAAGTAGGTCGATATTCTTTACAAAAGAAAACATCTTAGTAAATTACTGTAGGTTTGATGAAGATAACCAACTTGGTTTTTTCAACCGATTTAGAACGGCTACTGAAGAACCATTTCAATATTGGAATGCGACTCAAAATAGGAACGCCCGACCCCTTGCTGGTAGCAGAACTTTCTTCCAATCCGCCCAAAATTATCATGTTTTGATCTTTCACACGAACCATCGATTCAAATTTTCTTTTTACGCTATTGGGCGGACCAGTATTGGTCACACGCGTATCGGTAAAATCATTTTGTTGCACCTCAATTTCCATAGTAATTTGTCCGTCACCCGAAACAGTAGGTTTAATTTTTATCGTTAAATCGGCATTTACTGGCTTGTAAACATTGGTAATTTGTGTTTGCGGATTTTGAGCACCAATTACATTGGTGGTTTGTTCTAAATAAAATTCACTTTTACCAATACTCATATTGGCTTCATGACTATTAAGTGTAGATAACTTTGGTGTAGAACGAACCTTCACCATATTGTTGCTTTCCATGGCTTGAATAGAAAGATAGAAATCAGAACTTATCATACCCAAATTCAACCAGCCAAAACCATTAAAGCTATTGATGATAGAATTCAATACACCTCCATCCATCGTTACTTTAACACCATCGGGGTTACCATCTTTATCACCCTGATTAAAAGTATAATCTGGCGTACCTGGTTTATCCTTCGATTTAAATCCGGCCTTTATCCCGCTGGTAGTAGAATTTGTTTTAGAAACATCCACTATCATTACCTCAATTAAGATAACTGGCACTACTTTATCAAGCTGTTTAATTAAGTATTCCAACTCTTTAATTTGTGGCTCACTACCGCTTAATATCAATGAGTTTTGTTCACTAAAAACCAATACCTCTAAATTCTTTTTCAAGTCGGCGGGAATAAAATCTTTCATATCCTCGGCAATACGATGTTGCAGTTGCACCACCACTGTAGAGCGCAAACCTTCTTGCGTTCGATCGCCAATTAAGAAGATACCATTCAACTCGGTAAAGGTGAAAGAAGTACCATTGAATAAAATTTTTAAAATCTCATCGTAGTTTCTTTCAACAATATGAACTGTTGTTTTTTCGGTAGGCTCTTTCGATAGGTAATAATTTACGCCAATGCGTTCCGACATTTGTTTAATCACATCGGCAATAAGAGCATTGTTAGCTGTTACGCTTATTTTACCTGTAGGCAACACTTCAATATCTACCTCACCTTCAGATGCATTTCCCGAATTATTTTGGTTGTTTTGATTGCCATAATTATTCTTGTTAGAATTTTTATTACCCTTGGTAGTTGAAACTTCTGCAGCAATGGCTTTTTTAGGATTCACCTTATAAAACTTATCGCTCACCTTTACCCATTCATCATCACCTGCCAATTCTTTTAAAGCCTCTTCAAAAGGAAGCGACACAATATGTTTTTGAATGATTTTGTTGTGTAGTTCGGGATGCAAACCAATGTTAATGGCACTAAGCGACGACAATTTCTTCAATACATAATACAAAGTATCACCGCTTAAGTCGGCTTCCACCAAACCACTGTTGTTGTCGTAAGAAATATTAATTTGCTTTATCGTTTTGTAAACTGGTGCAGGCGGAGCTTCAGCCACTTTAGAAAACGACAATATATTGCCCGTAAACTCAATAGTTACATTGTGCTGCTTGCAAAACAACAAGAAAACCTCTTTGGCGGTAACGTTTGAGAAATTGTATGTCACCAAATCGATAAGATTAGGATTCACCACCACATTTAAATCGTTGTCGCTGGCAATGGCTCTAATTACTTCTTGAATAGTATAATTGTTAGCAGTAAAATCAACCACGCTGTTTAAGCCAGGTATTTTTTTCGATGCTTCGTTCAACTCTCTTTCAATGCGCTCCAAACGATCCTTCTCGGTTTGTGCAAAAGCAGAAACGTTCAGCAACAACATGCTGAAGAAAACAAGCGCTATTTTTAATTTACATATCATTTAACAACATCGGATAAACCTCGTTAATACTGGTTTTCCCTTGATCCAACAAATCGAAAGCATTCTCGGCCAAGGACTTAATACCCCTTGCCTTCAATTCATTTTGGACGCCGAAGTTACCATTTTTAATCATTTCTCCTAACTCATAATCCATTGGTATCACTTCATACAAAGCCTTTCTTCCTCTATAGCCAGTATAATAACAATGTTCGCAGCCAACAGCCACAAAATGTTTTTTTATTTCGCGCACTGGTTTAAAGTTGCGTGGAAACATTTTAGTACTAAAATCTTCTTCTTTTTTGCAGTACGTACAAAGCAAACGCACCAAGCGTTGCGCAACAGAAGTATTTAAAGTACTGGCAATTAAAAAAGGAGGAACACCCATATCTACCAAACGCGAAATGGTTCCCCATGCCGAATTGGTGTGAATGGTAGACAACACCAAGTGACCCGTTAATGCTGCGCGCACAGCTATTTCAGCCGTTTCGCCATCACGAATCTCACCCAGCATAATAATATCGGGGTCTTGACGCAAGAAACTTCTTAAAGTAGATGCGAAAGTTAAACCTATACTCTCTTTCAACTGCACCTGATTGATTCCTTCTAAAGTATATTCAATGGGATCTTCTACCGTAACAATATTGGTATCGGTTTGGTTGAGCACTTTTAAAGTGGCGTACAAAGTAGTGGTTTTACCCGAACCCGTTGGTCCGCTAATCAACACAATACCGTGAGGCTTCTTCACCCCTTCCAAATAATTCTCTAGTTCTTCGTTGGTGAATCCCAATTTATTAATATCAATATTACCAGCATCGCTGCCCAGTAAACGCATTACCATTTTCTCTCCGTGCAAAGTAGGCAGGGCCGATACACGAATATCAAACTTGTCTTTTCCTGCTTTAAAGAATATTCTGCCATCTTGCGGCAAACGCTTTTCGGCAATATCTAAATTGGCTTTAATCTTAATTTTATTGATGAAAGAAGGATACTGCTCTTTATCTAACACATAACGCTCCACCAATCTACCGTCGATACGAATACGCACACGGCAACGCTCCTCATACACCTCCACATGAATATCAGAGCTCCCCATACTGCGGGCCTCTTCAATCAAATCATCTAAAAAATTATCGGCTTTTTTGTTGTACACCTTTACTTCTCCGCCATTGCGGTCGTTCTTTCTGTAGTAAACCGATAAAGTCTTTTGTAATACAGCAGAATCAATAATTTCGAAATCTACCTTTTTACCAAAAATTGCTTCTAGCTCTTCGGCTTCGCCATTCAGTTCTTCGTCGGTAAACAAAGTGATAATATCGCCAGTGTTGATTTTTGGCACAATACGGTAATGCCAAGCCTGATCTTTAGAAACAGCATTTTGCAGCTCGGTATTCAATTCAATATATCCGTCGATTAAGTTCAAAATAACAAAGATTTAAATTGAAGATTCATGAGCCACGCTGTATCTGTAATGAAGCCCACTACAAAGACAACAATCATTAAAGCCGACAAAATACCCGCATATGGAATCTCTTTTCCTTTAAGTACTAGCGCAACAATCAAAGATAAAACGGTAGCAAAAGTATAAAACAACACAAAATCTAAAGGATGAAAAAACGGCACCAAAGCCAGCAAGAAAACAACATCGCCCCAACCAATAAACACATCGAAAATATTGGTAACTTTCTTCGCTTTTAATGAAAAATAAATGGTGACTGTAGAAAATAGAATCACCAAAAAAGCCAAGTTGAAAGCAATGTTTTTATACATCTCCCCTTCGTACAAACGCCATCCAGCGAAGGCAGATATAGCCAACAGCAAAACAGGCCAATACCAAGAAATAGCGCGTTGCTTAAAATCTTGGTAAGCGATAGAGAAGAGAGGTAATATGGAAAAAAGGAAAGTCACTAATCTTCAATCTTGGTTTCAATTTTACCGTCATCATTAATGGTCATTTCCATGTATGTGCCATCGCCATCAAAATCTTCGGCAGCCTTGGCCAATACAATGAACGATGTTTTAGACGCTTCTACAATTGAATACTCAAACACAGAAGTACCACCATCTTTTTTCAATTTAGGTGCAGTGAAGCCAATTTCTTTTAAATCGGCAGAATATTGAAAAGTTCTTATTTTATTCGATTCCAATAAACCCTTAATGTGTTTTAGCTGCATCTCGGCCTCGGCCTCGTATGCCTTTGCACCAAGATTATCAAAAATAGGCAGCGCCAATAAGGTTAATATCCCTACAATACCCAATACCACTAACAATTCGGTAAGGGTAAACGCTTTAAGTTTACGTCGATTTTTAAGCATAATTTTAAGTCTAAATTTCTCCAACCAGAAGTTGGGGAACGAAAATAAGGAATTCTTTAGGTTTGGGCAAGGGCACCCCCCCCTTATCACTTGGCTATAAACCTTGCCAACCTACTAATATCGTTTGGTTTAATATTATAAGAAGCCGCAGTGTATTGCGAATACAACATGTTTCCTGTTTCACTGTTAAACACAGTTACATATTTATCGGTAGAGCTTCGCACATAAACAAGATAATAAATAGGTTTATCAGATTTAAGAATAAGCTTGCCCAATTCCTCGGCACTAATTAACTGATATTTGTATGGGTACGATTTAAATAATTCATTTGCATCAAGCTTTTTACTTTCATCTGCTGTAAACTTATCATATTCGTTGAGGGCGTAATTGGTTACATACAAAACATTGTCCTTCAATTTTTTAATCTCTTCCTTATCCAAAGCATTTGCATACAACCACCTTCTCTCTTCTTTAAGCAACTCATTATTAACATATTTCAAATAAACTTTTAACATCCCTAAATTCCAATTTTTCAATTCACCTTCTGAATAAAAATAGGTAGAGATTGATAAATCTTTTTCAGATATCTTCAAACCATCTTTTCCATTCGGCTGCAAATCAACCCTAAATAAATCATCAAAATAACCAGCCGAATCCCTCATAGTCAAAGAAAGGTAAATATGAGTATGGGTAAGTACTACATCGTTAGGCGTAGGCCCCGTCTGCTGATGAACCATAGCCTTGCTCTTTGTAATACCAGAGATAAAGATGAATGAAGTACTGTCGTTTAACAACATCTTCTTAAAGCGAGAATAAGGCATACAACTAAGCTCTGTTATTGTCCAAACTTTTTTTAATTCCCTTTCAAAAGCAGTACTGTCATCAGAATCTTTGCACACAAAAACTGTCTTTGTCTTTTTAAATCTTGCCAACCGGTCGGGTAACAAACTTTTAATTTGGGGGCCAACGGCTATTTGAGCATCCACAGCTAAAAGAGAGAATAAAAACAAAACAAAAAACAACTTTTTCATACTATATAGATTTATATCAGCTGTAAAACTAATTATTAAAATCTAACAATAAAAGAATGATACACACACCGCAATATCAAAGATTACATGAAGAATTCAAAACCTTAATTACGGCCAAAAATTACTCAGGCATAGCTACCACTTACACCACGCCCATAGAAGAGTTATTGATGTGGTTGGAACAAAAAGGAATTACCAACATTAATAAAGTAAAAACAATTACGCTTGTTCAATATTACGAAATGCTCAACACTCGGCCCAACAAAAGAAGAGGAGGTAAATTAGCGCAAAGCACTATTAACGGACACTTGTTTTCTATGCGATTGTTTTTTGACTATTTACTGGAAAACAATATGATAAAAAAAGGTTTTTCTATTCCAAAATTTAAGCTAATGAAAACTCAAGAAAGACAATCGTTAACCGAACCCGAGGTGCAAGAACTTTACGCCGCTTGCGAAACCAAGCAAGAAAAGGCTTTGCTATCAGTCGCCTATGGTTGTGGTTTACGCAGAAAAGAAATGCACTTTTTAGATTCGGCATCGGTACAATTTCATAGTGGAATTTTAATAGTGGTATCGGGCAAAGGAAACAAACGCCGAGAAGTTCCTATGAGTGATGGTGTAATAAGGTATTTAAGAGATTACAACACCACCGAAAGAAGTAATTACTTAAAATACAACAACTTGTATGAGGCAGCATTTTTTGTAAACAATAAAGGCAAACGCATGGATGGGGGCCACATGAATAATATTTTAAAGAAAATCATCAACAGAACAAACAACAATGAAATCATCAGCAAAAACATTACACTGCACTGCCTAAGACATTCGCTTGCCGAACATCTTTTAAATCGTGGTGCAGGATTAGAATTAATAAAAAATCTATTAGGACATTCGCTCCTCGATACAGCAGCCATTTACGCCATTAAACAGCGTAGAAAAAGAATTCTAACTATTTCTTAATAAATACATTCATTATGAAAGTAGAAAAACTCAAACAATACCTGCTAAGAAAACACACCAAAGAAACCGCCAAAAGCTATTTGTACAACATTGAAAACTATATCGCTTTTAACCCCAAAGCCAAACGCTATGGCAATAAAGATGTAGTGCAATATATTGCCAAACTCAATGTAAAATATTGCCAATCGGCAACAGCAACAGCTATACTTTCGGCAATAAAAAAGTATTACAATTACCTAATGGAAACAGGGCAAAGAAACGACCATCCATGCAAATCACTTGTTATTCGCAGAGGCAAGCAAAACATTCAAACACAAAATTTATTTACCTCAACAGAATTAAAAGTACTTTTAAACCGAGTAAATCGCTTTGCCGATTTGGAACTAAGAAACAAAGTCATCATTTCATTTTTAATCTATCAGGGCTTAACCAGCAAAGAATTGGTAAATTTAAGTACCGACGATATAGATATGGACGAAGCAACCGTTTACATAAAAGCAACAACAAAAACTTCTCGAAGAATACTAAAACTAGATAGCACACAAATTATGTTGCTGTACAAATACATGACTGAACACCGAAAGAATTTAAGTACCACAATCACTAATAAATTACTTATTGGTAGCAGAGGCGAAGCATATACGGTAGACGGCATCAACAGAATGCTAAAACCACTAAAACACTTCTTTCCCGAACGAACGCTAAACGCCACCACTATTAGGCAGAGCGTAATTGCCAATTGGTTAAACGAAAAAAATATTGCCCTAGAGAATGTTCAGTTAATGGCTGGTCAAAAATTTCCATCAAGCACAGAACGATACAAAAGAATCGATGCTGAAGAACAAAGAAAATGGATTAATAAGTATCACCCTTTAAAGTAAAGGCAATTAAATAGTGCCATTTATGGTAAAAATTAATAGGCAAATTCAATGAAAACATCTATTTTAGAAAACTCAAATGGGATGTTATAAATTATCATATTACCGCTATAAAAGCACTGAAATCGTACTAAAGAGCGAAGGGCTCGAAGCTGATTTTGAAAAAAACTGCGCTAATTCGTACAGATACGGATTCAATGGGATGGAAAAAGAAACGGATATTAGTGAAGGAGATTACACTACTTCCTATAGACTATTGGATAGTAGATTGGGAAGGTGGTTTTCAATTGACCCTCGTTTCGATAAATTTTCATGGCAAAGCCCTTATGTGAGTATGGATAATAATCCAATTTATCTTAAAGATCCTTTGGGTGATTCAACATTTGTTAGTAAACTTTCAGAAGGGAAATACAAAGTCATTGGAGGAAGTTTAAAAGGTGATGATAACGGAATATATGTAAAGGATGCCAATGGGAAAATTGGTGAATTACTAGGATATACCGCTACTCCAATGTCATTTTATAACGCGGATGCTAATAAGTGGATGGGAACAATAACTACAGGTGATCAAGGGGGTAAAAATTTCCTAAATAAACTTTTAGCAGAAAATCCCGATTTAGTAACTTATTGTAGCAATGCTACTGGGGGTAAAAAATATGATTTTAAACGTACAAACGGAACTACTACTACCTACTATAATACTGATGAAACATATTATAGAGGTATGCCGATTTTGGGGACAGTTAACGGAAAACAAATATATGCTTCGGCTCGAGATGTTGGAAATATCGGGGCAGGGATAGTTGCAGGCAGGAATGGCCTAGGCTGGGAAAATGGGCGTATTGGTTTTGATGCATTAGAATCTTATCAGCAAAAAGTTTTTACCTCGGAGAGTAAGAGCACTCAGTATGCTGAAAAGTTGGGCCATAATATTGGTTCAGCAATGTATCAAAAAATGGAGTTAGGGCGTTTGCCTGGTAATGGGCATTTAATGCACATAAAGATTCCAAATACATTCATTAAAAAGGGCAGTTTGTAATGAAAAAAGACATTACGCTTTTCGTTGCTTTTATTGTGGTTTTTTTGACAAACTGCGGAGTAGCAAACAATAATGACGTTTACATTAAATATCCTATTGGGTCTAAATTGACTCTTGATGTTTTGCGTAAAGCAGAACAGATTTACCCTAATAAATTGGATGTTATTTTATTAGTAAACATTTCAGATAACCCTGAAAAATATGACCCGCATTTATTGTTTTACGATAGTACATTAACCCTATACTCAGCGTGTTACTTTGTATCTGAGAAAATTGAAAAAATCAATATGAATGTAATAACAGCCTTTTTAAATGAAGAGAGATCGCTTAGAAAGAAATATTATAGGGAAGATTTACCCAGTAAATATAAATTTGATTTAATTGTCTTTGAAGGTGGAGCAGGTCAACAATGCAATAAAATCATACAAAAATCAGAAATGGATTCATCTGTTTTTAGTGTTGATTTATATGTGAAAAAGTCATTAGGATTATATTCAGGGTATAGGAATGACGTATTTTCAGATTCAGTTATGAAAAAGGAATTTTTCGTCAATGATACCCTTTCTTGTTTAATTCGAGACTTGCATTTTGATTATCAAAAAAAAATGATTTCAGTAAGAAATAGAGATATTAATAACCATTTGATATGGGACGAAATGCTTGTTGGAAATGTATTGGTATTGGATACTATATATTCTCAAATATGGAAAAAACTTTTAAGTAATCGTCATGAAATTGAGGACTCAGGAACGAACGGGAATTAAAAACTAAACATTATTTCTATCGTGAATAAAAAGTTCGAAGTGGATATTTTAAGTGCGAGTAATTTCACGTCATTTGGTTTTTGCTTGAGCTCTAGAAAGTACTCTACGCCTAGCTATCGCTACTCCTTCAATACACAAGAAAAAACTGAAGAGTTAGGAGAAGGACATACAACGGCACTTTATTGGGAGTATGATGGTAAGTTGGGGAGAAGGTGGAATGTGGATCCTGTTATTAAGATGTATGAAAGCCCATATACCACATTTTCTAATAATCCAATAATTTTTGTTGATTGGATGGGGGCTGACACTTTAGATATTACTAAGACTGACGGTAAATGGGGAATATCTAGTACTAAAATCGTATCAGGTGATGATGTGTTTAGAGTTAACGATGGTACTGAGACTAAAACTTATACTTTCTCAGAAGGTGAATATGGCAAAAGGCTTAGTGTGTTAAATTTGGAGAATGATGCTTCTTATACATTAGGTGTTTACCATGTTTCAGGTAAAGACAGTGAGGGGGCTTCAGGTTTTGCTATCACTCCAGGTGGAGAAGCGAGTACTGCTGTGGGATCAGGTAAACGGTTACCTGATGACACGTATACACTTGCCGGTACAGGAGATGGCACCAATCAATCATTATTTAAATGGGTCCAACCTCTTGTATCAAGTGGAGAAACTGGCGGTGACGTTTCAGGTAGGGGGGTTAAAATTCATCCAGTAGCTTCAGCTGCTGTAGAAACTGAAGTTGGGCAATGGACAGAAGGTTGTTATGTTGTTTGTACGGAGTATATTAAGAATGGTACAGAACTTAAATACAATTGTGAACTCAGTAAAAAAACATCCAAGCTTATAAACCAAATGCTAGGATCAACAACGGATTACGATAGTACTGGTAAAAAGAGTAGACCTGGCTCTGATTTTGGTAATGGAATGAATTTTAAACTAATTCAAAAAACAGCCTTTTAATGAAAGCACTAATTAGTATATCCAGTTTTGTATTAATCATTATTGTTGTTTTTCCTTTTTACGCTTCTTGTAGTTATCAAAGAACAAAAAAAATAGTTAGTATAAATAGGACTGACTCCCTGTACATAGACCGTTTGAAATTAACTTTAATTGGAGAACAATTATATCCTCGTGAAAGTAAACCAAATAACTTAAGACGAATTTTAGATGAAAAAGTATTGTTGCTTTTTGAATCAGGTATGTATGCTTATTGTTTTTACAACAAGACACAAGAAACAAATTTCTTAACAGGTTCTTTTTGGGGTAATCTACTGCCAAAACACCTCAATCAATCATATTATAATTTAACTGAAGAATCAAGGTATAAGAGAATAGATTATACTGATGGTCCATTTTTAACTGGTTTTTATAGTGCCGAAGACTCTATAGTATTGCATACTGCTGATTTAAAGCGCTTTGAAAATAAAAAAACCAGCGAAGTATATGTGAATTATTGTTCTATTTCTGATACATTATTTGAATTCAATAATATTAGTGTTGGTGATAGCTTAGAAAAGCTCCTTTACGAATTCCATATTCCTGATTTCTTTAGTTCGAAAGAAAAATTTAATCTTGTTTTGATGGATGCAACTTCACAAATTAATAATGCTTGGTACATAAATTTCCCTGATCACTATTCGAATTATACCAATGCATTAGTTCTGTCATTTGAAAAAAATAAGCTTGTCCGAATTCAATATGTTCAGAGTGAGTATGTCGAGTATATTTTTAAAAACAAAAATATTTTAACTAGGGATATTCATTATAACTAAATCTGGGCTAAGAATTGGGTGACAGACGGTTATTAAAAAATCATTTCTATCGTGAATAAAAAGTTCGATGCCGATGTTGTAAGTGCCAGCGATTTCACACCATTTGGTATGGCTATGAGCGCTAGAAAGTATTCTACGCCTAGCTATCGCTACTCCTTCAATACACAAGAGAAAATTGAAGAGTTAGGTGAAGGGCATACAACAGCACTTTATTGGGAGTATGATGGAAGAAGTGGAAGAAGATGGAATTTAGATCCTCAAGATCAAGTGAGCATGAGTAATTATGCTTGTTTCGGAAATAATCCAATAATAAATACAGATGTGAATGGTGATATTTTTGTTGGAAATTTGATTGCTGTAGCTAAATATAGAATAGGGTTAGAAAAAAGGAAATATCAAATTCGAAGAGAGCTTGCAAAACCAGGTGTAGACAGAGGAGCGCTTGCTTATTTAAGAAGAGAAAATGATCAGTCTATTAATGAGTTTAAAGAAATGTTTTGGAGTACGGTAGTTTTTAGTGTGTCAAAACATATTGATCAGGTTAATTCAGGAAGATTTGGAGCGTATGATATTGCTGTAGATCAAAAGCATGCATCACTTTTTGGTCAGGTAGAAGTTTTCTATGCAAAAGACGGTTTTTCAATGGCGAATTTAGCCGGAGCATTGAAAATGGCCTATTTGTTTAAAACAAGGCAATTTTACTTAACACCTAATGGAAAAGGCGCTGAATTTTCACAAACAGAAGGTGAGTTGATGGATGTTAATGATTATGCTGCGGGAGCTGCAAGATCTTCGGTTCAATCTATACCGGTGCAGGGCGCAACTACTGCTCAAGTGTTTAATGCTGTTCAAAATGCAGATCAGTGGGCAAGTAATAGGTATCCATTTCCAACTCCACAGCAATCTGTTGCGCCTGATGACCAGCATCCTCCTTCACAAATGCAGAATAATGGATTAGGCGGGCCTGGTTATACAGGATCGGGAACCTATGAACAAGATTTCCAGAGTAAGGATAACTATAGTCCTGTTCCGAGACTTCAGATTTTACCATTTAGAATATTCGGACGAGATATTACAATTGGAAAATTCAAATTTGAAAGAGTAGTCGAAAGAGGTAATAAACCAATGAAACGATGATGAGAAATATTTTAATATTAAGTATTTCGATTCTGCTATTTTCTTGTAGTTCGGATAGAAAACTAAAAAAAGCTTACATCAACTATGATGAAAAATTGTGTCTGTTTGAAAATGGTAAATATTTGTATGCCGCTGGTTCTGATTTTTCATATGGCACCTATAAAGAGTCAAATGATTCGCTTTTGCTAAGAAGCCATTATCAAGCATATCCAAATGGTATAGAAATAGAAGAGATTCATGTAAATCAACAAGGAACAATTTTAATTAAGGATAAAAAATCATTAGTACCTCAAGCAAATATTTACATCAATAACATCAAGTATTCTCATCCTAACACTCCTTCCTCTCTTTTTTTTATAAATGATACTTTACATGTGAAAACAATTCAATTAGAGGATATGCTTAATAGAAAAGTTTCGCAAGTAATTGATATTAAATGTGATACTTGTAACAGTTTCAATATTTATATTGATGGATATTTATATAACAATACTTATGGCCATTATATTGTTTTTGATGATATCTTGTATCTGAAATCAGGTGATTCGTTGCATGTTTCTAGCAGTGATTTAAATCGATTAACTAAAGATAACGGTGGGAGTTTTGTTATACTTTTTCAGAAGATGAAATATTCAAAAAGCTATCAATTCAAAGATGTGGGGTTGTGGTGTCGTGATATATACAAACAACACATTAATGATTTAAAAAAGAAGGAGAAGAAGTAGTGGATATTGAGCCCCTATTTTTACTTGGCAAATTCTTTGCGATTTTCGGGATTACTCCAATTTATCATTTTGCCAATATTTTTAATAGCTTCCAATGAATTCAACTTACCTTTCTCACATTGATATTTCATTAGTGTTGTTTGAACTCTTGTAAATATCCTGACTTTCTCCAAATCAGTTAACTGGGAATCCAGCCCTCCCAAAACATTATTGCTAATGCCTTTATTGTAAACACATCTTACTTCATAATAATCAATCCCTATAAGTTCCTCTGGATCTTCTTTAAAATAAAGGATAAAACGTGGAGGAAGATACCATTTTTTTAACTCGGTAACGTTCTGAAGAAAATCTATATTTTTAATACTATCAGGAGAATAATCTTTGATTAGACCATCAAAAACAACACATGTTGATTCTATCGAGGTAATTTCTGATGTCTGCTCATTAATAAATAATTGAGAACACGAAAAAATTGCACTTATACTCAGGAAGCAAAACAATAGTCTCATACTATACATTAAAATAAGTATACATTTTTATTTAGTCTCTAGCTCTTTAGCAGTTTTTGGTACCCACACACCTTCACCATCTTTCTTCCACATATCCTTTTTCTTTTCCCAAAATCCTGTTGTGCTATTTTTCTCCATGTATTTATCTCTAAACATATTATAATTCGCTCTTTGTCCTGTTTCCGAATCATTAAACGTGCCGCTCGCCTTATTTGCTATAGCTGGATAATTCACCTCCATAAAATCTGAAATTTCCTCAATCTTATTCCTGATATTGCTCATCTTTTATTTTTTGAGCAAAGCTAAATCCAGTAGAGCATTATTGAAACATGTAGTTGCTAGGATGCTTACTTTTATTCCTTCTTTTTTAAATCATTAATGTATTGTTTATATATATCACGACACCACAAACCCACATCTTTGAATTGGTAACTGTTTGAATATTTCATCTTCTGAAAAAGTATAACAAAACTTCTCATCATTGTTTCTTTGCAAGCCTTATTATCAAGTATATGCCGACAATTAAAATCTGAACAACAGAAAGAATCATTAAATAGAACCACCAAAGAAACGCAGACCCACCCGATCCCTTTGTGAAAAACATAAAATAAAGCAATACACTATAAAAAAGATATATCACTGTATTTAGAATGGCAAATTTTTTATTTCTTTTATACAAAATCAGAATTAATAAAAAACAAGAAAAAGAAATTATATATAACAATAGATTATCACTCATAATATTTATTCTACAGATTTTGTAACAGTAGAGGTACCTCCATTTGTTCTTCCTTTATCATATGTCTGATACGCCTTTTTAATTTCAGCAGTCAACGTTGCCGCATCAGTGTTTTTTTCCAAAGCTTCCAAAACGACACCTAATTCGGTATTGTAAGTTGCATTTCCATGTTGATCGAACTGATCTTGTTCAGGTATTGATTCTACATTAACAGCATTTCCTGTAGCATCGTCTCCAGAAAGGGGATCTCCAATATGACTTATATTAACATTCTTTTTACTGGTTTTTTGGTCAATCCAATTAGATTGATGAGGAGCTAGATTAACAGAATACTCTATGATATTTTCTTCTCCGTATGCAAATCCTAAATTATCCGCAGCTGCTAATTTTTTAACTTCTGCTGTTAGCCCATCCATATAGCCGGCTGCAAAGGCACCTCCTCGACTATGTGAAAAAATTTGAAGTTGCTCTGTTATTTTGCCATCTACAGCAGATGCCTTAAGTATGGCATAAACAGCTGCTGCATCTGCCTTCCCTTTAATAGTGCCTGCTTCAACTCTAGTGCTCGGCATTTGCCCTTTGTCACCGTCAACATACTTAAATTGACTATGATAATAACCAGTCTTAGCTTTTATGGTTTCTCTTACCTTTTTATCCCAATACTTCCAGCTTGCCCGCTCACCATCATTACTTACTCTACCATTGATTAAAATAGGGAATTGTCCGTCAGGATCCACAGAAATAATAGGACTATTATTACAAAAATTATAAGGGCTGAATGCAGCTAATTTA